>JBGCEN010000528.1:0-22607 GCA_045106435.1 Rhodothermales bacterium
TTTCTTATTGGACAAAGTCGAGCTTAGAACAAACACCTTTAAAACGACGGATCATGTCATCCTGAATGTTTGTGCAGGCTTGCCCTCTACTAGATTGGGGCATCTGCCTAAAACGCAACCTTCAGGCATTTTATAGACAAATGCGCTTCGCATGACATGACAAAATACTTGTGCTTGTACCTGGAACGGTACACACGTTTTACGAGATACGTAACAAACCATACTTATCATGTCTTTAGCTTTGGTTTTAACGGGCATTGTACTGCGCCTGATAGCCCTTTACCAGGCCGCAAATATGCTCCGGCACAAAAAAGACTGGCGCTTTTTTATACTGTCTGCAATTATTCTTGCTTCCCTGGTCAACATGTTCTACTGGAACGGTCTGACGATTCAAAAATATATTGGCTTCCCACTTACCGTTAGTATTACAAGTTTTCTTTATGGTGTTGTCTTTGTAGTCGCAACCAACATCAACAAGCATTACATAGCAGCACTAGAAGAAAACAGGCGTACACTTTCCGATCACGTAAATCTGTTTGAGCAGTTTGCCTATTCAGCACCGCTGGCCTGCTTCATTTTCCAACAGGAAAGAATCGTATTCTCAAACCAGGCAGCCTCGATACTAACCGGGTATTCAGCATCAGAATTACGTGCAATGGCACCTCACACCATTGCACATAAAAACTCCAAGGATTACCTGATCAATCTGGAATCTACTGATGAAGACATTACTTCATTTGAAATCAGCATGGAACTCACCACAAAATCAGGTGAACAACGCTGGGGACTGGCTACGTTAGGTTCAGCTGTTTACAACGGGAAGCCGGCTACAGTAGGTACCATCCTCGATGTAACCCAACACAAGAATGATGAGCAGGAAATCCTGGAAGCAGAAAAGCGCATCCGTATCGCAACAAATGCATCAAACACCGTTATTTGGGATGTCGACTTAATAACAGAAAAGTCGAAATTTGTTGTCCCTGAAACGCTGACCGAGGAATATGACTTCGCAGAGGGTCAAGGCAAGGAAGAACTGAACCAGTATGTTTACGAACCCGACAAAGAGCTTCTTGAGAAAACGATTAACCAGTGTATTCAAAATAATGCTGGCTTTGAAATAGAATATCGTAGATACAACAATGCAGGAGAGGTTAAATGGTGGACACTTGACGGGAAGGCACAGCGTTCTCCGGACGGAACGCCGGTCAGGCTTTCTGGCACCAGCCGTTGTATTCACGATCAAAAGCTAGCAGAAGAAACGTTAAAAGAAAACGAAGCGCGCTTCAGGCTTGCCACCGAAATAGCCGGCATTCAGGTATGGGAGTGGGCAATAAATAGCAATGAAGTACGCCATGACAATGAGCAGACAACCAGTGCTTGTGGACAGGTAACAGGTTTTGACGACTTTATACGTCGTGTTCATCCTGATCACAAGAAGCGCATCAAGGAAAGTATCGAACAAGTGCTAACGCAAGGTGTGAGGTACGAAGAAGAATTCCCGCTGCTTAGTAATCAGGGAGAGTATCGTTGGCAACTTTCGGTTGGCCAGTTACTTTATGATGATCAAGGGGCACCCCAACAGATGATCGGTGCAGCTATCGACACTACCGATCGGCATAGCAAAGACGAGCTCATTCGTTTTCAGGCAGACTTGCTGAACAGGATTGGACAAAGTGTCGTTGCGCAGAATAAAAATGGAGAGTTGACCTATCTGAATAAGGCAGCTGAGGAAGCGTTTGGTATTGCCTATCAGGAATCTGCAGCGATTGACATATCTTCCTTGATGCCTACAGAAAAACGTATCCAAGGCAAAAAGGAAATCATAGATACGCTAAAAGCCGGCAAACAATGGGCTGGCGAAATAACGGCGCACACTTTATATGGCACAAACTTCCCGATCTTCTTAAGCGCATCTCCGCTGTACGATGAAAAAGGGGAATATGACGGATTTGTAGGGATTTCGACTGACTTGAGTGCCTACAAAGAAATCCAGGAGGCCTTGCATGAAAGTGAAGAACGGCTAAGACTGGCCATCGATGCGGCTAATCTGGTCGTATGGGATTTGAATTTGGACACAGGAAAAGTTGTACACACCATTCCTTCGTCCATAAAAGACGGTGCAGCTGAACGGTTTAATTCACTCCAATCCATTCAGGAAAGCTTTCACCCGGATGATCAGGAGCGTACTTCTTTCCAACTTAAGCAGTGTATTGAAAAACAGAAGCCTTTTGATATGGAGCACAGGTTCATGAATGAAGACAATTCATTTGACTGGTGGCAATCGAGGGCAAAGCTTTATGATGATAACGCCGGGAATCCTCGCAGAATGATCGGAACGTCTCAAATGATTACGCTTCGGAAAGAAGCTGAAATTCAACTTCAACATCGCATTCATCAACTTCAAGCCATTTATAATATTGCAGACGCTTCAAACAGAGGAGAAAACCTCAACGCTATTTTTCTTACTGCAGTAGATGGCGCAAAGAATGCCCTTCATGCAGACCGGGTCGCCATTCTGACTTTTGATGAGACGGAAGAACTCAAGTTCGCTTTTGCCGATGGCCTCTCGCAACCTTTGTGCGATGCGATCCTTGAGCACTGTCCGTGGCAATCGAAAGAGTCTTCGTCTGCACCGATTTTTGCACCCAATGTAGAAAACTCAACCGAATTCCCCGACTTAAAGAGCCCTATGCTGGATGCTGGCATCCAATCCTTTGCCAAATTTCCGCTGAAGTACAAAGACCATATCCTTGGGAAATTTGTCCTGTACTTTGATACCCCGCGCACCTTATCGACATCAGACCAGCAACTCGCGATACGCATAGCGAACCATATTTCGCTGTCGATTGAAAAAACAAAATCAGAGAAAGCCCTTGTAACCAGTCAGGCGAATAATAAAGCCATTTTTGATGCGCTTCCTGATATGTTTTTTCACGTAAACAAAGAAGGGGTTTTCACAGACTTTAAAGCTACCCATGGCCATCCGCTTATTCTGCCCAGAGAAAACATCATCGGCAGTAATATACTAGACATGCCTGATCCGGATCTAGCCGAAAAAGCTTCAAAAATGCTACAAAAAACTGTTCGTACTCAAACCCTTCAGGTATTGGAATATACCTTGGAAATTGAAAACGAAACGCGATTTTTTGAAGCCAGATTTGCGCCGGCTGGCGCTGAGAATGTCCTGATCGTGATTAGAGACATCACCGACCGAAATCGCGCCCAAAAAGCGCTCACTGCACGCACCCTTGAACTACAAACAATAGCAGATACCATCCCTGACTCCATTTTTCGTATTGGAAAAGATTTGAAGATGAAGTTTGCCAACAAAGCTGTATTGGAAGCGGCCAATCTCACACTTGAAGAATTTGCCGGCCTTGATGCTTCTGCTTTTGGATGCCCGGATAGCCTACATAAAAAATGGACGGACACCATTTTAGAAGTCATCGAAAAAAAGAAAATGGTTGAACTAAACTTCGACATGGAGGACCCTGTCCTCGGCACACAGCATTTCCATGCTTTGCTGGCCCCAGAATCTACACAAAACCAGCAAAAAGTAGGATCGGCATTGGCGGTACTCAGAAATATTACCGAGGAACGCAGGCTACAGCAAACCATTATCGACATCAGTGCAAGGCAACAGCGGAGTATTGGGCAGGATCTGCATGATGAATTGGGCCAATTACTCACCGGCATCGGCTTCAAAATAGCCGGCCTTCAGCATGACCTGGACAAAATAGATCAGGCCACTGCGGATCAAAACAGAGAAATTAGCCAGCTTGTAGAAAAAGCAATTAGTCAGACACGAATGCTTGCAGAGGGACTTAACCCCGTGACCCTTGAGGTTCACGGCCTACGCGCCGGCCTCGAAAAACTCGCATTTAATACAGAAAACACCTTCGGGGTGGACTGTCCATTTACTTGCGAGGACAACTTCAAGGTAGAGAATGAAGAAATAGCCGTACAGTTGTACCGAATAGGCCAGGAAGCCATAAACAATGCCATTAAGCATGGTAAGCCCTCAAGAATCGCTATTTCACTGGTTCAGGAGAATGGTAAAGCAGAGCTACTGATCAAAGACGATGGGACAGGATTCAAGATTTCACCCAAAGACTCGGACGGCCATGGCTTGAGAATTATGGACTACCGAGCCCGTGTTATCGGTGCGGCTTTTCAAATAGACTCCAGGCCTCAAAAAGGAACAACCGTTCGTTGTCAATTCAAGAACACTAAAAAGATATTATCGCAAAGCGCATAGAAATGCCGTAATCAAGCTATAGATAGTGCCTTTGGAATGCGTTATTTTGCCAAGGCTAAATGTATTGATCTTTTTCAGGGGCCGTCAGGTCACCGCCATTTAGGGCAACGCAACATTTTCTATGTAATGCATTTATAAAAATCTATTAATCGAAAACTGATTAGAGAACCAGTATTCACATCTCAATGCCTTTATGGCCACACGTATTTTTCTCATAGATGATCATCCAATTGTGCGGGAAGGAATGGAACGCATGATTGCAAGAGAAGCAGACATGGAAGTCTGTGGAGAAAGTGACGGAGGGGATGAGACCCTTGATAAACTCATCAAAGCCTCGCCTCAAGTTGTGGTGCTCGACCTTTCTCTTACGCATTCCAGTGGCTTCGATCTTATCCATACCATTCAGCAGCACCTACCCAAAGCTGCCATCATCGTACTCTCTATGCATGATGAAAATCTGTATGCAGAACGTACATTGCGCGCCGGCGCTTCGGGCTATATTATGAAGCAAGAAGCACCTGCCAAGGTCCTCAATGCCATACGAAAGGTAGCTGCCGGCCACATTTATGTGAGTGAGGCAATATCCAAGCGATTATTAAAAGGCCTTGTCAAACCATCCACAGACAGCCCGCTTGCGTCATTGAGCGACAGAGAATTTCAGGTTTTTCAGTACATCGGAGAAGGAGGCTCTCATCAGGAAATTGCGGATCGCCTCAACCTGAGTATAAAAACCATTGAGTCGCACGTTGAGCGCATCAAAAACAAACTAGGGCTTAAAAGCGGCAGAGAATTGCTACGCCGCGCAATGGAATGGGTGATCAGAAACCAGGGGCCCGTTGGTGTGGAATAGGTACACGTGATCTCAATCGGACACGCACCGTCCTTCGTTCAGCCCGTACCTTAATGTAACTGCACGTTGCGGATAAAACGTCTCACTGCAAAAGCAGACCCGAGCCAGCCTAGTGCAACACCAGCAAGCGTAACGCCGGCAACGAGCAGAATAATGAGAAACGTTGATAGCGACAACTGCGGCAAATAAGCAGAAAGCAGGGAATAAACCCCTACGACCAATCCACTTGCGACAATACCGGCAATAAATCCCTGTAAAACCCCCTCCACAATAAACGGCCGGCGTATAAATGTATCTGTTGCGCCTACCAGTTTCATCGTACGGATTAATAGCCTACGCGCATAAATTGTTAGCCGGATGGTATTCGCCACCAGAAACAAAGCAGCCATCACAACGATGATACCCAATACCAATCCTGTTGAATTGAGCATATTCAGGTTCTGATGCACCTTGGCCAATACGGGCGCATTAAACACCACTTCGCCCACTCGATTCCAGCTTTTGATTTCAGCGATCATCGCATTCAGGCTATCCGGATTTGTATATCTGGATTCAACCCTGATACGAATAGATGACGGCAAAAACGGCTCATCAAAGAATAATTCGGCACCTTCACCAAATTCTGCCTGAAAGATCTCTGTCGCCTGTTCAGGAGAAATATACTCGGCCTCTTCAACGCCAAAAGTTGCAGAAGCCATTTCATGCAACACACGTGCGCGATCTACTTCAACGTTATCATCCAGGTACACTTCAAGTTCGCCGGCACGTTCACGCAACCAGTCTGATACCTGGCCAGCCTGATAACTTAGAATCGCAAACAATCCAATAAGCACAAGGGCTACAGCCATCGCGCTTGTAGAAGTAAAGGTCGCAAACTTCGCACGCCGAAAACCGGCGAGACCTTCGCGTAAACTATAAGGGAGAAATGACACGTTCAGAAAGTGCTAATGATTGATCGGGTGGTATGGCAAGCATACACAACTCAAGCACATACAATGCCTAATTTGAGCAGAAGTGCCCATAAATGCAAATTTAATACGTATTACAAGTCGTTGCAAGAACATACAGCCAAAGAGAGACTCGTACATACCGAGCCAAACGAGTACCTTGACAATTTGAAACGAACAGCCGGCACTCAACTGCCAATGATTGCCCGACGATAAGAGCCCAATACTTTTACATCTGCCGCAATTTCTCCCAGATGCCCCAGTGCACGCAATACCCGATCTTCGGCATGGGTGCCTTGCAAATCGATATAGAAAACATATTTACCCGGACTGCCAATCAGGGGCCGGCTCTCTATCTTGAATAAATCCAGATCTCTCAACGCAAACACAGCCAAACTTTTAAACAGTGCTCCCGGCACGTTTTCTTTGACGGCATACATCACGGAGGTCTTCATCTCTTCCGGCTTGCTAAAATCCTGCGGTTGCTTTTCAGAAGCCGGCCGTGTTTGCAGGGCAAGGAACCGTGTATAATTCTGGTGATCACTTTCTATGCCGCTCGCCAGAAAGTCCAATCCATATTTCTCGCCGGCCCGATTGCTGGCAATCGCAGCCCAACCACGCTCCCCTTGCTCAGCTACCATTTTTGCAGCGCCGGCCGTATCGTATGCCGGTACAATTTCAGCTTTCGCCAGATGCTTCTTAAGAAAGTCCTGACACTGGCCTAGCGCCTGCGGATGAGAATATACATGGGTTACGTCTGCTAGCTTGACACCCGCATTTGCCAGTAAATGATGCTGAATCCTCAAATACCATTCGCCAACAATAACAAGATCGTGCCGGCGAAGCAGATCGTAGTTAACATGCACGCTACCAAACAATGAGTTCTCGATGGGTATCACGCCATATTCAACCTGCCCGGATTCAACACCCCCGAACACATCATCAAATGAAATCATCGGATGAACGACAGCATCTGGAAACAATGCCAATACAGCCTCTTCACTATATGCTCCTAATTCTCCCTGAAAGGCTACTTTCATGATTCGCTTTCCTGTAATTCTCAACCCAGTGCACAATGCACCGTTTTACATCAATAAGAAGCTACGGGACATTACATCTGCTCAGGTGCAGAAATGCCCAGTATTGTCAATCCATTTCTCAGCACAATGCGCGTTGCATCTGCAAGCTTCATCCTCGCGGAAGCTATCGCAGGTTCTTCGCCAACAATGCGACAAGCATCGTAAAACTTGGTAAAATACGTAGCAACTTCGTTGAGATAGTTAATCAGACGATGTGGTTCTTTTGACAGCGCTGATCTTTCTATGACGCCAGGTAATTCAAGGAGCCCTTTGATCAATGCTTCTTCAGCGCTATGAGTTAAACGCGATAAATCTACATTCTCAACAAAATCAAATCCAACCTCATTCGCCTTCCGGATAATCGAGCAAATACGTGCGTGTGCATACTGCAGGTAAAATACCGGATTCTTTTCGCGCGCCTGTTTTGCAAGATCCAGATCAAACTCCAAATGCGTATTAGGAGATCGCATCAAAAAGAAAAAGCGGGTCACGTCTTCGCCAACTTCTTCCATCAGATCATCAAGCGTTTCATAGGTCGCTTTACGGGTACTCATTTTAACCTGAGCACCTCCGCGTACCAGCGTCACAAACTGATAGATGACAACGTCTACTTTTGACGAATCATACCCAAGCACTTCTACCCCGCTTAAAACATCGGGATAAGTGGCAATATGATCTGCACCAAAAACATCTATAATTTTCGAGAACCCGCGATCGAACTTGTCCGCATGGTAGGCAATGTCAGGCAACCGATAGGTAGGTTCGCCGCTGCTTTTTATGAGTACGGTGTCTTTATCTTTGCCAAACGCCGTTGTTTTAAACCAGGTAGCACCCTCCGACTCATAGGCCAGTTCTTTTTCCTTGAACTGCTCTACAATTTCCCAAACCTTACCAGAATCATATAAGGAGTGTTCATTAAAGAACGTATCCATTTTAATATTCAGCCGGAGCAGTGTGCCTTCAATATCTTTAAAGATGGCGCTTTCTGCGGCTTGTTTGAAGACGGATTCGTCTTCTTCATCGTACAATGAATCACCGTGTTCTTTCACTAAATCATTAGCGACATCGATGATATAAGCGCCAAGATATCCATCATCAGGGAACGTCGCCGGCACTTCTACCAGTTCACCCTCATTCACCTCAATCTGCTTCGTTGGCTCATCTTTATTAACAAGCGCCCGGTATCTGCCCCGTACAGACTCTCCCAGCACACGCATCTGCCGGCCGGCGTTGTTGAAGTAATACTCCCGCGTCACTTCATAGCCCAACCACTGTAATAGATTCGCAATGGTATCACCCAGAACGGCATTCCGACCATGCCCTACGGTCAGTGGTCCTGTTGGGTTTGCGCTTACGTATTCAACAATCGCTTTTTGACCTTGCCCGATGGTTGATCGTCCGTAATTGTCGCCCGCCTCAAGTAATTGCGCCAGTTCATCCGACAAAAAACTGCCGGCAAATCGAAAGTTCAAAAATCCCGGCCCGGCTACTTCTACTCCGGCGATACGGCTTGCATCTAACGGCTTGGCGAGCAAGCGTTCTGCCAGATCTGTTGCAATATCTCGCGGTGATCGGCGCAAATAACGCGCAAGCTTCAGCGCTGCATTACAGGACAAATCTCCATGCGATGCATTTTGTGGGGTTTCGAGTTCTATCTCGAAATCGGCCGGCACGTTTTCAAATGCCGCAAGAATACTTTTTAATTCCTGTGTAATGTACTCCTTCATCGATCTACCTGACAATCCGAACTGACTGCAAATTTGCACCTGATTTCAGTTCCATACCAAAAACACGCTATGGTAGCAGATTCAACCAGTCAAAAACCACATTTTGAATCTGCTAGCGTACTGCAAAGCCGTAAATCCCTGTCGGTTTCTGTTTAATTCCATTTTAGACAAGATTCCTTATGATAACATGGCTTGTCGCTCAATGGAGTAATAAAGACTGAGCAATGAATATATGGGGCTGCTACGTGCGGAATTTTATCACAAGGCCAGAACTCAACTCATCCATCACCGTACACTCCGCACGCCGAAAATCACCACCTTGTTCTCTGTATCGGAAGAGTACACACAGAAATTTCCTTGTTTAGGGAAAGTCGAGCCTAAAAATCCTTTTGCCAGATCAATTACGCATAAAAACACCACCAAGCCCGATAAATCGTGCGTTGTCGTTGCTGTTGCTGGTAGCTGCTGGATACATTAGCATTGTTATTGCAGAACAGGCAACAATTGAAAGCAGGAAAACGCTTATAGCCTATTGCGCGCTTTTTTCAGTGGGCATATTTTCCACATCGCTTCCTGGCGCACTCATTCCCGACCCCCTTCTTTCTTTTAACCAACTCATCAATACGCCGCCGGCCCAGCTTTTTAATCGTCAATTTCGGAAATGGATGATGCTTGTGCTGGGCTTGATGCTCCCACCCATTGTGGTTGCACTTTATGACCCCGGACACTGGTTTGAGCACCTGAGCGAAAAACTTGGCCACATGATGAGCAGTTTGCTGATAATCCCGGGCATGGGGTTGTACAGCTTTATGCATTATTATCAGATTGGCCCTAAATCTCAGTCCTGGCAAGAAGGCACTTCCGGGCAGGCGTGGGATAAAATTGTTGAATTTAACCCTGCCATAACACCACCTTTACCCCGTGGACTACTGCCGGCGCTAATGGCCACATCCCGTGTATTTGTGGTTGGGATGCTCCCTATAGTTGCAGCGCTAAAAATTGATCAAGCCTTTGGGCATTTGTTTATACTCATCCCGGGCATCCTGCTTTTACTTTGGACCTTGAACAGTGCCCGCGTCCTTCGACCGTATTTCGACAAGTACTATTACCACACCAACGCCTTTTATGACGAGGTATTCAGAAGAGGCAGCATCAGTATTTCTGACCGTGCACCTATCGCATACAAGGAGGTTTACTGGGTGCCAGCTAAGTGGCGTGCACATACCTGGGCCAGTCTGCTCCAATTTGATCGGGTGTTACCTGTTGGACGCTTTATGACCATCGCGCTGGTTGTTTACTGGATTGTAACCCTTCAAAACCCGCCCGGCACCATTGTAAACTCCGTATTTATGGGACTTGTGCTTTGCGCAAAAAACCTTACGGTCCTAACACTTACAAAACCCAAGCTGGCCCCAGATCTTATTGAAGCCACTTTTCAATCCAAAGCCGGCTGGAGCATGACGCGTTTTTTCGTAAACCTGAGATGGACCATGCCTTTGCTGCTTGCCCTCTGCGCTGTCGCATGGCTCGCTAAAGATTTTACGTACGCAGATGCTGTACTCTGGACGGGCCTCGACGTTGTATTGTCTTTCGTTTTTGCATGGGTCATTACTTATGCCACATTCAGATTCCAGCGGTCTCATATTACTGCTTGATATCTTATTCTTATGGATTACAGTATAAATAGACCCGTTTCTTTGTAGCCGATAATCAATGCATACACCTGAACATAACCTTGAATTGACGAGCGTCACCAAGCGATACGGGCTTGGATCGCCTGTAATTTCTGATTTCAATCACACATTCAAGGCCGGGACTTCAACAGGACTCATGGGACAGAATGGATCCGGCAAAACTACGCTCTTGCGTATGTTATCCGTGACCTCTTTCCCGACAAGTGGACAAATAGCCTTTGCCGGCAATTCAGTTCACAGCACGCCTTATGCATACCTCCGGCACGTGGGCATCGTCCATGATGAATCGTCGTTGCCTCAGTTTATGAGTGCTGTGGAGTTACTGGAGTATGCCCTTCGGTCCAGAGACAAATGGACCGAAGACAGCCCGGCACATATCGATACGTTGCTCGACAAACTCATGCTGGATGAGCGCCGGCAAAATCTTATCGGCACCTACTCGAGCGGCATGTTAAAGAAAACACAGATAGGCATGGCCCTGATTGCCGAGCCCTCTGTTCTATTGATGGATGAACCTTTCCGGGGACTTGATGTGGACAGTCTGCAAGCGGCGACCACACTTTTTAATGCGCTCAAAGAAAAAGGCGGCTTGATGGTCATTGCAAGCCACAGAAAAGATATGCTATCCGCACTGTGTGATGATTATATTCACCTTGAACCACACAGTACTCCCGAAGCAGCCAGCACCAAATAGTTTATGAACCCACCAGCTACCCTCAGCGACATTGATTGGTCAATCTGGCGGGCAAAAGACACTGCCACGCTTGCTTTTGTGATCAAAGATGGACAGATTCTTCTCATCAGGAAAAAACGGGGCCTTGGCGCCGGCAAAATCAACGGCCCTGGCGGCCGGCTTGAAGCACATGAGTCTATCGACGCTTGCGCTGTAAGAGAAACACAGGAAGAGCTCTGCATAACGCCCTTGAATATCCTTAAACAAGGAGAATTACAGTTTCAGTTTGTTGATGGGTATTCTATCCACGTGCACGTTTATAGCGCACCAGACCTGGATGGCACCCCGGCAGAAACAGAAGAAGCCATCCCTATTTGGGCTCCGCTGGATGCCGTGCCGTATGATGAGATGTGGGAAGATGACATATACTGGTTGCCGCATCTCATAGCCGGCGATCATTTCCATGGTTATTTTATATTTGATGACGACAAGATGCTCGATTACAAACTCGACATCCTGCCGGCAAAATAGAGGTCGTACCAATGATTGAATGTCCATCTTGCGCGATCGAAATTGAACAAGACGCAGAGACGTGCCCGTTTTGCGGCTATGAAATTCCACAGCAGAAAGCCGGCCTAAATTACATCGCTATTCTGGTTGTGCTGCTGATGTTGTGGCCATTGTTTAAATTGATTTCGTATTTGATGCGCTGAGTCAGAAGAGAAGAGGCTATTTTTCTACTTCGGAGAAGGACCCAAGCTGGGGAGATTCATGAATCTCCCTTACGAGGACTTCCTGAAAGGTCAGTTTCCTCCTTTTAGGCTCGGGCTTGCATTTTGCCTCTTCAATGTTGCATTTTCCAGTTTCATTTTTACCAACCTAGAATTTCATCGTGCGTACACTGCCCATCCCGGACACGCTGCTTGGCGGCCTCAGTATCGAAGCTTTTCTCGATGAGTATTGGCAGAAAAAGCCGTTGCTTATTCGAGGTGCCCTTTCGGGGTACACATCTCCTGTCAGCCATCAGGACCTGATGCAGATTGCCTGCACCGAAGATGCTGAAGCAAGACTCATCCTTGAGAAAGACGGTGACTATCCCTGGCAATTGCTTTACGGACCGTTTGAAGAAGATTTCCATGACATGCCGGAATCTCATTGGACGCTGCTCGTGCAAGAAGCAAATCGCTACGTTCCTGAAATTGCCAACCTCATCGATCATTTTCGATTTATTCCATCGTGGCGGATCGATGACGTTATGGTGAGTTTTGCCAAAGAACATGGCGGTGTGGGTGCGCATGTCGATAATTACGATGTTTTTCTCCTGCAGGCCATGGGACATCGTCGCTGGCAGATTATGAACAAGCCTGTTGTAGAAGAAATTCTGATTCCTGATCTGGACATCAGCATGCTGCAAAATTTCCGTCCAGACGAGGATTGGGTTTTGGCGCCGGGAGACATGCTGTATCTGCCACCCCGTGTTGCGCATAAAGGCACAGCGCTTAATGACTGCATGACCTTTTCCGTTGGATTCAGGGCACCGTCTCACAGCGATATTTTATCGAGCTTTCTTGGTTATGTCGCAGAACATACCGATCCGTTGCTACGATACAGTGATCCAGAATTAAAAATGCCGGCGTACCCTAGTGAAATTGACCAAGGTGCGTTGTCTAAAGTTCGGGCGATCATTCAAAGCGCACTTAAAGAAGAAAAGCTTATTGATGAATGGTTTGGACAGTTTGTCACAGAACCTAAAAGGGATGTTTTTGCCTACCCTCTGGAAGAACCACTCAGTTCATCTGAAGTGAAAGCGTTCATAAACAGCGGAGGGATGCTACAACGGTTTTCTGGCGCTACCTTTGCTTTTCTGACAGAAGAAAGCGGTGATGCCCAGCTTTTCGTGAGCGGCGTGAGCTTACTTTTCCCTGCACCCATTGCAGATAGTGCTCCCATGTTGTGCGAGGCCCCCGAACTTTCAGCAAAATATATGTCTGGCTTTATGGAAAGCGATACCTTCGTAGAATTACTGACTGAATTAATCAACGAAGGTTTTCTAGAGTTGGCAAAGGACACTCCGTGAGTATTTGGTTTGAAAAAAGATTCTCATAAACCTATCAAGCGTGCCGCATGGCGGGACACCATACATGAAGTTATTTTCGAAGCTGATACGCCTACCGGCAAAGCCTTCGATGTAACCCTCATTAACCTGATCGTTCTGAGTGTTTTGGTGGTTATGCTTGAAAGCGTGGCTTCTATTAACGATCGATTTGGGCAGCAAATACGTATCGCTGAGTGGTTTTTCACCATTGCTTTCACCATTGAGTATGTACTCAGGATGGTGAGTGTCGATCACCCACTCAAATACGCACGAAGTTTCTTTGGTGTTGTCGACCTGCTCGCCATCATCCCTACCTACTTAAGCTTACTTATCCCCGGCACCCAGTTTTTACTAGTAATCCGGTTGCTTCGTATCCTTCGCGTATTCAGGGTCCTTAAACTCGCAAAGTATATTGCAGAAGCCGACGTACTCACACAAGCATTACGCGCCAGTCAACGAAAGATCACCATTTTTCTCTTCACTGTAGTTACCCTTGCAGTCATTCTCGGGTCGATGATGTATTTCATCGAAAGTGATGAAAATGGATTTACGAGTATACCCCGCAGCATCTACTGGGCTATCGTAACCCTCACAACTGTTGGCTATGGCGATATATCGCCACAAACACCTTTAGGCCAGGCACTGGCCTCCGTAGTGATGATTCTGGGCTATGGCATTTTAGCGGTCCCGACCGGCATCATGAGCGTAGAAATTGCAAGAGCAGATTTAGACCTCACGTCAACGCGTTCCTGCCATGCATGTAGTCTTGCAGGCCACGACCGCAATGCGAAACATTGCAAGCACTGCGGAGAAATTCTTTAAGAACCTGTCTACGATCTATGGCCGAGATTGCATTTGCAGCAATTTTTGTTCAAATCAAGGCGCTTTTTGTGTTCAATGCAGCGCATCGGGCGCAAAAAGGAACGCAGATATGGGCAAAAAGGGCGCACAATGCACCTCGGAAATAGATCGTAGACAGGTTCTTAGAAGCCTGAATCATCAAGATTGATCTGAAAAGCACTTCATCATTGGACATTCCTTGATCGATGTTCGATATTCCTTTTCTGCCCCAATTGACAAAATTGAGCTTCGCTTGTTTATACCTATTAAAACGCTTTTCAGATGGGAGTAACGCTAAATAACCGCGTTGTGCTAATAACAGGTAGCACAACAGGCCTCGGCAAAGCCATGGCGCTCGAATTTGCGCACGCCGGCGCCAGGGTTGTTATGAATTACCACAACAACCAACAACGTGCAGAAGCATCTTTTGCAGAGCTCAGTGCCCTGGGTGCGCCCTGTATGCTCACCCAGAGCGATGTAACCGAGGAGCAAAGCGTTGAGCGGATGTATAAATCAATCCATGATACCCTCGGCCCTGTAGACATTCTTATTCCCAATGCAACGCCGGCGCAACCGCAGAATCCAATAGAAGATTACGATTGGCCCTTCTATCAATCCATGATCGATTTTTTCCTCAAAAGTCCGTATTTGCTTACTACGATATGTTTACCCCATATGAAAAGGCAAAAATGGGGACGTATCATAAATATTACCAGTGAAGTATTTTCTTTAGGTGTTGCCCCTTTCACAGCCTACGTTGCGGCCAAAGGAGCCCAGGTTGGCTTCTCAAGGAGCCTCGCAACAGAGCTTGCTTCATTTGGCATTACGGTGAATATGATTTCTCCTGGATGGATTCCTGTTGAAAGACACGAAAAAGACCCACAAGAGGTGAAAGATATGTATCTTGCCTCGATACCCGCCGGCAGATGGGGCCTTCCAAAGGATGTTGCCTCAGCCGCCCTCTACCTTGCAAGTGAAGAATCAGCCTTTGTCACCGGCCAAACGATTGCTGTCAACGGTGGCAAGACCTTCCACTAAAAAGTGGTATCATTCCACACACAAAGCATAGCTGTACCATAAAAAGTAGTTCAATTATGATGCGTCATTTGTCTAAAAGCCTATTATTTATCCTCCTCTTTACTGTAGTTGGTTGTGGTGAAAAATCAGACACTGCAGAAAACATCGAAGTTGGTTATGTAACCAATGGAATCTCTGACTTTTGGGTTATCGCTGAAAAAGGCGCTAATGATGGGGCCGCTGAATTTGGTGTCGATGTAAGCGTTATGATGCCCCCGGAAGGGACTGGTGATCAAAAACGCATGATTCAGGATTTGTTAGCTAAAGGCGTTGCCGGCGTTGCCGTAAGCCCTATCGATCCTGCCAATCAGATGGACATCCTCAATGAGATCGCTTCAGTTACCCGCTACATTACGCATGACTCAGATGCACCGGAAACCAACCGGGAGTTGTACATCGGAATGGATAACTACACAGCCGGCCGCATGTGTGGCAAGCTTGTAAAACAAGCCCTGCCTGATGGAGGCGAGATTATGATCTTTGTGGGTCGACTGGGCCAGTTGAATGCTGATCAACGCAGACAGGGTGTCATTGACGAATTGCTTGACCGACCGTTCGACATCAACCGTGCGAATGATCCAAACGATGGCCCCATTGTGGGAGACAAGTATACCATTATCGATACAAGAACGGATCAGTTCGACTTTGCCCGTGCAAAATCACAAGCTGAAGATGCTATTGCAAAATATCCTGAACTAGATGCAATGGTTGGCCTCTTTGGATACAATCCACCCAAGTGCCTCGAAGCCATTAAAGAAGCCGGCAAAGCGGGCCAAATTAAAGTCATCGCTTTTGATGAAGAAGAAGATACGCTCCAGGGCATAAAAGACGGCTACATGGAAGGCACCGTGGTTCAGAACCCATACAAATACGGGTACGAATCTGTCCGCGTCCTGGCTGCACTCGCAAGAGGAGATGAGTCTGTAATCCCTGAAAGCAAATTTATCGATATTCCTGCTCGCTCTATTACGGCCGAGAATGTGGATGAATTCTGGACAGAACTCAAACAGTTACGCGGCACGTCAGAATGAGTACACAGGGAAAAACCCCGCTACTCGAAGTTAAAAGCGTAGTTAAGCGGTTTCCGGGTGTAGTTGCACTCAACCAGGTTGATCTTCACATAGCCGAAGGGGAAGTCCTTTCGGTTATTGGCGAAAACGGCGCCGGCAAAAGCACGATGATGAAAATCCTCGCCGGCGTGCAACTACCCGACGAAGGTCAGACGCTTATTGACGGTAAACCCGTTGTAATAGACTCCTGCCGCAAGGCCACTGATATCGGGGTATCGCTTATTCATCAGGAGCTTAACCTGTCGGATAACCTTACGGTTGGTGCCAATATCTTCCTCGGTCGTGAACCCCAGCACATGGGGATGATCAATAACCGGGAGATTTTTGCACGCTCTCAGGAAGTGCTTGATCGCATTGGCCTTGCCGTGTCTCCAGACACGCTGGTCCGTACGCTTTCGATTGGACAGCAACAGCTTGTAGAAATTGCCAAAGCTGTTTCATCAAACGCGCGTGTTTTGATCATGGATGAGCCTACTTCTAGCTTGTCCTCGGGGGAAGCAGACCGATTGTTTGAAGTGGTAAAAGACCTCAGTAGCCGTGGTGTGAGTATTATTTATATCTCACATCGACTGGCTGAAGTGAAGATGCTGTCAGACCGCGTGGTTGTATTACGCGACGGCGAAAATGCCGGCGAACTACAGCGGGATGAAATTGATCATGAAGCCATGGTCCAACTCATGGTGGGCCGCGATGTATCCCAATACTATGCACTACAACCCCATGAGCGCGGCGACAAAGTCCTCGAAATCAAGGATATCGTGACTCCTACCTGGCCGCAGCATGCATTGAGCTTTTCAGTGCATCGCGGTGAAATCGTCGGCATATCGGGGCTCGTTGGATCAGGCAGAACCGAGTTGCTTCGTGTGCTTTTTGGTGTCGACAAAGCCGTCAGCGGCACCATCCGTATTAAGGATGCAGATGTACAGCTGAATTCTCCACTCGACGCCATCAACGCCGGCATGGCGCTGGTACCTGAAGGACGCAAGGAGCAAGGCTTGATCATAGAAATGAACGTCAAGGAAAACGTGAGCATCGTTGGCCTGTGGCGAAATCGATTTCGGTTTGGCGGCTTGAATCGTGGCAAAGAATCTGAAGATACAGCCGACATGATCAGCCAGCTCAACATTAAAACCCCGGATGACAATCAAATTGTGCGATTTTTATCTGGCGGTAATCAGCAAAAGGTTGTGCTCGGTAAATGGCTGACCATGCAACCAGACATCCTGTTAATGGATGAACCCACCCGTGGGATTGACGTCGGTGCTAAAGAGGAAGTGTACAAATTAATGGAATCCCTCACACGATCAGGGATGGCGATTTTATTTGTAAGCAGCGAACTCGAAGAAATCCTCGGCATGTCCGATCGCGTGCTGGTCATGCATGAAGGACAGATCACCGGCGAACTACCACGCAGTGAACTAACAGAAGAAGCTGTCATGCATTTAGCAACAGGGAAGAAGGCAGCATAGCGTTTTTAGCGGTTGGTTGATAATGGTTAGTTGTGATTTACTACCCGTTAAAAACCAACAACTATCAACCACTTGATAGAATATGAAGAAAATACTGGGCATACTTGGACTACTGATCGCAGTTTTGATCTTTACCGCTGTGTTAGAACCTCGATTCTTGACAGCCTATAACATCCAGAACACAATACGTTGGACGTCGCTCTTTGGCATTATCAGTATTGGTGCTGCGTTTATCATCATAACGGGAGGAATTGACCTCTCCATTGGCTCCGTGATTGGCCTGGTGGGGGTATTATTGCCCATGATGCTCATAAATATGCAGTGGTCCGTTACAGCCTCTTTGATCGCGGTGTTGCTGGTCTCACTAGGTATTGGGGTTTTACACGGGGTTTTGATCACAAAGGTAAGACTACAGCCTTTTGTAGTTACCCTTTGTGGGCTGCTATTTTATCGCGGTTTTGCACGTTGGATGACAGGAGATCAGACCCAGGGATTTGGCAATCAGTTTGACGGACTGCGTCAGCTCGCAATTGGCAGGATACAAATTACGGAGACATTTGGTCTTCCCATGCCGTTCATCGTGCTTGTTGTGCTGGCCGCACTGGCCGGCCTGTTTTTGAACTATACCGTGTGGGGCCGCTATCTGTTGGCACTAGGCAGGAACGAAGAGGCAGCAAGATACAGTGGCATCAACACC
This sequence comes from Rhodothermales bacterium, assembly GCA_045106435.1. Taxonomy (GTDB): domain Bacteria; phylum Bacteroidota; class Rhodothermia; order Rhodothermales; family JAHQVL01; genus JBCCIM01. The sequence goes on from JBGCEN010000528.1 coordinate 18,477, forward strand.
CAACGCATGATCATCATTGCCTACATCATTGGCTCGGTTACAGCGGGCATTGGAGGTATATTGTTTGCGCTTGATGTGAACTCCGTTCAGCCGGCGGTACATGGCAACTTTTACGAGCTTTATGCCATCGCTGCTGCAGTACTCGGCGGCTGTAGTTTACGCGGAGGTGAAGGCACCATTCTGGGCGTAGTCATCGGTGCAGCCGTGATGCGTGTACTGTACAATGCCATCAACATTCTGGGTATCCCGACACAGCTGGAGTTTGCCATCATTGGCGCCGTGATTCTACTGGGCGTAACCACCGACGAATTGGTAAAGCGTGTTGCCGCCAATCGTCGTGGGGCCGAAATGCGTGCAGGGGATAAAACCAGTACAGCGTCAAATTAATTTAACAACTTCACAGATGACGCAGCACTAGTACTCTTTCGTCAGAGCAAATAAATGGAGTATCAGATTTTCAGGGTACGAAGCGTATGAGCGTACGATGGGTACGAAAAAGTCTTCTTTTCTTCTTTCGTACTTATCGTACTCTTTGTACTCCTCGTACCTATGAACCTCAATACTCTATTAACTTTGCTGACAAAGTACTAGTACTCTGTAAGAGAATATATTAAGTATAGGTGATTCGCAGTACGAGAAGTACAAAGGGTTCGATAAGTACGATCAAACAGGATCAAGGAATATTTCGTACCCCTCGAACATGTCGTACCTCTTGTACCCATGAAAATCAATAAATCATTTATTTTGCTTACAAAGTACTAGGTACAAACACAGTTAAAACGACGAATCCTGTCATCCTGAACGTATGTGAAGAGCCTGTCCTCAACTAGATTGGGGAATCTGTCTAAAACGCTACATTCTAGCATTTTTCAGACGATTGCGCTTCGCAAAGATACTTCGCTTTGCTCAGCATGACAGGACTAAATACTTGTGCTTGTACTTAGACGTGCCTTGTTTATATTCTCCTGATATACTGCTTGAAATTATTATGAGCGTACGCGCTGTGTGTAAATCATTCCCTTTGCTCCTCCTCTGTTTATTTTGCCTGTTAGGCACGGCGGGGCCCGTATTTGCGCAAGACGTTACATCAACTGCAGGATTAACCACAGGTGTGTCTGGTCAAGCCTCAAACGCGCAACCGGGCAATGCAGCAGCACTTCTATCCAATGGCACCAGACCAACCGAAGAAGACAGCATTGAAGTGCCCACCCATTCGCTATTCACGGGCCCAATCCACGAGCCACAGCCACTGACTTTTGACCAGGAGCACATCCGGTTGGCCTTGCGTTTTGAGCCTGATGCCGGCCAAATCTTCGGTGTAGCCAAACTTAGAATCAGGCCCACCTCTGACACCCTTAACACACTCCGATTTGCGGCAAAAGACTTGTCCATTTACAGCGTGCAGGTAGGTGTTTTGGATTCACTGAAGGTAGAATCACCTTATTCTGACACCAGCAGTGGGTATCTTGATATAGCGCTCGACTCACTCCAGGTCCGCGGCGTTCCCTTTGAGGTACAGATCACTTACCGGGCTTCACCAAAAGCCGGTATGTATTTCAGGGATGTAAACAAATCGGATACGACCCATCAGGTGCACATCTGGACAGATGGCTCCAAAATGGGCAACATACACTGGATTCCTCTGCTAGACAATCCGTCAGACAGACTCACATCAGAAATTATTGCAACCATCCCCCCTGCACTCGACGTGCTGTCTAACGGTCGCCTCACCCAGCAGATGACGACAGAAGACGGGATGTCACTCTTCCATTATGTACAAGATCAATCGCACAAACCGGGCGATATTGGGATGTTCATTGGTCGTTTCAAAAAGAGTGAGCAAACCATACGGCTCAATAACGGATTTTCTATCGCAATTCAGCAATGGATGTCTGACAAATCCGCTGAACACATTGAGCGCTCGATGGCAGAAATTCCTGGCATAATGTCTTTTATGTCAGAAAAGCTGGATTTCACCTATCCATGGCCGGTGTATTCACAGTTGATTTTTGAAGATCAATATCTGCCCGACATGAGTTTTACCGGGTTTACGGCTTTTAACGATCGGATTCTACTCGATGAAAGAGCCATCGTTGATCAACCCAACACGCTCCGTCTAGCCACAAGCATCGCCAGGCAATGGTATGGGCACATGCTTAGCGTAGATCACTGGTCGGACATCTGGCTTACAGAAAGCATTGCTACTTTTCTTGGGTTGATGTACATAAAGTCAGCACATGGAGATGCGCCCTACTACGCGCACTTAAACCAGCTTTCAAAAGACTATTTTGAGGAGGCAGATCAATATCAGCGCCCCCTGGTCTGGAATCAATGGCACGCACCTGAACAACTCCTGGACCAACATGCCCGAAGCAAAGGTGTTTGGTTTTTACACGCATTGATGTCCAACCTTGGGGAAGAAGCTTTTTGGGAGTTTTTACAAACCTACACACGCCAGCAAGCATTCCAGACTACAAATACAGATCAGCTTCTCAGTGCGCTTGCCACTGAAACAAACACAGGAATAGAAGGACAATTCGACAGTTTTTTTGATGACTGGGTGTACAGCGCTGGACATCCCGAAATCAAATTAGACTATCAATATGACCTCGTTTCGGAGAGTCTCTATGTTTCGATTGAGCAATTGCAAGAAGGGTATCTTGTCCCACCCGTTTTTCATCTTGATTTGCCTATAGAATCTTATTCGTTAACCGGCCCACTGAGAACTAATCTCAAAGTAACGGAAAGAGACCAACTCGTATCTATACCAACATCCATACAGCCACGGTTTGTTATTCTTGATCCCGAGCATGCGCTTTTATCGAAAATTACCGTTGAGCAGTCAGCCAATGCCTGGGTTTCTCAACTGAGATACGCCTCACACCCCCTCAGCCAGCTTGATGCGATAGAAGAGCTACATGCGTACGCAGATGACCCGGCGCTCTTTATAGGCCTGCAGAGCGCCTTAAAATCACGATCGATTCCCGAAGTACGCGCCGGCATTATAGCATTAATTTCTAAACTGCCCCAATCAGATGCCACAAAGCGCATTCTCCTTGAAACCTATGAAAGCGACGATTCGCCTTTGGTAAAACGCGCCGTATTAAAAGGCCTCGAGCAATTTGACGACCACGCAGATCTGACAATTCTTGCCATGGATGCAGCCCAGTCTGCACAAAGCTACCTGCTCCAGGCTCAGGCAGTCGCCTCGCTTGTAAAAATAGGCGCCCCTAATGCCGATGATCTTCTACAATCGGCATTGATCACGCCGGCATACAAGGATGTAATCAGGCAGACAGCCATACGGTCAATTGTGCATACTTCGATGTCCACCAAAGAGCGGGTAAAGGTGGCTGCTGATTTTAGCCGGCCCAGGCATTCTATAGAGGTTAGGCTCGCCGCAATGGAAATGCTTGCCGGCCTCGCTGCGTTACAAAACAAGAAGTCTTTGTCAACACTAACTGATCTGCTGGAAGACGAGGATATAATCGTGCGTCAATCCGCTGCTGCATATATTGGAGAACTAGGATCGGATGATCAATTGGATGATCTGAGGAAACAGCTCAAGGGAGAGCACAATCCTCGGGCTATTTATGCATTTGAAGATGCAATACGCACTATTGAGGCCAGGCAGTAAGCTTTCCATTCATATCAGAGCACATCTACAGCTCTTCATCTTCTCTTCTTTTTCGAATTCCCGGCAAACTATTCGCGCATAGATAGGTACGGTTCGCCACCAGACCTTTACGATTCGGGTTAAATAAATGGGTTGTTTTTTTGCAAACTATTACGATTAGGGTGCGCTTATCCGGGCGGGGATGCACGCTAACGTACGATAGTTCCAGCATAAGAATAAGGTATACTACATGTTCTTCAATACTGAAGCCCAGTTAGAAAACCCCCTTGCTGACCTCATTCCAGACGAGGTTTATGAGATGCTTACGCACCATAGCTTGCTTAGTGAGAAAGGGATTAGAGATTATCACATCCGTGTCAAATTCAAAAACTTACGTGCCCAGGAAGTGCCTGCATGTGACGCAATTGAACAGCTCAGAGAGGAATATCCTTACCTCCAGTTTGATACAGTCCGCAAGATTGTATATAAGCTAAACGGCAGAAAATCTTAGCTTT
>JBGCEN010000529.1:0-11025 GCA_045106435.1 Rhodothermales bacterium
GCTCGCGCTGCTCGCACAATCCAACCTTATTCGTTAGGAGTCTCTTGGCTAGTTGTCTCGGTCAACACGCACATACCTCCCGTCATTAAACTCAGAAAAGAAGTGTTTCACCATGGGGTGATTGATAGGCTCTAGAATATCATCTGATTCTAAATTCTGTTCAGCAACATACGTAGAATGATCACCCCCATGTACTAATACATGGTACCAAGGCTTATTTTTCGGAGGGCGCGATTTAGCGACTGCTTCGTACCATTCATCTGTTGCTTGGAAATCATGGTCAACATCTACAATCACTCCGCGATAGTCAAAAAGGCGATGATGCACCAATTCGCCAACGGAAAATTTGGCCTGTGTGATATTAGTTACAGTTCCCATGCTTTTGATACCATCGTGTCGTGTTAGTCAAACTCCTAACACCAAAGCTGACCGGCCCCGAAATGTCGGGGTCCGGTCTGGCGCCTTGTTCAGCCCGGTTGTTCGCCTGGCTGCATTCCCGCACTCCCTGAACCTCAGCTCGATTCCTCAGTCACTGGAGCGAAATGTGGCAACGATGACGCCTTTACTGGAAAGTCCCAGTTCGTTGCCGTGGACATGGAAAGCGTCCACCGAGGCCAGCGCCTTCGCGAACTTGCTTTCCAGTTCCATCAGCGCCGGAGGACCCGCCATCTTGGTGCTGACCAACTCACCCATGACCACGCTATCACCCACCAAGGCATACGATCCACTCAAGCGGTTGATACCGCCGAAGACGGATAGCTTTCCGCGAGAGAAGTTTATGGTAGGCGGATTCTCAAGGTCGACTCCCTTGCCGCTCAGCGTTGTCAGCGTCCACTCCTTGTTACCGGCCTGGTTCACGCCGGCCATGTCGCAGACTTCGGCACGCCATGAATACGTCTTGCCCGAATCCTTCGGGGAAGCGACCACCGGCTTATGCGCGACGGTTGACGCCGGAAAAATGGTGACGCCCTCCTTGATCGTCTCGATGACCTTGATGTCCCTGATAGCCATCGGATCGACCTTGAGCGGGTCCTTGTCGAGGATGACAAGATCAGCCAATTTGCCGGCCTCAAGAGTGCCCTTGGCAGCCTGCTCGTCATACTCCTCCGCCACCCATTCGGTCATGGCTTTCAAGCCCTCGTAGGGCGTCACGCGCTGGTCTGGACCAACCTTGACACCGGCGCGGGAGATGCGGTTGACCGCTGACCAGAGCATCGTCATCTGGTCAAGCGGCGCGACCACGAAGTCGGTGTGGTTATTCGGGCGCAACCCGGCATCGATCGCATCGCGCATCGGGCTGATATACATGGCCTGCTCCTTGCCGCGGTTTTGGGTATGGGCCTCGGCGAAGTAGAAGGTGTGCAGCGTGTAGAAAGACGGCCGCAGCTTGTATTCCACAAATTTTGGGATGTGATCCTTGCGCATGAACTGCGTGTGGATTGTAGTCACGTTCCACGGGCGGCTGTAGTCGCCGGCGCGGGCGAATTCGTAGGCCGTGAGGAAGGCATCGATGGCAGCATCACCATTGACGTGCACGGTGAGTGGCACGTTCATGTCATAGACTTTCTTCACCATCTTGTTGGCGAGGTCCTGGGGGAAAGTCGGTTCGCCCTTCCAGTCTTTTTCGCCGCCGGGCCCACCGGTGAGATAGGGCGTTGTGAAGAATGCCGTGCGACCCTGCGGCGAGCCGTCCAACGTGATCTTCACGCCGCCGACCTTGAAACGGTTGTTGTATTTGCCCCATTCGGTCGCGGGCAACTCCGCGAGCACCTTGTCCACATCCGTGATGAAGGGATAGGCCACAACATCGATGATGTTTGCTCCGGCCTCGCTGGCGCGTTTCATCGTCTCGAACTGAGGAAGGTGCGATGCGCCCTCGTGAGCCGTGGTGATCCCCGCTTCCGCATAAAGCAACTGACCCGCCCTGGTCCACTCGATTTCCTGCTGCGCAGTCATCGGCTCGGCTTGCTCCATCACCGGCAGGAATGCCGTCTCCATGATGAGTCCGTAGGGTTCCTCGGTACCTGGTTTGCGCACGATCACCCCGCCCGGCGGGGTCTTGGTCGCCGCGCTGATGCCGTATTTCTTCAAAGCGAGGCTGTTCATCACGGCGCCGTGCATCGACACATGATCAATGCGGACCGGATTGTCGGGGAAGGCCGCGTCGAGGTCGTCTCGGTTTAGCAACCGGCCATCGGGCATGGCGGTATCATCGTAGCCATAGCCCATGATCATCTCGCCCTTGGGGATGTTGCGTTCCGCGGCATATTTCTTCAGCTCTGCGATGATGCTGGGCACGTCCTTGCCCGGGCCTGACGGCGGCGCGTAAAGTTTGCACTGGTTGGCGACCAGCAGCGAGTTGATGTAATGGCTGTGCGCGTCAAGGAAGCCGGGAAGGAGAGCCTTGCCGCCGAGGTCCACGATCTTGGTTGATTCGTCCTTCATGGCGAGTGCCTCGTCCCTGCTGCCGGCATGGGCGATCTTGCCGGCCTTTACGACGAGCGCCTCCACGTAGGCCGGCTCTTCCCCGGCCATGGTGAGTATCGAGCCGTTATGATAGATAGTATCGGCCGTCTGTGCGGAGAGTATCGGCACAGCGAGAAGGCTGCCATATAAAGCTGCGAAGAGCGAGGAGATCAATTTCATGTCTGCTTTCCTGTGGTATGGTGGATTGGTTAACCCCTTCAAAGTGTTGTTTATTGATGAGCTGAGATGGTGATTTTACGCCGAACGACTAAGCCAAGGGACATCAAAAAGCGTGGCTTTTTGATGTCCCGGTGAGCGAAGCGAGCGGCCTTGAGCAACTTGTTAGAAGCCGCTCAGCCGCCAAAAATCATAGCATCTGGGATCTGATAGTGTTCGTAGTCATTCACTTCAATAAGCCAGTCGTCTCCTTTTTTGCTGGCTTTAACTTTCGAGTCGCTGTCGGATGACACTTTCCTGCCCGCGAAGGTCAGAACGCGCTTGAACCCACCGGGGGGCGTGACATGGACCTCTGCGTTGCCGAGCGTACCGCGGATCACGCCGAACTCGCACTGCGATGAACCTTTTACTGCGTCTCCCATCGAGCAAGACACTGTGCCGGTGGCGTGAAACGGTGTGTCTTTAACCTTAGCATCTTGCGAAGGAGCTTCAGCAACAAAACCAGCCTTGGCATTTTCTTCTTTTGATTTAGTGATGTCGCAGCCTTGCGCCTCAGAAACTTGTGTGCAACCCGAACGTAAAAGTTGCTCTCTGTACTTTGCGTTAATTGCATGTGCGGAGGTGCTGGATAATGCAGCAATACTGAGAGCGATGATCAGCTTATTTTTCATACATGTTTCCTTACTATGCTGTGTGGATGAGTTGTTTGCTAAATGGCTTCTAACGGTTGAGCTGTGGGGCACACACGAAGCGCAGCGTAGTTTGCATCCGAACGAGCGCCTTGATACTCATTGAGCCTCCTCCCTCAGCGGGCTTGGCAGGCATCACCTACCATCCAATTGTGTAGCTTTGCACAATGACGAAAAAGGAGGCTCATGTGGAATTCTATACCAAATCCCATCAGCATTTCTGTGGCATCGACCTGCACGCACGATGCCTTTACGTCTGCATCCTGGATGCAGACGGGGAAACCCGACTGCACCGGAAAATTTCGGCTTCCCCACAGGCGCTGATGAGTCTGATCACCCCTTACCGCGAGGACCTGGTCATCGGCGTCGAGTGCATGTTCTCCTGGTACTGGGTCGCCGATTTCTGTGAGGATAACCACATCGCTTTTATCCTCGGGCATGCGCTGTATATGCGCGCTATCCACGGTGGCAAGGCCAAGAATGACAAGACCGACTCCTTGAAGATCGCTCTGCTCATGCGCAGCGGCATGCAGGAAAAATCCATGGCACCGGCGGTGCCAAGATCGGCAACGCCTATCTGAAGTGGGCCTTCAGCGAAGCGGCGGTGCTGTTTCTGCGTGCCAATCCCGAGGCCCAGGCCTGGCTGGAGAAAAAGGCCAACCAGCACAATAAAGACAAAGTCTTGACCATCCTGGCACACAAACTCGGGCGCGCCGTCTATTTCATGCCCAAACGAACGGTGACCTTCGATTAAAATCTGTTATTAGCTTGGGCTCAGGGGCGCGCAGCAAAGCGTAGCATCCCTTGGAGCCCATTGTTATGTGATGTCCAGGCGTTTGGATGAGATGACACCTCTATTTCTTGTATTCTGAAAAATTCTCAATGTAGTCATCTATGTTTTCCTCGAGCATCTTTTTATACTGACCAACAAATATTCGATTGCTTTATTCTTGTCTTTTTTCATTTCTTCGACGCATTCCGCGCTAAATGCAACATTAAAAGAATTGAATCTCGCTGCCGCATACAAGAGCGATGAACTAACTTTACCTATAGTAGCGTTCTTGCATTGTTCATTTGCTGCAGCAATGATTTCATCAGCTCTTTCCCAGAATTCTGGCCCCGGCCTTTCAGTGTTCATATTCAATTCTTCTTACACATATCGCTGCAGCTGTGCGGCGCAAACGGAGCGCAGCGTAGTTTGCGACCGGACGAGCGCCTTGTTAGCACTTGACTTTGTTGTATATGATGGCAATATACACAAATGATTGATTGGAAGCAAATCATAGGTTTTGATTGGGATCCTGGAAACGAGCGTAAAAGCATCGAAAAACATGCGGTTAGCCGCTTTGAAGCTGAGCAAGTATTTTTCAACTATCCATTGCTGGTGCTGACTGATCCGAAGCATAGCCAAAATGAGGCGCGCTGCCACGCCCTGGGCAAGAGTGATGAAGCCAGATTGCTGCATATAACTTTTACCTTGCGCTCCGATGATACGTTGATTCGTGTAATTTCCGCTCGTGATATGCACCGAAAAGAGAGGAATATTTATGAGCAAAGCTAAAACCATACCCAAATTTAAAACCGAAGCCGATGAAAGAGCTTTTTGGGAAAGCCATGATTCCAGTGACTACGTTGACTGGAAAGAAGCACAATCGATTACGATGCCTAACTTGAAGCCATCAACTAAAACCATTTCACTCCGGCTTCCAGAAGGTCTGTTGGATAGTATCAAGATAGAAGCCAATAAGCGTGACATGCCTTATCAGTCCCTTATCAAATCTTGGCTTGCTGATGATGTAAAACAGAGTCGCAATGCATAATGAGGTGCTAACGTTTAGCATAAGGGGCGCGTAGCAAAGCGGAGCGTCCCAGTAAGCGAAGCGAACAACTTAATGCGCTTGTTATACCCTACCCAGTGTAATTTTATATTCAAGAGTATAAGGTTTATCAGATACTCTCTTGGCAATCATTAATACCTGCTCAGACTTTGATTTCCCTTGCAAAAGCCGATCTGAGTTATTCAGTTCATTCTCTGGAAAATACATTTGAGTAATCAATTCAGAATAACCCCGTTTCGACACTTTAAAATGAATATGTGGTGGGCGCACCCATTCCTTATTAACAGGATAAGAGCCAGGTACGATAGTTTTAAACTGAAACATACCCTTTTTACCACTCTGAACAATAGCCCAACCTTGAAAACCGGGATCAAGAGGAGCCGGATTTGGGTCATGTGGATGCCGATACCGACCAGCTGCATTAGCCTGCCAAATATCGACAGTTGCACTTTCAACTGGTTTTGAATCCTGGTCTATTACTTGGCCATGTATAAACACCACCTGACCTTTGGCTATTCCATCTTTACCATCTATAGAGGTTAAATCAAAGTCGAGATCTTTTTGAGGTGTAATTGGGTAAAACGGACCTTCTGTTTCTGACGGAGTAATCGTATTAGCCAGACTGTCTGTTGAAGACAACCCAAAGAAACTGCCAATTGTTGAAATCGCAATAAATTTCCGTCGACTAAAATTATGCATAATTATTCCTTAGGTATAACGACCAAGATCAGCCGCGCGAGGTACGAGCGTCGACTGTAGCGCCTTGTTGGGCATTATTTGGGATGAGTGCGACCTCTGGATGCAACTTCAATCCAAGAGCCGCGATCACTTTCAACACCGTATCGAATCCAGGGGTACGTTCTCCTGAGAGCGCTTTGTATAGACTTTCCCGGGAAACGCCTGCGTCCCGTGCAACCTGGGACATGCCTTTCGCGCGTGCAATATCACCGAGTGCCTTAGCAATAAAAGCTGCATCTCCGTTTGCTTCCTCCATACAAGCCTCCAGATAGACGGCCATGTCTTCGGGTGAACGAAGATGTTCAGAGACATCGTATTTTGTGGTGATAGTTTTGTTCATAAAATGAATTAGAGGTTTCGGGCAAGGCTTAGCGCTGTCTTAATATCCTTAGCTTGGCTCCGTTTGTCGCCACCAGCCAACAGGATGACTAGTGCTCGCCCTTGCTGCTTGAAATAAACCCGATAGCCGGGACCGTAGTGAATCCGGAGTTCTGAGACACCCCCACCAACAGGTTCAACATCACCTGGATTCCCAAGTGCGAACCGTTCAATGCGGGCAAGAATTCGAGCGCGCGCTCGAATATCACGCAGCCCATCAATCCATTTCAAGAATGCGTCTGTTTTCCGAACTTCCATTTCTAAAGTGTAGCCTATTGGCTACAGTTGTGCAATTCTCTTTTATGCCTAACGCTTGCCGTAACCGGTGGATTTGTAGTGAGCGCAGCGAACGAAAAATGCGACCGAGTTGACGGCCTTGTTAGGCATGCCTATACTTCGTAATAACATGTGTAATAACCTACTAAGGTTGATAATATGCTTAAAGTTAAAGTGACAGCTATCGGGAATTCGATGGGAATTGTTTTGCCAAAAGAAGCACTTACAAAACTTCATGCTGGCAAAGGCGATATATTGTACTTGGTTGATGGGCCCGAAGGTCTGATCTTGACACCATATCAACAAGACCTTGATGAGCAGATGAAAGCCGCTGAAAAGGTTATGAAAAAGTACCGTAATGCCCTTCATGAGTTGGCTAAATGAATGAGCCTGTTTGGATTTTGCCCGAAGCCGTTTTGGCAATACACCAGATACTTCTGGCCGAGCATGGAGGACTACCTGGGATGCGAGATCAAAACCTCCTCGACTCTGCCTTGGCCCGACCGCTGCAAAGACATTCTTACGATGAAAGTGCTTCGATTTTTGAGCTTGCGGCATCATATAGTTTTGGCCTTGTTCGGAATCACCCTTTCGTAGATGGCAACAAGCGAGTAGCCCTTACTGTTGCCGCTGTTTTTCTTGAACTGAACGGATATTTTCTCGATGCCCCAGAGGCAGAGGCTGTACTCATGTACAAACAATTAGCCTCTGGGTCTATCGAAGAAGATACTCTTGCTAACTGGCTTCGAGACTACTCCATTTTCATTGCCTAACGTTATAGCTAACCGGCGCGATGTTTTTTAGCGTCCGTGTTTAGCGCCTTGTTAGCCATAATGTCGTGTAGGCCACCTGAGACATATTTATGAAGTACACTAGATACTAATGTTTGATAAGGGATGCCTTCTTCAAGCGCGCGTCGTTGCAGCGACTCAAGATCACGACTAGATATCCTGATGTTAATGCGTTTATCTTTTTTAAATGTTTCTTCCGCAGCTGCTTGCAACATTTTCTTACGCTTTGGTGTAAGAATAGACTTGAATTCACCTGCTTCAAAATCTTTAAGAATCTGTTTTTCTTCTTTGCTAAGTTTAGGTTCGTTCATTATGATTCTCCTAAGTATAACTTTGTAGCCTTTCTACTCGGTATTACTGTTTTTAAAAATATTTCTTTTCGATTTTCTATATATGGAACCAGGTACACATAATCATCTACGTTTATGACGAATACGCGTTGATTTGGATATTTATCACCATTTGGATGCTCAATATCATCTAATAGCGCACCTTGCTGTAAGTAGAAAACGACATCCTCAAATGAAATGCCACGCTCAGATATAAGCTGTTGATTTTTTGTGGAATTCCAATTTATTGGTTTCATATGATTAAGTATAGCACGAATGTGTGCCTATTGGCATCAACTTGAAAACGTTTCTTTTAAGTGGCTAACGCTGTGCTCAGCGGCGTGGCTTTGCCGCGCCCGCTGAAGCACCTTGTTCACTCTCATGGGCTTTGTATTTCTCCCGTCCGCGCATCAACGAACACTCATTGTTCCAGCGCATCTGCAAACGTGCTCTTTAGGCGCCAATTGATAACCCGTAAAGGGATACCGATAGAAACCTGCTGCCGCTCCGCAATAGTCATTAGGTCGTTGAAGGTAACGTGTACATTGCCGTTGGCATCTTCCCAGATGAGCAGTTTCTGGCAAAAAGCATCAAGGCCCAGTGTCGGAGCCGAAGCCATAGCCTGCCCCCCGGGACCAGGGCCACCAAACAAAATCAGTTGCAGCGGGCGCAGGTCAACGCCATATTTCCGCGAGCGCGCAGCGAAATCCACAATCCCGAAATTCACTGTATCGGATTGGGCATCGATGGCTTCCCGGATGCGCTTTTCCGTAATGGTGTAGTCAAACGGGCTGTCAAGCGTGACAAGCCCGTTATCCGGCATCGCGTCCGAGGGAAATTGCGCAATCGCGGTCTGGGGAATACCTTCCATGGCGGTCGCGATCGCAGATTCGTAACGATCATGGAGGCCCGCCTGATCCGGCAGGGCGTAGCGATTTATCAGATACTCGAAGTTGTTGGCGATGACCGACGCGCTACGCGAACCCTGATCCTCATAAGCCAACGCACGCAGGGGCAGGTCGATGGCAGCAAGCGGCGCATGTTTCAATATCGCCGCTTCGAGTTCCGGGTCAGACCAGATTAATACATGAGCGGGCGGCATTGACGATCCAGCTTGTGCAGCTAAGCGAGAGTGATCTATCTGCGCAATTATTTCAAGCCGCGAATTCGCCCGCACATTGCCTTCCAGCGCCTGGAAGAGCTTGTCTGGCTCCACATAGCGCGCTGCGGAAATCGGCCCGGCATCACCTGAGCAACCGGCCAAACAGAGAATCAACCAACACGAACAGAGAAGATATGTGCGGAGAAAACGCCTGCCGTAATGCGTTTTTTTTATCACTAAGCGTTACCTCTGCTTGTTGCAACGTGATCTCGGTAAAGCGCTATCGCGAACAAACCCAGAATCACCTCGAGAACAAAATAGACTACCAGCAACCAATGGGGCATACCGTCCAACAAAAAACTTAATAGGCGCCCAGCAGCAAGGCCAAGCATGAAAACTGCACAGGCAACCAAGGCTGGCGCCCTCATGGAAAGGCTGAATGCTCCCCACAGCCACAGCACGACCATGCCAACATAGAGCCCCATCACCGCGCGCATGATATGCGTAAGGTTGACGGTATCGACAGTGATGCCGAAAAGTGCATCCAGAGAAACTGATGGCATGGCGCCATATCCCACCGCTATCGGCACCAGCCCAACAGCACAGAAAATTAGAAAAGCTCTTGTTTTCATCTTGGCCTCGTCATGAGAGTGAACGCTTGGGATCAGGGGCGCGCAGCGAAGCGGAGCGTCCCTTGGAGCCCCTTGTTAGATTCATTTTTGATCAGAACGGGATAAGCAGTCATCGTAGATTTCTTTGGACGTAGAAAATTCATCGCCACCTAGTCCCGTATGCAGTTGATCCCATAGTTCAGCTCCCATAAACGGGTCCGATGTTTCGATGGCCTTTTTTATTCGCTTTTGACTACGCTTTAATAAAGCTTCTCTACTAGGCAGCCCTTTCCTTTGCCTTGGCAATTGATTTTCGTTACTGGGCAAGGGGTAGCGGCCAGCCCATGTAGCACACATTTGCCATAACTCCAGATACCTTTGCTCCTTCTTTCCCCAATTAAATCCTGCTTCCTCCGACAACTTAATGAGATTATGACCATCCTTTCCCCATGATAGGTTGCCTTCCTTTGAGAAAGCATTGCGAAGATGCTCGGGATTTTTAAGCAGTAGAGCCTTGAATAAATTTTCAAGTGCAAAACCCATCATCATTCTTGCAGGCCCCGCCGTCCAAAACGGCGGTAAACGAGGTTGCTCTCGGTCTTTAAATACTTTTTCAAACACCTCTGCATCATACTGAGCCAGAAGTTCAGCAGATTGCCTCATATCATGAGCTTTACTACGCCATACCTTATGATCCGAAGCTAAATATGCTTCGAACTCCCAAACATCTCTATTTGCTTCATATTTGTCTGACATGAATCTAAGCTCCAAATCACCGGCAGCAAAAGTAGAGCGCAGCGGCGCTTTTTACTGTCCGAGTGTATTTGGCTTGTTATGCGTTGATTGCTACCAATGGCTGGACATGGTTTTTAGGCTTATGAATTGACAAGTCATGGGTTGCTTGCAAATTAAGCCAAAACTCTGGTGATGTATTGAAAGCCTCCGAAAGCAACCATGCTGTATCTGGCGACACTCCTCTTTTGCCCCTGACTATTTCATTAATTCGCTGTATCGGAGCACCAATATGGACAGCAAGAGCCTTTTGCGACAGACCCATAGGCTCAAGAAATTCTTTTAGAAGAATCAAACCTGGATGCGTTGCTATTCTGTGTGACGGAATCATTTTTGTGCCTCCGGAATTAAATTAATGGTAATCAATGATTTGAACATCATGTGCTTCTGATGCCTCCCACTTAAATATGATGCGCCATTGTGAATTAATACGAATGCTATGAAATCCTGTGAGATCACCTCTTAATGCTTCAAGTCTGTTGCCTGGTGGCGACCTGAGATCGTGTAGTGACTGTGCTGCATTTAGAACATCAAGCTTGTATAACGCAGACTCCATGATTTGTGATGGCAACCGTCTGACCCGGCTGCTTGAGATGCCGTGGTACAGGTCTGATGTGGTGCGGTTTCCAAATGAAGCGATCATACATTAAGATTAACGCATACACGGTATTCATGCAATATACTTTAGTTTTTGCGCATAACGCTAATGCTCAGCGGCAGAAAAAAGCAGTGCAACAAGGAACGAGGTGCGCAGCTTTTTGATGTCCGCTGGAGCTATTTTTTAGCGCTTTTCTGATGTGCAACATATTCGTCAAGTAATTCACGGATAATTTTCTGG
>JBGCEN010000530.1:0-10282 GCA_045106435.1 Rhodothermales bacterium
CAGCGGATAACGCACGTAATACATCACCGCTAGTTGGATAATTTCTGGGCTTGTCTTGAAATATTTATAAGAAATCTTGGCTGTCATTTATAAAAGCTACGCTAATTTAAAGCCCAGTTCAATTTTCTTCTGACAACACCACTATGGCAGCCAAAACTACAATATTACAGCGTTGGCCGTATTGGTAACCAGATGTACATTTGAACCGAGTTCAAACCATTTCTGATTTGCTACGTGGGCCTCATCTATGACGATCTCTATCCCAGCAGCTTGTACCAAATATCTAACTTGACCGCCTAAAAATTCACGATGTAGCACCCTCCCGTACAAATCATTTTTGACTGGTTTTGCGCTGATTTTAATATTCTGTGGTCGCAATACAAGGTTCTTAGTTCCAAGGTGTTTGCCAGATGGCATGGTTATTTTGTCTCCAGTTTTGGTCTTAAACTGAGCCACCTCACCGTCTATTTCCAGATCCCCTTCCAAAACATTGGCCGTTCCCAGAAATTTTGCAACAAACAGGTTTTCGGGTTTATCATAGAGTTTTTGTGGTGTGCCAATCTGTTGTATAACCCCACCGTCCAGAACGGCCATGCGATCTGATGTCGTATTGGCTTCTTCCTGATCGTGTGTCACAAAAATTGTCGTCAGACCCAATTGACGTTGCAATCGCAGTAGCTCGCGGCGCATTTGCACCCGTAAAGACGCATCCAGATTGGATAAAGGCTCGTCCAGCAACAATACTTCAGGTTCAACAACAACAGTCCGTGCTAGTGCAATCCGTTGTTGCTGTCCCCCTGATAGTTGACTGGGCATCCGCTCCGCGAGATGATTGAGGCCAACCAATTCGAGTGCGGCATCCACTTTTGGTTTAATTTGAGCCGATGGTACTTTTCGTTCAACAAGACCGAAGCCAACATTATCTCGCACACTCATGTGCGGCCACAAGGCATAGGACTGAAAAACCATTCCAACATTTCTTTTCCATGGTGCGACCCCAACAACATCGCGCTCGCCTATAAGAATGCGCCCTCTGGGTTCCGGCCCAAATCCCGCAACAGCACGTAGCAATGTCGATTTTCCTGATCCTGATGGACCAAGAAAGGCAAAAAATTCGCCAGGTTTGATTTCTAGATTCACTCCCTTTAAAACTTCGGTTGCACCAAAAGACAAGTGAACATCTTCAATTTTAATTCCTGCACTATTCATAATATTTCCCTTTGAAATTTTCCGGTCCTCAGTGAGCTCCACCGGACGATTTAAGTTTTTTATCTTTTTCAATAATGATCTGTGAGACAATTGTTCCCAAAGCAACAACGATAACCGCGACAATTCCAAGGGCAGCACCAGCACCGCGACCAGACGGTGTTTGCATGAACAAATAAATGCCATAGGCCAATGGCGCATCATTGTTGGAACTAACCAGCATAATGGTTGCGGATAGTTCAACAGCAGCTGTCGCAAAACTCGTCACGAACCCTGCTAAGATGCCGCCTGTCATCAATGGTATAACTACCTTTTGAATGGTGCGTCTTTTGGTTGCGCCCAAACTTTCTGCGGCCTCTTCGAGTGAAAGACTAACCTGTTGCAAAGCAGCAGTACAAGCTCTTAGCGCGTATGGTAAACGCCGTACCATCAAGGCTAACGCGATAATCACCCACCAACTGGCCATAGGTTCGCCTGTAAATGGTATATCTATACTGTGGAATGTACGTAGATAACCTATACCAAGCACAACCCCCGGCACGGCTAGAGCAGCTGTTGCAAGGTAATCGAGCCCTTTTCGGCCAAAAATGCCGGTCCGCAAAACAATATAAGCAATCGCTGTGCCGATTATAACATCCAAAACAGCTGCGATACCAGCATAGAGTATGGTATTGAGGATGAAGGTTTTAGAACCTTCCCACATAGTTATATAATTTTGCAACGTGTAGCCGTCCGGTAGAGGAGCGAAAGACCATATCGTACCAAATGAGAGCAGTAGCAATCCGATATGAGGCGATAGAACGAGCAGCAATATAAAAATGACAGCGCCATAGGCCAATATTTTTTCAGGCGTTTTAAGTTGCCGCTTTGCGGTGCCACCGCCACCTTTTTGTACCGTTGCATAATCCTTACCACGCATAAACAAGAAAGATGCCCAAAGCGAGAATACTGAAAATATCACCAAAACAACCGAGATTACATAACCCATTGGATCACTGATCCCGATCGATGAAATTCGCAAAAAAGCTTGAGGTGCCAACATATTGTTTACATTGAGTAAAAGCGGCGTTCCCAAATCATCAAATACTTTGATAAATACAAGTGCAGCACCCGCAATATATCCTGGCATTGCTAAAGGAAATACGATCCTGCGGAACAATCTCAGACCATAAGAGCCAAGACTTTGAGCTGCCTCCTCCATCGAACGATCAATATTGCGTAATGAAGCGGATAGATTAATTAAGATGAATGGAAAATAATGGATAGACTGTACAAGAATGACGCCGTTTAACCCTTCCATAAACGGAATATCAAAACCAAATGTGTCACGTAGCAACAAGTTGACGGAGCCGTTACGTCCAAAAATTAATTGCATAGCAACTGCACCCACGAAAGGTGGCATTATGAGGGGAATGAAGCCTAGACTTTGAATTAGGATTGAACCGGAAAAGTGAAATCGCGTTGTGATATATGCAAGCGGCAAGGCGATGATTGTTGCAAAAACAACTGACATGGCAGAAACATAAAAAGAATTCCAAAAGCTCTCGCGAAATAAAGATGTTCGGAAAAAATCAACAAAATTTTGAACAGTTGCAGCACCTGTCGCCGGGTCTTGAAAAGCAACGATCATAACTTGCGCGACTGGCAGGAGCAGCAAGCCGATTAACAAGAGAGCAATAAAAAGTGCAACAAGATGCAAAGCTGATAATTGTGGCAATAACCAGCTTGGCAAACGGTCAGAAAAACCGGGTTGCGATGGCGCAGGGGGTGTCGTCGAAGATAACATGATGGAAGCTTTCGTTAAAAAGTGGTCACCGATATTTGTACGATGACCACCTAACCGTCCCTTAAGACGGATGGAGAGTTTTACATAGAGGCGGCAGTCTCAGCCAATTCTTTGGCACGAGCGTAATTGGCAACGACCATTGCATCCCAGGTCTGTTCGACCTCAGCTTGTCGTTCACCAACTTTGTCAGTTGCCTTTTTTCGCTTCTTGGTAAAGATACCGGCAAAATCTGCATCCAGACTTTTTGCTTCATCGATTGGATTTTTATCTATCAATGCCCAAGCCTCGGAAATCAACTTTCTGGCCTCTTCATTACCGCTGTCTACATGTCTTGCTTCCGCTTTATGAAGTGCGCCAATTGCGGCACGCAGATCATCCAACCGATAGGTAATCATCACATCAAACATGGCATTCACAAGATTGTAACGCGCACCAGATTTGGTCACATCAAATTGAACCGTTGCGCCAATACTGGAATCTTTAAATGGATTAGGAAATCCTTCTGGCGCTTTTTCATACGTCAAAGGATTAATCGGCAATCGCATAATTGCAGGATTTAATAAAACAGACTGACCTTCTGGCGTTAATAGATACTCAATAAAAGCGACAGCACCTTCTTCGTTTGGTGCGTTTGCCACTACTCCGACATTAGCCGGTACAAGTGCAGTAACAGTTGGATAGTTGAAATCAACTGGGAAACCTGAGGCTTTCGATGAAAACCCAAAGAAATCGATGACAATACCTAGTCCAAAATTACCGGTATTTACACCGTCCGGAACACCAAAACTACGCTCGGTTACTGTGCTGAAATTACCAGCAATGTGTTTCCACTTTGCCCAACCTGCATCCCATCCCTCACCCTGAAGTAACGTCTCTACAGTGAGGTGTGTTGTACCTGATCGTGAAGGTGCGGACATACCAACATGACCGTGATATTCAGCCTTAGCTAAATCGTCCCATTCTTTTGCTGGCTTTAACGCGTTTGCTTTGAGATAACGTTCATTCCACATGATCCCATATCCGGCACCTGCAAATCCATAGTAAAACCCAGACGGATCGTTTAACGGATATGCGCCAATTTTTTCCGGTATACCTTCTGATTTTATCGTGACATTGGCGAGCATCCCGTCGCTTTTCAGAACCTCAAAAGCATCTGGTGCTGAAGCCCAAAATATATCGGCGGTATTATCTGTTGAAATTTCTTGAATATATTTAACACCGGCGGACGTTTTTTTATTTAAAACTTCCAAATCATATTGCGGATTGGCGGCTTCAAATGCAGCCTCAATTGGAGCTGTCATCGAATCCGGAAATGACGTAATTACGGTGATTTTTCCATCAGCCAAAGCAGTTCCGGCCAACAACATATACGTCCCCGAAATCATGGACGAGTAGAGTAGTTTATTCATAATATCCTCCCAGAAAATTCACGCCTGTTTAGCGCAAGGGAAAACTATGAGTCTTAAAAAATTTAAACAACTTATATATTGAAATCAATATTTTATGTTGATTATAGGTCAATATTGACCCGTAAAATTGGTCAATATTGACCTATGTTTCTGTTAGCCCAACTGATTTTAATCGTAAATATAATCGCTTGCGTGGAATTGATAACAAATTGGCGGCCTCCCCTCGATGGCCACCTGTTTCAACTAACGTTTGTTCCAACAGAGATTTTTCAAACTCATACATCGCCTGTTCATAAGAAGTATTTTGATAACCATCTTTCACTGAGTTTTGGGACTGCAACTCAACAGGTAATCCAATGATAATTCGTTCTGCAGAATTACGTAATTCACGCACATTACCCGGCCATTTATATTTGTAGAACTTATGTAATTGTTCGGCAGAAAGCATACGCATTTTCTTGCCAAACCTTTCAGCAGCTTCACGCATAAAAGACTCAAGTAATAGGTATATATCTTTGTCACGATTGCGAAGGGCAGGCATTTGGATCGTTGCAACATTTATAAGATAGTATAACTCTTCACTCAGTGTTCCATCTGCCAGATGGTTGGAAGGCTCGCCTGTAATAGATGTTATTACTCGTATGTCAGAATTTTGGCGTAGAAAATCAGACAGAATATTTTGTAAAGAGAGCGGCAATGTGTGCAATGCACGAAAGAACAATGTATTTGTCAAGCTTCCTTGTAGATCAAGTAGCTTGCTAAAGTTTGGTTCAGTAACAATACTACAATTGACAACAACAAACTCCCCATCAACGTCTGAGAAGTCGTGGATTGTGCGTGCCGCCAGTTCCTTGCCAGTCCCACCTTCACCATAAATTAATACAGGAAGTGGCAGTGGCGCAACGTCTAGCAACTCTTTGCGACAATATTTCATGACACGCGATGTTCCTAGTAAATAGACGCCCATATCGGCAAAACGAGCAACTCGGCGGCGCAGTTTTTGATTTTCCAAAAAAAGTTTGCGGCTGCTAAGAGCACGATGTATCTGACTTAATAAATATTCCGGCCGAATTGGTTTTTCGAGAAACCCGTAAGCGCCAGCCTCTACAGCGGCCAAGGCCATGGGTATGTCACCATGCCCTGTCATCATTACAAAAGGCACCTCAGGGGCTATGTCTTGAGAAGCATGGAGAAGTTCAAACCCATCCATTTTTGGCATTTTAACATCGCTAAGAATAACGCCAGCCCATTCTGGATCAAGCTCTGCAAGCATGTCAACTCCTCGGTTAAACACGCGGGTTGTTAATCCTTCACAATCCAATAATTCTTTGGTAGCTTCGCTAAAATCAATGTCGTCTTCCACCAAATATATAACAGGGATTTTAGTCATAAACGGCGCCCCGGTAGCTTAATTGTCACTCTTGTGCCTACTCCTTTGCGGCGAGCTAGGACCAGATTGCCCCCCATGCCAGTTAAAATATTAAATGATATCGAAAGGCCAAGCCCAATACCTTCACCCGGCGGCTTGGTTGTAACAAATGGTTCAACAACATACTCAGGTGTCAAATCTCCCAAACCTGTGCCTGTATCGACGATACTAAAGGTCAACATATTTTGAGTAAATTCTTCATGACGAATGAGAATCTCACCCCCTTTCCCCGTACCAATAATTGCATCGACAGCATTGGAAATAATGTTTACCAATACCTGTTCCAATAGAACCGGATCACCAATAATTGACGCATTTTCAAGTTCTGGATCAATTTGAAAACTAATATCATGGGAGGAAATGCTTGTTGCCAGAAGTTCAAAAGCACTATTGGCAATCGGACTAAGAGCAACTTCATCTCGACGATATTCAGACCTGCGTGCAAACCGACGCAGGTGGTCAATAATTTTTTCCATTCGAACGACCAGATTTTCAACCTTATCTGTCTGTCGGCGCGCTTTTGAAATATCTTGCACAGCTAAGGCTTTGCTGGTCAAATGTAATCGCTGCCTGATAGCGCCAAGCGGTTGGTTTAGCTCGTGACTAATTCCAGCAGATAAAGTTCCCAACGCTGCCATTTTGCCAGCCTGAACGAGTTCTGACTGTGTTTGGCGCAATTTTTCAATTGCTTGATCACGCTCATAAACTGAATCACGAAAAGCTCCAACCGCACTTGCTAACTCTGAAACTTCATCGTTGCGATGAGGCAACCATTCCAATTTAGGGTTTTGTCCAGTCGCAATCTGCTTCATTGCAGTCGTCAAGTTCTGCATGGGCAGTATAATAGACGGTCGGATATAAAGAAATAGGATGGCAAATCCAGCAAGAGCGGCAAAAATTGTCAAAAACACCAGCGTTTGCATCGTAAACAACGCATCATCTGCGAAACTCGCGCTTGTTCTGGCAAAATCATCACGGTGTTTTTCTGCTTGAAGTCGCAACTGTAATTGCATGTCTGACAGCAGTGCGAATCCTGAATTGAGGTATTCGCTTAAACGGCCACGTTCTTGATGCCACTTCATTCGGTTGTTCACGAGGCCTGTAGCACCGACAGTTAACTCGTTCAACATCTCTGCAGATTGCCTAAGAGTTACATATTCCGCCTTTACAGGTAACTCGATTAACCTCTTGTTGATGCGATTAAGTGAATCTGACATTAAATCGGCAAATTGCTTTAGCTGTTCTGGCTGAATACTGGTGGAACTTTGGATTGCAAGCGTTGTGGAGACAGATACGTCTGTGCCCAAATCAACAAAGGCTGCGTAGACTTTTTGCTCATGTAGCAATGCTTCAGCAATTTGCGCACGCTGTTCAGTTTTAGTTGCATTTTGAAGTTTCCGAGTGAGAACCTCAATATTATAGGCAAAATCAGCTACCAACGCTGCGGTTTCAGCCTGAATATCTACATTTATCCATCGTAGATTATCGATCATATTCAACATCTGATTTTCCATTTGACGTGTACTGTCAAGAGTATGGATCACTGCCGATAATTGTTTTTGTAGCTGCTCAGACTGTTCTTTTGCAATTTGGTCATTCAAAGAACCTTCCAATAGAATTTTTAGTTCCGCGATTGAGATGCGTAAAGTTTTTTCTAAATCTCCCGGAGCCGCCTCTCGTGTATAAAGAATACGATTACTCAACGAAGCGAGATCGGCAGTTTTAATTGATAAAAGTGACGTTTGCATCAAACGAGGAACCTGATCTCTATTGATCTCGCCGACCACAGTTTGGGCTGTACCGAGCCAATAAAAGGCTATTCCCAACACTGCCCATGTCAACAGGATAGCCATAAGAATGAGAAGAAAGAGCCTCGTCCAAATTTTAGGTGCGATCCTATCAAAAATCTGTTTCAATTTGGCACTCGTTGTTCAAGTTTTGAGAGCCCAATGTCAGACTGCCGTAATTGTAATTCAACTCTGTTGCGCCAATCGCTGATCACACTGCGCTCGTTTTCTCCCCCGGCTGTTAACGCAGAACTATTTGAACTCATTTGAGTTGTTTGTGATAGCGCCGCGACATCAGCTTCTGACACGATGACGTTCGTCAAGATTTGCTTGATCGGATCCAATACTGCCTCTGATACTTTGCCTTTAAGTGCCCCGTATCGTCGCCATAATGCCCGCCGCTCATTGAGGGTTTCGGTGATCATTAAATCAAATAAAACATTGACAGCCCAATATCGATCGGAAGTGATGACAGCATCGTATTTCAACCACGACAAGCGCAAAGCGTTATTGATGTCGATGGGAAGTTGATCTGCTATTTCTGAGCGAATATTTTCGTCAAAAGGAATACGAGAAATTTCAGGTGATAAAAGAGCAAGCTGTCCCTTTCGAGACAGAAGAAGCTTTAAAAAATCGCAAGCATTACTCGTTTCATCTCCACCGCGCAAAATACCAATTTGCGCAGGAACCAACATCAATGGTCGTCCATATCGAAATTGTAATGTTTCACCTTGCGATTGCGATAGGAAATCTATCGTAAGGCCAATTTCAAACCTATTATTAATTAGGCCATCGGGTACACCAAAACTACGAGCAGTTAAAGTGGACAAATTAGCGGACAGCTCTAACAGATACGCCCATCCTTCCTGCCACCCTCGAAACAGTAGAAGCTGCTCCACAATCATATGGGTTGTACCTGAACGCGCAGGACGTGCCATAGCTATCTTACCATGATAAAGTGGCTTTAAAAGATCATTCCAATCTGCTGGCATAAATGTTGTAGTATCATTTCGTTTTGCCCAACCGATCGATGACACGGCAAACGAGACTACCGATTTTGGACCGTCTGAGCCGCATATTTCGGGTGAAGCAAATGCTTGGTTACGATTTAAAATTTCAAATGCTTCTGGTGATGATGACCAGAATATTTGAAACTTTCGCTCATTGCCGCGAAGAACTTCATCAATAGCAGCAATCGTATTCTTATTGAGAATTTGTACACGTGTGCCCTGATTGGTTTTATCAAACATGCCAAGATATTTATCTGTGACCGATGGCGGTAAAGACGTCAGTACACGCAATTCCTGAGCCTTCGCAGAAACCGACCATAGCAATAGTATAGTGAGGAACAATTGCCGGAGTTTTATCATGCGTCCAACATGGGTGAAATAATGCTGATCATTTGAGTGAATATACATCAATCGTACGATGGGTCAAATTTGACCCATCTTGTTTGAATGCAGATTGAAATTGGAACCCTATGATGGCTTACAATGTAGTACTGATAGTCAACTGTATTGCATCAAAGAAGTATTCAAAAATACAACACTTCATTAACCATAACCTGCAATTTTGTTCCCGGCCTGTTCTTTTTCGATTGCCTCAGCAAATATTCCGGGTTAACTTCTTTTAGTCAGAGAACGAACCATGCTTCCTGATATAAATCGGCCCTCGAGAGTGCGCTAACACTCGACGAAGGCCTGACCGAAACCCCTACGTGAATAGGAGCACGGCTATGCGAATCTTTACACTAAAATCCTCACTAAATGCAGCTGACGGTATATTTCAATTAAGTTGAATTTTTTTAGGTTTTTTCGGAATGCGGAAATAATCGAGCTGTGCTTCTTTGGAAATTCTATCCATGTGATAGTAATAAGACTTCTTGTCATGGACAGAATTATCACCTCTCAAGCTAAGATTTTTCTGCTCGAGTTGTTTTGATACTAACTTCGAAACACTCGCCCAGAAATCACCACTTCTATTGTGATACTCATCCAAAGCCTCACTTATGATCTGACTATAGATCACTGCGTCAGGATTATTTTTATTTCTCGAGCCTCTTGGACGATGACTTGGGTTTTTAAGCGCTAAATAAATTTCTCTCTCGAAACTTAGCAAAGAGCTTACCGCATTCCGAATTTGCTGGCTATGATGCCTTTGTTCCTGCTCATGAAATTTATCAAAATTCACATCAGGATGTTCTTCGGCAATTTCCTTCAGCAAATGTCTTCTATTCATGCCAACCCATTCTTTGACATGGCATTCATTGATTACAAAACCGAGTTGATCTTTGAACCGACGCTTTTTAGCGTTAGGTATGAGTTCTAAAACCTCATCCAAAAGAACGTTTGCGCAACGAATTATTTCAGAAAATGAACACTCGTCAATCACTTGTCGATCTAACGCAATAATAGCATTTAGTCTTTTTCTGGTTTCAACATCAATCAGATTAGGTTCGTCAACGCTTGAATTATCGACATTTGTGACCATGGCGTGACCATCATAAAGTTAGGCTGTGCTATACACTTAGTTAAGTTATTGATTTTATTGGTAGCGGGAGCCCGACTTGTTCAATACCCCCAGATTAAAATGCCTTGTTTTTCAGTGTTTCGATCTATCCCGAGAACATCACCAAACTACCGCAAGCCGATTTAGATGTCTGTCA
>JBGCEN010000531.1:0-9155 GCA_045106435.1 Rhodothermales bacterium
ATAGTCACTTCGTTCGCTGTACCCGATATGCACAAACGCGAGCTTGCGGCAACCAGACGGAACAGGAACATCCTTTGGCTTTGTCTGTCCGTACTCTATATGCATGGTCATGCCTTTGAGCCAGCCCGGTGCTTGTTCCTCTGCCCATTCATTGAACAGATTGTGCTCGCCCTCGGTCCACCACCACGAGCAGTACCACGGCTCAATGTCCGGGTGGAACTCTTTTGCGATCTCAAAGATCTCGCGGGTAAGCTTCGCTGACGTGAGAATCCACGGGTCGCATTTGTCGCATGCACAACCACCGTAGTCGTAGGCAAATACTGTCAACGTGTTGAATCTGATCCCGGCCTTCGCCGTATCGGCGAACCAGTTTCTGTGATTCGCGAGAATGATCTCCCTGCCTCGCGACGTGCTCGGACAGATCAGTTGGCCAAATATACGCTTTCTTTTGGTTGCGGCGATTCCGTCTTCTTTCAATTGGTTCAGATAGACATGGTTCGGACAAAGAATCACATTCAGCTTCAAGCCGGCTTTTTGCGCCGCTTGATAGACTGCTCTCTTCTTCTCGAATCGTCGCGTGCCTTTTTCATTGGAATGTTGCATCGAATATGGATCATTCACGTCGGTTGGGGTGACCCAGTCCGAAAAGGAATTGAATCCCATCCACTTCATCTCTGCCAAATAGTCTGTCATCTGGCTGGCTGTCATCACTTCGTAAGAATTGCCGAAATGTGCGGGGCCATACAGTTCGCGCACCGGAAGAAAGTTTTCTGATTCAGGATTCTCAGAGGCCAGGCAAGTGGTGCCAAACAACGAGACCACTAGTGCGATTGTTTTTATTTTGAGTAAGACTGTTTTCATTTTCAACTGCAAGATCGACCGGATCCTGCTCGATCAGGTTGCCGGGTATGAAACTAAAGTAAGGTGTCGGTTCAGCTGGGCAACGGCACATTTAAAGTTATTAATTGCACAATTACAGATCCGAGTTTCGGGCAGCTCTGTCTTGTATTTATCAACGATGAAGAGCCAGAGCCAGAGTCCGGTTCGTTTGGACCGTTCGTTCGATTCATCATCGACCCCCGTAGCCGAATGACGACTTTTTTTGAACAAGTACCATTTCATAATGTTGATTATAGGGCTTCTTTGCGCGGCGAATACGGCACAGTTCAGTAAATAAATTGCATATTTGCGTGGCGCGCCTTTAATGATCATCCGGTAAGAGTTCAGCGATGAAGGGTTCCGCAAAAATAAAACAGCGAAGCGTTGCAGTGGTTCTTGAAACCGGAAATCCCTATCAGCGGAAAATGATCCGGGGTGTGGCCGACTACGCGAACTCGACCTGCGGATGGAGCCTTTATGTAGAGGAGGATCCACTGGACAAACTACCGGACCTCCGGACTTGGAGCGGACACGGAATCATCACCACATTCACCGAGCAGAGGTTTGCCGAAACGATCCGTGGGTTGCCAATCCCGATCGTCGGCGTAGAAGGCGGATACCATTGGTACGAGGAAGAATCCGGCATCCCTTACTTCTCGACTGACAATGAGGCAGTGGCACGCATGGCGGCGGAGCATCTGCTGGGCTGCGGCTATCCGGCTCTTGCCTACTGTGGTTTGCCCAGGAATCGTTCTACCATGTGGTCGGCCCAGCGGGCTGAAGCATTGAAGCTGATTGCAGCCGAGGCGGGCGTTCCCTTTCATTCCCACGTGGGGCGACACACATCGCCCCGTCAGTGGGCCGAGCTTCAGGAGAAAGTATGTCGTTGGCTTCGGTCACTAAAGAAGCCGGTCGGTGTATTGGCTGCCAACGATGCCCGCGCCAGGCACGTGTTGGAAGCATGCCGCACAATCGGCGCACGCGTCCCTGAAGATGTCGCTGTCATCGGCGTCGACAATGACGAACTCATGTGTGAGCTTGCCAACCCGCCGTTGTCCAGTATTGAACAGGGGGCTTGGAACATCGGATTTATGGCTGCAGAACGGCTAGACCGGATGATGGATGGAAAGAAGCCCGGATGCCTTGCGAACCTGGTGCCTCCCGAACGGGTTATCGCCCGTAGATCGACCGATTATCTGGCGGTGGGTGATGCCAGCGTCACGGCCGCGATCGCATTCATCCGGGAGCACGCCTGCGAACGAATCGGTGTGGCAGATGTGCTTAGGGCAGTTCATGTTTCGCGTTCGACGCTTGAGGCGCGTTTCCGAAAGTTTCTGCACAAGACGATTCACGATGAAATCCAACAGACCATGCTGGCTCGAGCACAGCGGCTCCTCATTGAGAGCGACCTGCCTTTGAAGCAGATTGCCGAGGAGGCCGGTTTTTCGCATGCCCAGCACTTGAGCCGGGTGTTTCGTCAACGACTCGGTCGCACACCGGGCGAATTCAGGCAGTCGGTGCGGCATCGCCTCCATTGATCTCCGAAGGATCGACCAACCGATCCGTTAGTCACCGGTCGAAACCGGCAAAACGCCGCCTACAACACGCCGTAAGTCTCATAGGCTTCAGTTGCCGGCATTCCATCACTGATTGCGTCTCGCGTTCTGTTTTCGGCGTGCACCTTGTCCCATGCCCGGCCAATCACCTCCTGCTCGACGTCCTGAGGAACCACCACCACGCCATCGCAGTCGGCGAAGACAAGGTCGCCGGAACAGAATCGCACCCCGGAAATCTCGACCGGAACGTCCAGATCCACGACGCGCTGGCGGTTCTGACTGTCATAAACACTCGTGCCGCGAGCGTAGACGGGAAAGTTCATGGCGCGCATCTTCGCGATGTCCCGCACAGCTCCATCGACCACCGCTCCAATACAGCCCGTGTTCCGCGAAGCGGTCGAAAGTAACTCCCCCCACAGGGCCGAATACATCGATCCGCCTGCTGCACAAATCATCACCTCATCCTGCCGACAACTGTCCACCGCCCGCAGTTCCAGTTCGTAGGGCTTGGGGTCTTCATGATACATGTCGCCCCACAGGGTCGTCTTGCAACGGCCAACCAACGGTGGCCCACCGGTGCAGGGACGCAACTCGGCACGTGGCGATTGATGGCGCAGGCCGAGCGAATCAAGCGCGTCGGCGATGACTGCTGCATATAGTGACTCGCGCATCATTGATAAAGTGATTTTACTATTCATAATTTTATTGGGTTCAATTGTTCGCTGGATGTTGAATATCGTTTTGCTTGGGGGCGTCAGCCGTAGGTCCAACCGAGATCGACACGGATTGACTGCCCGGTAATCGCTTCGCTGTCCGGAGAGGCAAAGAATGCGAACACCGATTCCACGTCCTCCGGCAAGATTCTTCCCGCAATGCTTTGATGATGACTCACCGTGGCCTCAATTTCTTCAGGGCTTCCGAGTTCACTTTCCCTTTCACCGCTCACCGCTCCCAGCACGAGGCAGTTCACCCGAATTCCGTGTTCACCCAGATCCCGTGCCAAACCCCGCGTCATGCCTTCGAGGCCCATCTTGCTGCTCACATAGTGGGCCATGTGCTTGAAGCCGGTGTGCGCCGTGATCGAACCGACCTGTATAATTTTTCCGCATTCCGATCGCATCAATAAGGGAAGCGCGGCTTGTGCCGTGTACCAGGCGCCACTCAGGTTTGTATCGAGAACACGCGACCAATCTTGGTCTTCAATCTCGCCCGCCGGTTTCCGGGGATCAATTCCTGCATTGTTGATGAGGATGTCAAGATGTCCGAACCTTTCCTGCAGTTCGGCGGCCACGCGATTGGCATCTTCGGGCTTGGTGACATCGTGTTGGCAGAAGAAGGAGTTGCTGTTAAAGGCCTGCAGTTCGGCTTCCAGGCCCGAGTTATCTTCGGTAATGTCGCTTGCCGCAATCACCGCTCCCCTTCGTGCGAATCCAATGGCCAGCGCCCGGCCGATGTTGCCCGCAGCGCCGGTGATCCAGGCAATCTTATTGTCGAGGCGAATCATGATTATTCTGCTTTGCTTGTTCGATACCGATGCAAGTTGCCTTCAAAGAGCTCCGGCAGCCATTGAGCTCCGATTCCCGGATTTTCAGGTGCCGGGGCGTAACCTCCATTGACTTGGATTTCTCCAGCAATCAACTTCGGATACAGCATACGGATCTGTGCCCTCACTGTCTCCTGCCAGGCGACGTTGTTTGCGGCAACGCCAACCTGGATGCCTGACAGCAACGTCAACGGTCCGGTGCAGTCGTGCATAACCACCGGCACGTTGTAGTTCTGAGCCAACTGAGCGATGCGATGGGTTTGCGAAATACCGCCCACCCACGTTGGATCAATCATGATGTAGTCCGCAGCCCGCTTCTCCAAAACGAGGCGGTAGTCCTCCATTCCGATTAGCATTTCGCTGACTGCAAGCGGCACGTCGATCTGGTGTCGGAAATCGGCGATCGTATCAACGCAATCCGGCCTGATGACATCTTCCAGCCAGAGCGGATCGATCTCCCGCATAGCCTTCGCGATTCGCAGTGCAGCTGGCAGCTGAAAAAAGCCGTGACCGTCCAGCATGATTTCAACCTGATCTCCGAAGGCATCACGAATCGCGCGCATGGGGCGCAGCCCGGTCTCGAGGTCTTCTTTCGAGATATGGAGCGGGCCACCGGGCTTGTGCGCAGCGAAGTCCAACGGCCACATCTTCAGTGCCCGGTAACCCTCGTCAATCAATTCGCGGACATAATCAACGGGGCGATTGACGACGGACCAATAATCGTTCAATGGCCCTTCCCGCCCCACGCAACCATAACCGGGCCATACATGCGAGTCGCTTTGCTTGCCGGTGTTCGCAGCGTAGCTCGGTCCGGCGCTGCTGTTGTAGACAGGTATCCTGTCTTGAGTTCTGCCGCCCAGCAGCTGCCATACCGGCTGATTGCATACCTGACCCAGGATGTCCCACAGCGCCAAGTCGATGGCGGATATAGCTCGCAGCTCGCTCCCGCGAGATCCAAAATTGGTTGCGCGCTCGTAAAGGAACCGCCAGTGGCTTTCTATCGACAACGGATCCGCGCCCAGCAGCCGTTTCGCCATCCAGTCATGAATCATCGATTCCACGGATTCAGGGACGTAATACGTTTCACCGTGACCGATATAGCCCGCGTCCGTATGGATTCGCAATGCCAGCAGCCCCGGCATGATGCTGCGGGGAATGACCGTTTCCAATTTGGTGATTTTCATTTCAGGATGATTTTTTTCTTTTCCGTTGCACCGCTGCCCAGTAGTCTCCCACTGTTTCCAAAGAAATATCCTTGGTTTCCGGCAGGACTCGCCAGCAAAAGACCACGCACGATAGGCAGATGCCGGCAAACAACAAATATGCACCACCGGGATGACCCATTGCCGCCTCGAACGCCTCGGTGATCATCGGGAAGAATTGCGCGCACAGGAAGGATGAGGCATAAAGAATGGCGCAGACAATCGCGACCGCTTTTCCCCTGATCCGATTCGGGAAAATCTCCGAGACAATTATCCAACTAAGCGGTGCGAGGCTCAGCGTGAATGCACCGGCGGCAATGAACATCGCCGCGAGGTTCAAAAGTGGCGAGGCGTCCAGATAGAAGACCCCGGCCATGAGCACATGCCCTAGCGCCATGACGCTGACGCCGCCTATCAGGATTGGTCGACGCCCGAAACGTTTCACCAACCAGAAAGCAATGACCGTCGAAACCAATATCAGGAGATTCAGGAATATGGTGAAGAATATGGCGTCCGACGCTGTTCCGATTTTTGCTTCAACCAGGATGGTCGGTCCATAGAGCAACATCATGTTGACACCGTTGATCTGGGAAAAAACCATGATCACCACGCCCACCAACAGGGCTCTCCTGAGGTTTTTGGAGAACAACTCGCGGAGGCTTCCGCGTTCGTTTGCCAGTTCGTTATGAATCTCCGTGTATTCGATAGCCGCCTGCCGTTTCCCGTTGATCCTCGTTAGAACATCCAGCGCCTCGGTGGTTCTTCCGGTCGCCATCAACCATCGGGGGCTTCTCGGCAAGAAACGCAGACCGACCATCAGCAGGACTATCGGAATCACCTCCGAAGCGAACATCCATCGCCAATGGCCGCCGAACGAGAGAGAGTAGGAAACAATCACGGCAAGATTAATGCCGAGTACAATCGCCAGCTGATTTACGGTGACGAGCCGCCCGCGAAGATGCGCTGGCGAAATCTCGGCGATATACATCGGCGATGTCATGGCAGCGAGTCCGACGCCGATCCCCCCGATAACACGCCACACATTGAAAACTTCGAGATTCCAGGGCAACGCCGTTCCTATCGCAGAGAGCATGAAACAGACGGAAGCGATTGCCAGTGTCTTGCGGCGTCCCACGGCATCGCTGAGCCACAAGCCGAATAGGGGGCCAGCAATCGAGCCCAGGATGGCACTGCTTACTGCGCCCCCTTTTCCGGATGCACTCAATTCAAAGTGTGTTTCCAGAAAAGGCAAAGCGCCGCTGATGATCGACAGGTCATAGCCAAACAAGAATCCACCAGTCGCCGCTATGAAAGCAACCAGGTAGATGTAACGAGAGCTTGCCTGTCCATCGCGGGCCTTTGTTGATATGTTCGATTTCTTCACAATTATCCTTTCACAAGCTCAAGAGGCAGTCGGCCACAATCACCCGCCCACTCCCTGACAGCACTGTCCTGCGTCGTGTCGGCCTTATATTCCTGTCTACTGGTCGCATAGTCGTCATTTCTAATTATGCTGCTTATCCCTCGCATCCTGATATGTCATCCAGCGGGTAAACCGGACGTTGGATTCTTTCATAGGGCAACACACTCAAATTGGCCGGGCAGACACCGGGCGTGTCGACAGTGCAGGAACCTTGCGCGATGGGGTCGTAGGCACGCTTGTGCCCAACAGCAGCCTTCACTGCGATAGCTCTGAGTTCGGCGGGATTGACGCCCATGCACCGCCACTGCCCGAGGTCAAAGGGTGGAATCGCCCTACTGGTGAGGAGCACTAAGTTACCCTGGCAATCGACCAGTGCTGACCTGCCCATCGTGATGCCATTGCCAAGCATCGAGGCCAGATGGCTGCGGCGATCTTCCAGTTCGAAATTTCCGTCGGTCAGCTTCAACAACGTGATCTCGACGTCGACCGGACCTTCATCGAATGGATTCTGTTTGCCCCCGATTTCCAACCGGCATTGTTCCCCTATTGGGACGGATTCCAACTCTTCAACGGCTTCTGCGTCATTGAGGATGACCGCACAGTTCGTGAGTTGATTGGCAAGAAAGAAGCGAAGTATGGTAGTTCCGTCCCCAGGAGCGCCGCCTCCGATGTTGTCTGCAGGCTCAACCAGCACGACTGGTCCCTTGCGATTTACATTTTCCCCGGTGATGTGGGGCAGGACAGCGTCGAGCGACATCGAGTCATCTGGAATGCCATGGTTGCGATGCTCTACCGAGTGGTCTGTCAAACACCGCAGTATCTCCTGGGCCTCAGACTCCGGACCCGAGGATATTACCGAAAACGACAGTCCCGTACAAGCGGTGTCGGCAAAGGCGAATCCGGGGCAGATGTTGACAGCAAAGACGCCCTCACAGGTGGACTCGAACTCCCTGGCCATTTCTTCAAGTCCCAGCATGGGCTGCGACTCTGTCGCCGTTCCTTCAGGAGGCCAGATAATCGGAGCCCTTTGATAAAACGTCTTCATTGACACGTCGGTATGCATCAGGGAATCAAGAAGCATCGCTGCCCTGCCTGCCGCTTCCCTGGCGTCCGTATGCGGGTTTTCACGGTAAGCGATCAACCCGTCGCTATACCTCGCCATCACTGGTGTGACATTAGCATGTAAATCGAGAACTCCGCAGATGGGAGTCCGGGATCCGACGATTTTGCGAACGCGAGCGAGGGTTTCGCCTTCAACGTCGTCACAGTCTTCACTGACCATCGCTCCGTGGAGAACCAGGCAAACCCCATCAATGCCCCGGGGCGCGTGGAGAAGCAGTTCCCTGGTGAGAATTTCCCAATACTCTTCAATGACTTCGTTGGCAACGACGCCACCTGGAGCCGCATTAATGTCGATAAGAGGAAGCAGATCCCAGTCACACTTATTGGCGATTTCCAAGACGCCGTCCAGAGGAGATGCGTCCCCCCTGGCTTCGAGGATCTCAGTCCCCAGTCGCCAGCGAAACGCGGGACGGGTGGTCTTCGAGGGCACAAATGTGTGTGTCTCGTGAAAGATCCCGGCTATGGCAACGCGTTTTTTCATTGGTTCTAAACACGCCATGTAGCCGTGAAGGCAATCCTTTGTGGCCACAAAGCAATTGTTTAAGCTATACCCTAGATGAGTGTGCGCGAGTTGGCTGTGGCATAATTGATTCTTTGTATGGCACATTTGCCCACAACTCCATAAGGTCTGGAAACCTCAACAATGATATTCTGAAACCAACCTTTAGAATGATCGTTAAATAGGCAACAACGATAATTACTACGCCACCCCTTACCGATGAAAAAGATCGAGATGAAACACATGTCTTAGATTATGCTGCAACCAGACCGATGATAAAAAAACTTTTAAAAATCAGCCTTGTCTGTTCAATATCACTTTATGCGATGACATGGCTTGGGATCTATAGTTTCAGCCAGAATTTTCATGGCAATACTGACCTGGATTTTGGTAATATAGATTTTCCCTCCAAGAGAACGCTCGCATGGGAAACTAAATCCGAGTTCATCGAGGCAGCAATCAAAAAGAAGAATGAACGTTCCGGGGCTGCGCAACTGAAACTTGGCGAAAAAAGATTCAATGTACGTTTTGCCGAGTTTGCTGTTGGCAACGAAATCGAATTTTTGAACCAATACCTCAAGCAAGCACAACCCTGGTGGAAAGATGAACCCCGTGAAAGAGAACCGTTTACCGCGCACGCATTAATTCTGTTACTATACAACTTCGGCGACCGGCCTGAGTTGCTTTATCCTGACACGGTTGAACACATAACAAAGGTCTTACTCACCGAAAAAGGAGGGGAACCGAAAGTTCATGCCGTTATCCCGCGTAAGGCAGGCTTCCTTTGGAGAGATACCGAAAATCTAGTTCTGATGAACGAAAGTTCCAGGTATCTAACCAATCAATGGCTTGCCGATCATGGAGATTCATCAGAAAGATATGACAATGTAAAAAATGGTCTGGAGAGTTTTATGATCGACCACCTGAACGG
>JBGCEN010000532.1:0-5387 GCA_045106435.1 Rhodothermales bacterium
GTCGCAAGAAATGTGCTTCCTTTCTCTGCAATGAAATTAGGACCAATGATGATGTTATCGCCTTTGAGCGTTACATCAGCGCCATCTCGAATTGTCATTGTACCAGTATGAGCTCCTGAGCCAACTTTAAGCACATCAACATTTGTAAGTGTGCCTTCACTACCATCTTTAAACTCAATGCCATCCCAGTTACTATTAGACGACGTCAATATGATATCTTCTGCATTAAGTATTCCATCAACAGCCATTCCTGTACCTGATGAAAAAGAAAATTCACCCTCATAAAGAGTAGTTTCAGTGTTAGATTTTATTATATGATTAGTGACGATATTAATCGTACTGCCTCCAATGTTAGGTTTATGCGTACCGATTTCATCATCCATTCGTGTAAATTGCTCTTCGATAAATCCAGTTCGACAAGCATCGGTTGTAGAATACATGTAATTTGTTACGGCATCATTACCCAATAATGCCGGACAACTATCAGGAGAAGAAGGGCAAGTATTAAAAAAAGCACTACTACTTGCAGGAGTACCGACAATCTCATCACCCTTGGTAGGATCTGCTAAACATCCTCCCTCCCATGGATGAATTAAACCAAAATAATGACCTACCTCATGAACTAAAATATCTCCCTCATCATAATTGAGATTAACGCTGTTATCCGGAAGAGTAGCGTAATCAAGTAATATGGCATGCTTGTCCGAATCAGTTGTACTCGGAAAAGGCGCCCAGCCTAATGCAAGATTGGGTAGATCGCCAATATAAATATTGATTAAATGCTCTGGATCTATGGAAAGGGTGTTGTGAATTGTATCTGAAACTGCGCCTAGACTAGGAAGATCAAACCAGGAAATATCATTCGTTCTAGACACTGATGACAAAAAGAACGAAGATAAGAAGAACGAAAAATCTGTCGGATCAAAGGCGCTATTCAACACAGAGATCTGATTTTCAAGATCTGCTATATCTACGTTTTCAGAACCACCTTTGTGTATTACATGAAATGCAATTCCTATATTAATTGGAGCAAAGCTAGCGGACAAATTCCTATTTCTTTGTCTCTCCTTAAGTAAAGAAGCTATTTCAGGAGGTTTTGTTACAGAACACATTTGTCCAGATTGTCCCCAAGAACTGTTTGGAATGGTTAATATTGTTGCGAAAATGAGTAGAAGTATATTTTTAGGAAAAGAATTCATTTTAGCTGCTCTGCTTCATTATCAACTGAATAAAATTTCCGGTGCTTGTTGTTAGCCTCGTAACATATAAACCAGGCGGTAATTCTCTACACTGCCAGTTATATGTATGGGAACCTTGTGCTAATATATTCTCTTCTAACACTCTCACCTCTCGCCCCAGCATATCAAATACTGCCAATCGAACTTGCCCCGTGTTCTCAACATTGATTGTAATAGATATCTCATCAATAAATGGATTCGGATATGCAGCTTCAATGGCACTTCTTGATCGCTCAGACTTAGGTACCAGAGAAGTTGGAACACCTGTATTCCACAAAGCTATTCCTTGGCTCTCCTCGCCGTTTATTTCAGTAAACGTCCCCCCAATGTAGAGTCGATTTCCTCTTTCCTTCAAGGCGAATACGTCAGATTCTGCTAAACCAGCGCCTAATTTATTCCAATCCGTTCCTGTCCACCTAGCTATGCTCTGTGGCAAATCTCCCGGTTCTTGAATAAGAAATGCACCACCAGCAAAGAACTCGCCTGAAGCAAATGAGATAGCATTCACTTGATTTGAGACCCCATCTCCTAGCGCCTCCCATACAGAGTCTTTCCAAACGGCTACATTTGTTGCAGCCACACTCCCTGCTTTTTCAAAATTACCACCCACATACAAGTTATTATCTAAACCCATCTCAATTGCACGAACTGTACCATCAAGACCTAAACCCAATGAAGACCATCCCATCCCATCCCACCTAGCTATTCCCGAAACCTCTTGGCCTTGCGTTTCTCTAAAACTCCCGCCTGCATAAATGAACGAACTGTCTGAAGCCAAGGCTAAAACATCTATTCCCAAACCATCTATTCCAACTCCATCAAATCCTGCAGTTAAGGAACTCCATTCCTGGCCATCCCACCGCCCAATTCCTCCTAATTCAAACGGTTGACCAGATACACGACTGAATCGCCCTCCCGCAAACAATTCCCCAT
This sequence comes from Rhodothermales bacterium, assembly GCA_045106435.1. Taxonomy (GTDB): domain Bacteria; phylum Bacteroidota; class Rhodothermia; order Rhodothermales; family JAHQVL01; genus JBCCIM01. Next base: position 2,172 of record JBGCEN010000532.1, read on the forward strand.
CGTGAATGATCAGATCAAATACCCAACCTGATAAACCTCCTCCTACAGCTGACCATTCTGCCCCATTCCAGCGTGCAATATGACTTGCATTTACATTTCCTGCCTGGTTGAAACGGCCGCCTACATAAACTTCATCACCCAGTATTGCAATGGAATACACCCAATCATTAACTCCTGAACCAAGCGCGTGCCAGGTGGCACCATCCCAGCGAGCAATATGGTTAACCTCTTGCCCCCCCGCTGTCGTAAAATCCCCTACAACATATAAATCCCCAGAGGCACTAAATTCAAAATCTCGAACTGCATCATTTAATGTCCCGTCAAATGGAAACTCCCAAAAACCACCAGCCTGAGAATAAGCGCTTTGATGGCATATTAAAACTGTGAGAAAGACACAGAATTGTATAATAATTCTATGATTTGTATTTAACAGGAGCGATTTGAATACGGAATTCAACTGACTAACCTCCTTTATTTTACAGATTATCTATTCACCTCTATCCCACTAGACTGTAACGCACTTTTCAGCGCATCGATCTCAGCCTGCTGCTCTTGAATTGCAGATAACAGAAGTGGGATCAACGTAAGATACTCAACACTCTTATACTCAATAGGATTTCCTATAGGATCTTCTCCTTCACCTACTGGGCCAGGGTAAACGTCCTGGTACACCATTTCAGGGAAAACTACCTCAAGTTCCTGAGCAATCAGGCCGTACCGCTGCCCCTCTGGCAAATTCATCGAAGAAAAATCACCTTCTTGCTTATAAGTATATGAAGTAGGCCGTAATTGCATGATTTTGCTAAGTATGTCTTTACTATCCAGTGATACAACCCCGTTTTTAAGCCTCTCGTCGGACCCTGGTCCCGTAATAGGGCCTGTATGTTTTAAGGCTCCTAAGAAGTAACCTGCGTATTTAGTAGTTCCTGTACCTACAACACTACCATATACTCCGTAGCTATGATCACCTGACCCACCAGTGTATCCGCGCGGTGAAGTACATCTTGTAAGCGAGTTGTGATAGCCAGACCTTGGTATCAAAAAGAGGATACCATGCAACACTCGTCAAAAACGATGTACCCGCTCATTGAGCGCTATTTGGAAGGTGACCAGACACAAAAAGCATTCAGCGCAAGCCACAACATTTCCCTGGCCGTGCTCAACTACTGGATCTCAAAGTACCGGCGTGATCATATATCGCCCAAAGCATTCATCGAAGTAAAACCGCCCGTGATCCCGCAAGCCTTCGCAGAAATCAGTTTTGCCAGCGGGGCCCGTGTCCAGTTACTTGCGCCTGTTTCAGCGAGCTACCTGCTAGAACTGGTTCGATGATCGCCTTCAGTCCCTCACATCGCTACTGGCTTTGCCGTGAGCCAACTGACATGAGAAAGAGCTTCGACGGATTATCAGGACTTGTGCGCAGCGAGCTAAAACGGGATCCACTCTCAGGCGACGTATTCATTTTTCTCAATCGCCGGCGCACGCACATCAAACTGCTGGTGTGGGACCGTAGCGGATTTGTGCTTTACTATAAAAGACTGGAAGAGGGTACGTTTGAATTACCAGTAGCGAATGGTGCGGTTGGTGACGGCGAAATGAACTGGCAGCACCTAGTAATGATGCTAGAGGGCGTGTCGATGAAATCTGTTAGATATCGTAAGCGATATAGTAAAAAACAGTGTGCGTAAGTGCTTATTACTTTGTAATTTACAGGCGTGGAATCACCGACACATACCGCCCCTCTCGAGGCTGAAAATGCGCAGCTTCGTCTCCAGTTAAAGCAGGCACAAGATCAAGTATCTCTGCTCAAAAATGAACTGGAGCAATTGAAGCGGCTCATCTTTGGCGCAAAAAGTGAACGCTTTGTGCCTGATGGCAACGAGGCGCAATTGACGCTCTTTGAGGAGGCTCCGGTTGAGGAGGCTACCGAAGAAATAGTCTCGGCCCACAGTCGCAAACGTAAACCTGTACGCCAGGCACTGCCAGAGCACTTGCCTCGGGAAGTGATTGTGATCGAGCCAGCTGTTGATCGCTCTGATTTGAAGAAGATTGGAGAAGAAGTAACAGAGACACTCGACTACCGCCCGGCACGGCTGATTGTTATACAACGCGTCCGTCCCAAATACGTAGATCCTGAAACAGAAAAAGTCATCATTGCGCAATTGCCTGCACGCCCGATTGACAAAGGGATTGCAGAGCCGGGTCTGCTGTCCCATGTGGTGATCGAGAAATACGTAGATCATCTGCCTATTTACCGGCAGGTACAGCGCTTTAAACGCGAAGGGATTGCGCTGCCAAGGTCAACACTGGAGGGCTGGGTTGCAGCGGTTGCAAACCTGCTTGTGCCGCTGCATGAAAGACTGGCTGAGTTAGTGCTCAAAAGCGGCTACATACAGGCCGACGAGACACCCATAGCTGTGCAGGACCCTGCAAAGGCGACCAGTAACAAAAAAGGCAAAACGCACCGTGGTTATTACTGGGTCTATCACGCGCCGGTAGGCGATAACGGATCGCCGTTAAAACTGGTCTTGCTTGATTACCAGCGAGGCAGAGGTCGCGATGGCCCAGGCAACTTCTTGCACGATTACCGGGGCGCACTGCAAAGTGATGGCTATGCGGCTTACGATATGTTCGAGAAACAGGTAACGGCATACAACTGCTGGGCGCACGCACGCCGCTACTTTTTTGAGGCGCAGGAAAACGCAAAAGAACGGGCTGAGCATGCGCTGCTTGAGATTGGAAAGCTCTACGCCATTGAGCGGGAGCTGAAGGAGGCTACGCATGAGGAGCGGAAGCAGGTACGTCAGGAAAGGGCGATGCCCATACTGAACCAGTTTAAAGGGTGGCTGATGCAGAACCGGGGTCTGCCGAAGAGTCCGTGGGGCAAAGCAGTGAACTACGCGCTCAAGCGCTGGGATAAACTGGCGCGCTACACCGAAGACGGGCAAATAGAGATCGACAATAACCTGGTAGAAAATGCGATACGGCCAATTGCGCTGGGCAGGAAGAACTATCTCTTTGCCGGTTCACACGAGGCGGCGCAGCGGGCGGCAGTGATCTACTCGCTACTGGCCACCTGCAAAAAGCACGAAGTGAATCCTCATGAATGGCTCAGCGATGTACTGAAGCGGATACCAACACATCCATACAAACAAATTGATGAACTGCTCCCTCATCTCTGGCACAATAGCAAGGGGTAGTTCACCGCGCGCTTAC
>JBGCEN010000533.1:0-12981 GCA_045106435.1 Rhodothermales bacterium
TTTGGCGGGATATCCCCGCGCAAAAGTTTTTGCTCAACAGGGTGTTAAAAGTGGATAAAGCTGTATTCAGATTATACAACGGAGCAACGCGTCACAGCAGTACTTAAGATTCAGAACAATTTTAAATGCAATTGCCCTGGCAATTGTACTTAGTTCTTTGACAAGTTTATTTTGACAAGTTTATTTTGACGAGTAAAACCACGTCATCTTGAGCTTGTCGAAAAGCCTGCCCTCAACTTGATTGGGGGATCTCTCGAAATACAATAAAATGGTCTATGATCTGAACAAAAATGCCACCGAATGCTCTTTTCCCTGCTAATTGTCCACACACCCTAGCTTTTAATAAGCAGGCTGCTATATTTTTGCTTAGACTGGCCAGTGATCTCTCGTTATAAGTAATGGTCAGAACAGGCAGAATATGGTCAGAACAGGCAGAATGATGTGCAGGGTTTTCTCGGCGCTTCTTTAAACACTACTGCCCAGCCTTTTGGAGAAGAAGGAATTGCACCTTGTTAAGAAATCGTTTGAGATGTCATTGAAACGCAATAAGATGGAATCCATGTCTATTAAATCACCCCAAGATCGACGCCAGTTCCTCAAAAATGCAGCGATTCTGCCGCTCGGAATGGCACTCCCAAAAGTGAAAAGTGCTGTTACCGATAACTCTTTGCAGCGTATTGATCAAGACTCAAAGATTAAGCTCAGCTTGAATGCATGGTCTTACAACGTTCCGCTCTTTAAATACAGAGATGGAAAAGAAGGGGGCATGAGTCTCTTTGATTTGTTAGATGAATGTGCCCGGCTCGACTTTGATGCCGTAGATCCAACTGGCTATTTCTTTCCAGGCTACCCGGACGTTCCAACGACTGCCTTTGTTAATGAGTTTAAACGTCGTGCTTTTGAGCTTGGCCTGGCCATTAGCGGAACCGGTATCCGAAACAACTTTGCTACGGCGGACAAAGCCAAACGCGATGCAGATGTAGCACTGGCCAAGCGATGGATTGAGGCTGCGGCTGAAATGGGTGCCCCCGTTTTGCGGGTCTTTGCAGGAGCACAACCTGAAGGACATAGCTGGGACGAAGCTTCAGAATGGATGGCGGAGGCCCTGGGAGAATGTGCAGCGCATGGAGAGAAACATGGCGTAATCGTAGGGGTGCAGAATCACGGAGACATGCTAAAGAGTGCTGATGAAGTATTGAAGATCCTCTCCATGGTAGAATCCAGGTGGCTGGGAACGATTGTCGATACCGGCTTCTTCCTCACACCTGATCCGTATGCTGATATCGCGCGCGTTATTCCCCATGCCGTCAACTGGCAGGTCAAAGAGTTGCTCAGTGATCGCAAAGGAGGGCCGATCAACATGGAGAAACTGGTTGATATTATCCGCGCATCAAATTATCGCGGTTATGTGCCCATCGAAACCCTCCCGTTTCCGGGAAAGGAAGATGAATATGATGCTTACGTTCGCGTACCGGAGTTATTGAATCGACTGCGCGTGGCGCTTGGATGAGGCAGAAATTCTGTGTAGTAGGCAAGTGGATCGAGAAAGGAGCCCTTCTGCATACCAGATTGCGGCAACCTCACCGACTGAATCCCGTAAACTGCCTCAATAGACGAGGTTAATTGGTGAAGCTGTTCAAGAACATTTTAAAAGGCCTGTTACTGGCTTTATTTATTCTGCTGGCGCTGCTCTCCGCTTATATATACAGATCGGGTCCATCACTACCCGACAATACCGACAGCATTATAGAGCAAGTGATAGCAAATCCGTTGCCTGAAATACTCCAGGGCGATACAGGGTTTGCTGTTTCAGATGGTCTGAAAATCTGGTATGAACACACCACGCCGCAGGATTCTTCAAAGGGCGTAGTTTTGCTTATCATGGGGATTTCAAACGACGCTTTGGGATGGCCGGCAAGTTTTCTTGATGGATTGGTTGAAGCCGGCTACGAAGTGATTCGATTTGATCATCGGGGGACCGGCATGTCGGATTGGGTCGATGATTGGGATCCTGCAGATCCTTATTCGCTTACTGACATGGCAGATGATGGTGTTGCGATCCTTGATGTGCTGGGTATTAAGCAGGCGCATGTTATTGGGGTGTCGATGGGCGGAATGATTGCCCAGGAAATTGCGATCAGCCATCCAGATCGCACCAGGTCGCTGATCTCTATGATGTCTTCAGGATACATTGAAGATCCAGCACTGCCTCAAATATCCGGTGATATTGCCTGGGAATTAATACGGACGGCTTTAAAGTACGGCATCATTGGAGGCGAAAAGAACCTGATCAAACTTCACCTCGCAAGCAGAATGATCTTGATGGGGCATGCTGAACATGAATTAAATAGCGAGGGGATAGCGCAACAGACGCTCTATAACATCAGAAACAGAAGAGGCTATAATTCTGGCGTATCCAGGCAACATCAGGCTGCTGTTTCCCTTTCAGGTTCTCGCTATGACAAGTTGCAAAACATTACAATACCTACGCTGATTGTTCATGGCAAATCTGATCCCTTTATTCCTATTGATCACGGCTCTAAATGTGCCAGTATTATTCCAGGTGCAGACAGTCTGTGGATTGAAAACATGGGGCACGATTTACCCGAAGATCTCATTGATCCTTTGATTCAGCGAATTTCCTCCTTTCTTGAGTAGTAAACCAAGGTCGAATTTTGTAGCAGAAAGCAAACTTCTAATTGCGTGATGTTGTGCTAACCTTTGATAACATCTGTGAACTGGCCACTGAAAACTTTCCAATATCCGTTTTTGCACAGATAAAGTGATGCATTAAAAGCCGGCACTTTTCTGATAAACGCGTGTTGTAATGACGTTAATGGTAAATGCAGCACGCGAAGTACGCCACAAATCCGCGTTTCCCTATCATTTTTCATAGGAAACACTTCGTTGCATGATTGCACATTAATCACACATATAGTAAGTTCTTAGATAGGTCGCAGCTTTTAAAGACTGTTATTGCAAGATAAGAAATGCCTGTAGTTGACGTTATACCGCTTCATGAGACAACCAAAGAGCGGTACCTGAATTATGCCATGTCTGTCATCACGAGTCGTGCCTTGCCCGACATACGTGACGGACTAAAGCCTGTGCATCGCCGTATCCTCTACGCGATGTATACTAATCTGAAGCTCTATCCTGATTCTCGTTTCAGGAAAAGCGCTACGGTTGTTGGAGAAGTCATGGGTAAATATCACCCCCATGGTGATAGTGCTATTTATGACTCTATGGTTCGCATGGCGCAGCCATTTTCCCTCAGGTATCCACTCGTAAATGGACATGGAAACTTTGGTTCGCTGGATGGGGACAGTCCTGCAGCCATGCGATACACTGAAGCAAAACTGCAGGCAATAGCAGTTGATGTGATTGAAGATATCCGTAAGCAGACGGTAAATTTCAGGCCCAATTATGATGGTACGCTCTCAGAGCCCATCGTGCTTCCCTCACGTATCCCGAACTTGCTGGTTAATGGCTCAAGCGGTATCGCAGTAGGAATGGCGACCAACATTCCGTCGCATAACCTGTCGGAGGTTATCGATGCATTGATGTACGTGATTTCCTCTCCGAACGCGCGGATTGAAACGTTGGTTCAGAAGTTTATTAAGGGGCCTGATTTCCCAACCGGGGGGCGCATCCTTAATACAGAAGAGGAATTGATCAATATCTATAAAACCGGAGACGGTACAGTAGATATCCGAGGCGAGTACAAATTTGAAGGAAAATCAAAAATCATCATCCACTCGATCCCATATGGATTGAACAAAAGTGATCTGATTGAGAAAATTGCCGCGCACATCATTGGCGGTAAAGTACCACAGATCGTGGATATTCGGGATGAGTCCACTGACGAAGTGCGCATAGTTCTGGAACTGAAGCGCGGATCCAATGCAGAAGCTGCGATGGCCTATCTGCTCAAGCACACGCCATTGCAGACACGCTTTCACGTAAATATGACGTGTCTGGTGCCTACGGCAAATCCAGATGTGCCGGCACCACAGAAAGTAGATCTTGCAACCATACTGCGTGCTTTTCTTGACTTCAGGATGGAGGTCCTGATTCGCCGGCTCCGTTTTGAGCTTGAGCAACTGGAGAAAAGAATCCACATCCTGAATGGCTTTATCATCATCTTTGATGCACTCGATGAAGCAATCAAGATTATCCGTTCGTCCAAAAACAAGAAGGACGCAGCGCAGCGGTTGATGCATCGTTTTCGTCTGGACGATATCCAGACAGAGGCCATTCTCGAAACAAAGCTTTACAAGCTGTCGAGCATGGAGATCGATGCGATACGGCTTGAGCTTGAAGAGAAGGAGCGCATGGCTCAGGAAATCCGCGAGCTATTGGCTGATGAGCCGGCGCGGTGGAAGGTGATCAGGAATGAACTGAAAGAAGTCAAAAAAGCATACGGAGATGTCCGCAGATCTGAAATAGCCGGCCCCGATGATGGCATTACGTATTCAGAAGAAGATTACATCATTGACGAAACGGTGTCTGTAATCGTGACGCGTGATGGATGGGTCAAGCGGCAAAAGTCATACACCGACTTGTCCAGTATCCGGGTTAGAGAGGGCGATGAAGTGGGTTGGGCCTTACCGGGATCAACGCGTGCAACCGTTGGCTTCTTTACCAATTTTGGCAAGGCGTATACCCTGCGTATTGACCAGTTGGCGAATACTACGGGCTATGGTGAACCGATTCAGAAGCTGTTCGATTTCACGGATCGTGAACGTATCGTTGGCGTTGCCTCATTTGATGAACGCGCGCTGCCCAAGCCTTCAAAAGAACCCAATGGCGCGCCCGAGCTATTTGGAGAAGACGGCGAGGAAAAAGAAGGAGAAGGACCTTACGTTTTGGGTGTGTCGAGAGGTGGGCTTGCTGTCAAAATAGCAATTGCAGGATATATGGAGGCTTCGACTCGATCTGGACGCCGATTTATGCGCCTGGGCAAAGGAGACGAAACGCTGGGGGTAGAATTCTCAGCCGGCCATGAAAACATGTGTCTGGTAACAAAAGAAGGGCTCGCGCTCATTTTCCCAGTACACCAAATCCCGGCTGTACAAAGTGCTGCAAAAGGCGTGATCGCCATGCGATTAAACAAAGGCGATGCGATCTTCGGATACACCATATCTGCAGCGGCGCGCAAGGGTTTAACCGTTGAAACCAGTCGCGGGCGAACTGAAGTAGTGCGTACAACCAAATTCAAGATTTCAAACAGAGGAAATAAAGGCAGTTCGATTATTAATCGTGGCCACATTACCAAGGTTTTCCAGGAGCCTGTAGAAATTTTTATAAACGGGAAAGGTAGCAGTTAAGCGCATCAATTGAGTTAATTGTGTAGATAACAGCAAACCCAGAGTTTACTAACCGAATGGCAGAAGTAGCATCATATACAGGAAAAGACATTCAAGTTCTGGAAGGACTTGACCCGGTACGCAAGCGTCCGGGGATGTACATAGGGGGGACGGGTAAAGCCGGTTTGCACCACCTGGTTCGTGAAATCGTTGATAACGCAGTTGACGAAGCGACCAATGGATTTGCCTCGCTTATCGAAGTGATCTTGCATGCTGACGGAAAGAGCATTACGGTTACGGATAACGGGCGTGGTATTCCTGTTGACAAACATCCGAAGAAGAAAATACCGGCACTGCAAGTTATTCTGACAACGTTGCACGCCGGCGGTAAATTTGATGGAGGAAGCTACATTACTTCTGGTGGTTTGCATGGTGTAGGCTCTTCTGTTGTAAATGCCCTTTCTGACGAACTCATTGCCACAATCAAGCGCGATGGGCGAAAGCATACACAAACGTATAAGAAAGGCATCCCTGTTACCAAGCTGATTAAGTCGAAAGAAGCGGTCCGGGGCACGGGGACGAGTATCTTTTTCAGGCCTGATAAAGAGATTTTTGAGTCGATTGAGTTTGATTCAGATTGGATTCAGAAGCACCTGGAAATAAAGACATACCTTAACGGAAGCCTCAAAATTGTCTTTAAGGATGACGTCAACAGGCAACGGTATGAATACCATCATGAAGGCGGTGTAGCCGAGTATTTGAGCCACATTATTGATGTGGACCAAACGCGCGTAATTCACCCGGAAGCTTTTATTCTGAAGCAGGATGAAATTGTAGGCGGACAGCGGGCTGAAGTTGTTATTCAATGGACCGAATCACCCAAGGAACGCATTGAGTCTTTTGTAAATGGCATTCCCACGGCTGATGGTGGTACACATGTGCAAGGGCTTAAAGACGCCGTACGTAGTGCTGTCAGGTCGTACATGGAGACGCATGACCTCATGCCCAAGAAGCTGGACCTGACGGCAGATGATGTTCGGGAAGGCATGGTTTCGATTGTGAATCTGTTTATGGTAGATCCACAGTTTCAGGGGCAAACAAAAGACAAACTGAATAATCCGGAAGCTCGTGGGTTGATGGTGAATGCCATTCGACTGGAGTTGGAGCAGTTTTTAAATGCGCATCCTACAACGGGTGAGGCGATTGCTACTCGCGTGATTCAGGCCGCAAAAGCCAGGATGGCAAGTCGCGCAGCGATTTCTTCAGTACGGCGGAAGTCAGCCGTTTCGCATCGTCTTACTTTGCCTGGGAAACTGGCAGATTGCTCTTCTACAGATCCGGGGGAGAGTGAAATCTTTATTGTGGAAGGGGACTCAGCCGGCGGATCTGCAAAGCAGGGACGCGATCGGAAAACGCAGGCCATTCTACCACTCAGAGGGAAAGTACTAAACGCTGAGCAGGCTACGCTTCAGAAGGTGACTGCGAACAAGGAATTGTCTAATATTGTGCTCGCTTTAGGTTGCGGCTTGGGTGATAAACTGGATGTTTCCAAGCTCCGTTACCACAAAGTAGTACTGCTGATGGATGCCGATTCCGATGGCCTCCATATTTCAACGTTGCTGCTCACGTTCTTCTATCGCTACATGAAGCCCCTGATCGAAGAGGGGTATATTTATATAGCACAGCCCCCGCTTTATCGGATCGAAGCCGGTAAAGAAACCCATTGGGCGCTTGATGAAGCAGATAAAGACAAAGCCATCAAAGCCATGCAGGCCAGGCGAAAGAATGTGAACATCGATATCCAGCGATTTAAAGGGCTGGGTGAAATGATGCCGGCAACCTTGCGTGAAACCACGCTGGATCCGGATAAACGTAGATTACTTCAGGTCTCTATCCCAGATACGGAGCGCTTGCTTACCGAAACCACCATTACCGAACTCATGGGCAAAGACTCCAGCGCCCGGTTCCGTTTCATTATGGAGAATGCCGGCGATGTTGAAGAGCTGGATGTGTAAAAATGAATGCAGAGCCTCTGCGAAAGGGCCATGAAAGTCTTTATGCGAAGGAATATTTGCCAATGACTTCTATGGATCCCTCACTGTGTTCAGGATGACGTTAGGAAGAACCTTCTCTAAATTTCGAAATAATGCGCGTGCCTAACTAAGCGGACCGCGTTCGCCCGTGCGGACATCTACTGAGAAGCCGATCTTCGTTTGCTCTGCGTTTTGTCTTATGGTGCCGGGGGTTTGAAGCACTTCAAGACGATGGATGTCCGTCCATGATACCGAACTACAGTTTGTATCGCTTTCGTAAGTAATCCGCCCTTCATTGATGTTATACGTGAAGAACTTGATGCCGGGTGTTGTGGCCATGAGATCGAAGGGCGAGGTACACAATGCAAAAGACTCGTCTTCGTTCATTTGGCAGTCACCTTCCTCGCCATATCGCTCAGACATAATTGACATGTATGTTGCGGCAGCAGGCATATCTGTAGCTTTTGGTGATGATGTACAGGCAGCTGCGCTGAATAGGAGCAGGATGATGCCGAATACGATCTGAAATATTGAATGCAGAGGTTTCATAAAGAAAATCGAAAGGTAAAAGAAGCGATTTGACGTTCATTGAAGTGGGTCTGTTCAACAACCCTAAACCCTAAACCCTAAACCCTAAACCTTGAACGCTAAACCCGGAACGAGCCACAGATAAGCGAGGCTTATCTGTGGCTCCTCCATTATTTGACTAGCGTCATGCGCTGCGTTGCGGTATAGTCGCCGGCAGTCATGCGATAAACATAGACGCCGCTGGCGAATTGGCCGGCATCCCAGGCGATATTGTGAACACCTGCTGTGTAGAAGCCATCTGCGAGGGTTGCAATTTCCCTTCCGCTCAAATCAAATATTTTGAGTTGGAGGTCTGTAGCAGCTGGTACACTGAATTCAATCGTCGTTTGTGGATTGAATGGGTTTGGATAGTTCTGTGCCAAATTAAAGTCTTCAGGCACCTCTTCTGATTCATTCGCTACTTCAAGTGGTTCAGATACAGTCCAGACGCCTCGGCCATGTGTGGCTGCAACAACTTCATCTTCTACATGACGCAATCGCCAAACAGAAACTGCCGGCAGTCCATTGTCTGCATAAGCCCACGTTTCACCGCTGTCTTTCGAGGAGAAAATACCAACTTCCGTAGCAGCCCAAATTTCGTTCGTCAAGTTAGGCAGGACCAGTAAATCGTGAATGGCTACATCAGGGAAACCATTGGTGCTCACATCATCAACGGCGCCAGCAAAACCAGAGAGGTCTTCCCATGCAGCCCCAGAGTTTGTAGTCCTGAATATCTTTGGTGCGCCCGGAGCAGAAAATAGCACATAAGCTGTACCTGGACTGCTCGGATGCGTTGCGAGACCTGAGATGAAAGTCGAGCCTTCCATGTCCGCCGGCCTTGGAACCGGGTCGAAAGATTGGCCTCCATCTCTGGAAAGATGGAGGGTGTGGGATCCACCTGCGGCATCTACCCGGCAGCCTGCCCATACGATATCAGGATCAGCTAAAGATACACGCACTTTGCAGCCTGAGAAGAATCCCCACTGTGCATCATCAACAGATTGTGCCAGTGTCCAGGTATCAGCGAAATTATCCGAGCGCCATATACCACGTCTTCCTACGGCAAAAAGTACCTCTGGACGTTCTTTTGACCACCCTAATGCCGTGATAAAAGGCGCATCGGCGTTTGTATCTGTCAAGCCCGTAGTGGCTAGTGAGGCAGTGAATCCGCCATTGTCTGTTTTGACAAAGCCATTGTTCTGGAAGGAGAATATCGCCTTATTTATGTCCGTAGGATGCCAGAATAGCTCGAATCCGTCTCCACCATTTACAAACCTCCAGTCAGAATCTAGCGTTGGGTTGGCAAAACTACGCCACGTGCCATTGTCCTGGGCGCCGGCGATATAATCATCGGTGCCGGCGCGCTTGTCTGCGTCGTAGAACTGGGTGGTCACGTATCCATTGTTCGCATCTTTCCACAAGGACCCGCTGTCGTCGGAATAATAGACGCCGCCATCATTGCCATTAATGATTCTGAACTCATTGGTTGCTGCATTGACAGGCAGAATGGTAATGTTGTGGTGATCCACATGCACGCTGGAGCCGCCGGATTCCAGTCGTTGTGCAAACCTGGATTGTGCACGTACCCTGGCTTCAAATACATTGAATATCAATTGTAGCTGAGAATCAGGTAGGTTTTGTGCATCCCATGTTCCACCCGTTGCCAGAATTGGCCACATGAAATAAAGTGTCTTTTGTCCTGCGCCTCCATTTATGCCTACGAGAGGATCAGGTGTTGTTGCACTGTAGGGGATGGCATGTATAAAAAGATATTCACGGCTTTGTGTGTCTCGCGCGCCGGCTGTATTGGACGCCAGTAAATTGTAGACACCGTCATCAGCCTGGTCTCTAAAGGAAGCCATTAGCTGGACATTGTTATCAATATCCCACACCTCAAAGGGCACTTCTACATAATCTTCGTAGATGTAAGAGGCATAAGCAATGCCAGCGCCGCCGTCACCGTTGGTGCCTGCTGTCGGGCTCACCGAAAAGCGATGTGCCATCTGGCTTTGGCCAGGACCAAATCGGACTTCAACAGACCGCATGTCATCCAGTGTGACGTTGACAAGCTGATCTGCCAGTGTACCAATATCTACACGCCCGCCAAAATGACTGCCGCCGGAAAAGTTAATGAAGTCAAGAAATGAATTTGTATTGATCTCATTAAAAGCGGTTGGTGCACCACCTGTTGATGTTTCTGAACCTGTCAGGTTGCTTTTCCAAAATTCAACACCTCCCATAAATACCGTGTCAGGAGAAAAGGGATGAACCGCAATGGCATTGTCGTACCACCCTTGTCCATTTAACCAGTCATTGGCTGGACCGCCATTTGGGTCTTCCGCAAGTGTCCAGGTTGCACCGGCGTCCATTGTGAAATAGATATCCCCACCTTGTGGTGCACTTGTTAGCTCCACGGCTGCGTATACCCAATCAGGATTAGCCGTTGAAGTGGCCAGTTCAATACGGGCGCCTCCGTTAAAAAAGGCATTGTATGAAATGTCCCAGGTTTGGCCGGCGTCGGTAGATTTCAGGATGCAGCATCCATTGTCTGTTGCGAACTGGACATCAAAATTACCTGGCTGGAATTTCAGGTCTTGCACGCGAGAGACATCATCGTACACCTGCGTCCAGCTTGTCCCGCCGTTCTGTGTTCTGAAAATACCTGTATTGGTAGCTGCTACCGCTACATTCTCATCTTCAGGATCAACAACCAATCTGTTTACTGCTTGATAATCTGCAGTGATGGTTGCCTCCAATTGCGTCCACGTTTCACCATGGTCAACGGTCTTGAATATACCCGCTCCTGAGACCGCGTCGAGGTTGCCAAATCCTTCACCTGTGCCGGCATACAATACATCCGGATTAGAAATGGACTGAGCCATAGATGCAATGGCAAGGTTTGGTAGATTATCGGTTAATACACGCCATGAGAGGCCTGCATTTTCAGTTAACCAAATACCTCCACCAACCGAGCCGGCAAACCATGTCTGCTGTGTTTCATCAGATTCGTCAACAACAATAGCTCTTGTCCGGCCACCCACGTGTCCAGGGCCTCTTTCAATCCACGGAAGTTGTTTGCCTGGACTCTTTCGTGCAGACTGTGCTTTTGCCAATGCATCCAGCTTGTAGTTGATTGCATAGGACTGTCCATTTTCGCTTTCCCGAATTTGCTGGTGATATTCAGCGAAGAGGTCTGGATGTCCCATGTTTGCCATGCGTTTTGATTTTTCTGAACGCACCTCAAGGACATCTAAAGGATCTTCATCGCTTGATGAAAATGGATTCGAATATACAAGCGATATTATAAGGACACTAAGAAATGTCCCAAGGATGATAGAGCCAAGAACAAAAGGGCGCTGCTTCATAAGTCTATGCAAAACAGGATGAGTTATGATAAAAGTGGGGCAAAAGGATAAAAAGGCCTACGACAATAGAACACATCAGCTTGATGGAAAACCTACTGGGCATTCCGACTAATAGTGAAGTTTTTAGATAGTTTTTAAACAGCTCATGCATGGAGAGGGGGAATAGAAAAAAGAGAAAGAGGGAAATACCAATCCTCTTCCTCCTCTATCTCTCATGCCCGCTACTGTATGGTAAGCACTCAGTGATGCAACGGTCCTATACTTTCAGATATTTCGACTTCTGGCATAAAGGACCTGAGGGCATGTATCATTAAGCTATCTATTTTTGTGCCATGAAGATACACTTCGCGAAGCGCCGGCAATTTTGTTAGATACATAATGGATTCATTTGTAACAAGTGTATTCGAAATATTTAACCGTTCCAGTGCCTGGGCATTTGTGAGATAAGCCAATCCACTGCCGTCTATGCTTGTATAAGCGAGATACAAAGATCGTAGGTCTGGTAGCTGACTTATATGAAACAGCGCATCATCCGAGACTTCACTACCAACAAGAGACAAGCTGGTAATTTGATCAGTTTGGGCAACAATGGTCCCCACATGGTTATCATCCACCAGAGCGGGTGGGATTTTCATGGATACGGCAAGGGATGTCTTTTTCGTAGAAGGATCTGTTTCTACGCGTACATCATTCAGTGCCGTGTTCAGCTCTTCGGCGAGTGCTGTTATTTCTTCTTGCTTGAGAAAGCGTTGTCGCCGGGTATTCTGTTGTTTATCAATGTATCGATTAAATTGTGTGCTTTGTTCTGGATCTGATGGGCCGGCGCCAAATACTGCGTCTGCAGAAGCACCTTGTTCAATCCACCAGGCGATTAGCTCCTTTTCAACTTGATTGAGTGGAGCCTTTCCCTCTGGAGGCATATGATCATCATCTTTAACAGGAAGGGTGATGCGATGATATAATGCACTGTTTTCGGGTTGGCCGGCCGTAATAATCATTTCACCACTGTCGCCGCCTGCATATATGTCTTGCAATGAGACCATTTTAAGACCGCCCTTGGTTTTGTTTGCGTTATGGCAACTCAAACACTTTTGATCCAAAATAGGGGCAATCACATCCTGGTAGACCAGTAGCTCTTCTTTGGGTTTGTCTTCAAAGAGCGGGCTGCTTAAACCAACAGGCAGCGCTTCTGTAAAGAACGATGGGCCATGTGTGAGCATGCCGCCGTGATGTCCGGTATACAAAATGCCGAGCAATGAGGCGCCTAGCAAACATCTATAAAGCAACTGGGATGATATAACTGAAGCTGTGGCGCCGGCAGAAATAGCTGCAGCGATAAGGAGTATGCAGGTGATAACACCGCCCCAGAAATGTTCTGTTGCCAGTTCGCCACCATAGTCGCCAGAGCCATAGAGTAAGTAGCCCGCTGCAATAGAGAGCAGGGTGCTAAAAACGGCAATGAACCACAACGGGCTTTTGATAGCCTCAAGATGAACGGTGGCCGGCCACTTGGTTTTCTTCGACGACCGCGCAATTGAATTTAAATAACTGAGCAGCTCAATGAGTCCAAGCAAGGGGACCAGGACAAGGGGGAAATGGACCAGCAGGGGATGAAATCGGCCCAGCCACGCAAGCCAGCCAGGGGAAGAAACTGGCCAAACTGGCAATAGGGGCATCATGAGTAAGCCAATGAGAATCAGAATAATT
>JBGCEN010000534.1:0-7348 GCA_045106435.1 Rhodothermales bacterium
ACGAAATATCACACAATGCGCCGGCCTTTTTGCCTGCAGCTTCTTTCTTGCAATGGGCTGCCAAACCAGTAATTCTACTATTGCTCAAAAGGGCAATAATGCACAACAGGAACGCGTAGAAATTGGCTATGGCAAAACCGGCGCAAATGAAGTAACCGGCGCGATTTCTACCGCGCGTGTGGCAGACACAAAAGACGCCCCTATCAAAAGCGCTGCAGACATTCTCAGGGGTCGTGTAGCGGGCGTTCAAGTTTCAGAAGTGCCTGGCGGCGGCATTCGGGTTCAAGTCAGGGGACAGAACACCTTTATGGCCGGCAACGAGCCGCTTTACGTCGTTGACGGATTCCCCTTACGCACCACCAATGGCGTGCTATTCGACATTAATCCACACGATGTCGAATCAATAACGGTACTGAAAGATGCCGCCTCAACAGCCATCTACGGAAGTCGGGGAGCCAATGGTGTCGTACTGATAACTACGAAGTTGGGAGTGGTTAGTGGTTAGTGGTTAGTGGTTAGTGGTTAGTGGTTAGTGGTTAGTGGTTAGTATAAGGTCAGATTGTTTATGTGAGAGGTGGGTTTAGTGCTTTTTTGATAAAAACAGAAACCTAACCACTAAAAACCAACCACTAAAAACTAATCCCGCCCGGGATGTTCGCTTGATAAGCGCTGGAATCGTAGATTCTGCAAGAGCCTTTAATCATACGCGAACCCACTATGAGCGCAT
This sequence comes from Rhodothermales bacterium, assembly GCA_045106435.1. GTDB lineage: Bacteria > Bacteroidota > Rhodothermia > Rhodothermales > JAHQVL01 > JBCCIM01. The sequence continues at coordinate 728 of JBGCEN010000534.1, forward strand.
ACCAATACATTGTCGTTGTACACGGCATGGGTGAAAGCCGGTACGGACAAACAGTACTCCCCGTCATCAGTCGTTGTGCAGAAGTTGTCGATGATGTACTTGGAATCGAACGCAAAGAGAAACCAAACCGGTCATATCAGAAAGAGGGACGAGACATCGTCACCCTGGGCGCATTTGTCGGAGCCAATCCGCTGGAAAACAGCTTGCGTCCATGGGCTGAGTTTGACGGCATCCCTGTAGACAATACAGAGACCAGGCCTTTTACAGGCATCGCTACGCATAACCCTGACGGTAAACTCGTACGGTTTGTAGACATTTGGTGGAAAGATCTCGTCGATGAAAGTGAACACGTCCTTGAGCCGGCTGCACCATGGACGGATGGCCTGATTGGTCGCATTGAACGGATGGAAACGGACTCGCCAACATGGATGCCTCAGTTACTGTTCAAGTTGCAGGATCTGCTCGGCCCCATGCAAACGCTCCTCAAATCGCGTGTGCCTGACATCGAGGATCTGGCCTTCAACAAGTACCTCGGCGATGTGCAAATCTATGCAGAATACGAGCCCATGCGAGGCATCGCTGTTCGCAGATTCCATGATCGTATGGCAGCCGTATGCAAAGCGCACTATGATTCCATACCAGGTGATGACAACACGGTAAAGCCGGCGCCCAACTTCACCATTCTGGCGCACAGCCTCGGCTCAATTATGTCCCTGGATGCATTGATGTATGCACACAAAGGTCAATTTGCCGGCACAACCAATTTGCCTTTCCCGGGATATCAACTGCCAGTTGACTCGCCGCCGAATACGGATTGGATATCGCACGTAAAAACCTTTGTCACCATTGGCTCTCCGATTGACAAATTCTTGCTCTTCTGGCCGTATCGCTATCAATACTTGAACGGCACAGACTGGATTGATGAGAACCTTGCAGACCGTCCCCGCATCAAGCACATTAACTATTGCGATGAACAAGATCCTGTAGGACAATCGCTGGATACCTTGCGATCTACGGAGGCCTACCGGACGCTCTTTACGGCTTCATTTGACGAAAACATAAAAGAGTATCAGAACAAAGCACAAATTACGAAGCGGGTTGTGCAGCGCGTATCCACCAAGATCAAAAGCATGATTGAACGCGCCGGCAAAGACAGCGCAGGAGATAAGAACAATGAGTTTGACGTGGTCTATCGCAGGTCTATTTGGCCTGGATTGGCGCACACCAGCTATTGGAAAGACAAGGGGTTGTTCAAGAATATTCTGGAGCATGTACTGCTGGAGAAAGCCGGCTGGCGCAGCAATCCCAATGTGCTATCAGACAAAAGAGCTACGTATATTTTCATCACGCTGCTTACCTATTTCATCGTGCCTTTACTCATCGTAATGCTGGATACGGTCACTTATGACATGTTTCTGGAGCCGGAGAGTTGGAAAGGCTATTTCACGTTGGGTGCACTTTTTGTCATCTCCATATGGATTAGCCGGGAGGTCATCAACCTGCTCGTCTGGTGGCGACAGTTGTTAAGAAATAAACGAAGCCGGGAAATTGTGCCGCAAACCATTACGTCTATTTTTGTAAAATGGGGCGTTCGCCTGGGTTTACCTCTGCTGGCACTCGGCTTTGCACAGGTTGCGATCAACTCATCAGGTACCTATGTAAATCAAGTTCAAAACAAGGTCACAGCAACGCCTCCATCTACCATTGATGGAACAGCCGTTGCAACAGACTGGGAAGCCTTACTCGGAACGAGGACGCTGGAATTGGTTGCTCCTTTTCAACTCATCAGTGGCACAACAAAAGATACCTTTGCCTTTTGGATGGCGCTACTCTCCCTTTTAACTCTGCTCACTATTTACAGAACGCGGTTTAGTAATTTTAAAGAGAGCACGCGATACGAATCTTACCTCAGTATTCCTGTCGACATTATCGTATTGATGTTCGGCTATTGGTTGTTGCTGATTCTGTGGCAGGAAGATGCTGCAAAAGGCGAAATGTCGAGCACCATATGGAGAAGCAGCCTCGGCCTGACGGCCCTCATTTTCCTGGGCATCTGGCATACCTACACCATTGTAAGAAATCTGACATCCAAGGGTAAAAAACGATTCCTGCAAACGGTGCCGGAAATGCTCGTATCCACCGTCGTATTGATTATGGGGTGGTTCCTCATTACCGAAACCGCAACACTCGTAGCCGAGTTTGTCCCCGACCGCCTAAGCCCCGACGCCAGAAAACGGATGACCTTCTTCTGCTTCATGGGCGTTATCGTCTGGATCTACATGGCGCTCCGCTTCTACGTCGCCAAAGCCCAACTAGGCACAGACAAAGTGCCGGTGTTTGGGGATTATTTTAAGTAAGAAATACGCGTCGTATACGTTAAATCGTTTACCTCGATCAGATTGATCATTGTGCCCTGAACTATGATATAGTCGCTTCGTACAATGCGACCTATTTCTCGCAGACCATGGTGAATCAATTTATGGTAAACCAGAACCTGCGAATTTGCCGATCGCTTCTTTTTCTATTCTCCACTATACCAGGGATCTTGACTCATGACGGTTACGAAAAGACTATTTGAAGATGTTACGATGGGCCGTTTACACCTTAAGAATCGCCTTGTGATGAATCCGATGACACGCTGTCGCGCCGACGAAGCGGGCCTTGCAAACTCATTGATGGCAGAATACTATGCCCAACGTGCCGGCGCCGGTTTGATCATTACGGAAGGAATTGCGCCATCTGCGAACGGGAAGGGATATGCACGTATTCCAGGCTTATGGACTTCTGCACAGGTAGATTCGTGGAAGATCGTTACCTCTGCAGTGCATGAGGCCGGCGGGGTAATCTTTGCCCAGCTTATGCATACGGGTCGTGTCAGTCATCCTGCGAATATGACCGAAGGCAGCAAGATTGTTGCCCCAAGTGCTCTTGCTTTGGAGGGGCAAATGTATACAGACTCGCAAGGTATGCAAGACTATCCTGTTCCTCTGGAGATGACGGAAGCTGACATTATTCAAGCTAAAGAAGAGCTCGTACAGTCAGCAAAAAATGCGATGGCTGCAGGTTTCGATGGCGTTGAGTTGCACGGTGCCAACGGTTATCTACTTGAGCAATTCCTCAGCCCTGACACAAACCAGCGAACCGACGCATGGGGTGGAAGTATCGAAAAACGTATGCGGTTTGTGCTGGAAGTTGCTCGTGAAGCTGCCGAAGCAATTGGAGGAGAAAACCTGGGAATTCGCTTATCGCCATACGGTACAAATTCAGGAATGAGTGAGTACCCGGAGGTTCAAGAAACTTACCTTACTTTACTGGCAAAACTAGCCGATGAAGGTCTGGAGCACATACACATTGCCGATCATGCCGCAATGGGTGCACCTCCCATTCCTGCAGACTTCAAGCTAGCCTTGCGTGCAGCGTGGCCGCGCACATTCTTCGTTGGCGGCAGTTTTGACGAGGCATCAGCCGAACAAGCCGTGGCAGAAGGTCTTGTTGATCTTGTTGGTATGGGCCGCGCGTTTTTGGCAAATCCAGATTTGGTTTCTAAACTAAAGAATGGTTTACCACTCGCCGCACCAGACCCGAATACCTTCTTCACACCCGGTGCGCAGGGTTACACAGATTATCCGTCAGCAACAGTCTAATTTGGTGGCCAAAGACTGAGTATCAATTCTGGAACAATGAAGAAAACCAACATCACTGAGCGCGAAATGACGCCGGACGAGTTTGAGCGCATGAAAACGGGCTTTGACGAAAACGCTCTCGATAATGGCGTTGCAATTCAAAGCGCTGACAGGTACGGGTTTGTCGCCACGGAGGGATCTACTTTTCTAGGCTGCTCATCTGGATTGGCCTATAAAAATGGCGACGTCTACTCTGGCTGGTTTTACTTGACAGATCTCTTTGTTGAGAAGGCACATCGTGGCGGAGGACTTGGAGCAGCGCTTTTATCTGCATTAGAGTCAAAGATCGCAAAGTTGGGTGTGAAAGACATATGGACCTGGACAGCCGGCTATGAAGCCGTTGGGTTTTACCAGAAGCAAGGATACAGCGTCATCTTAGAAATGGAAAACTGGTACGCTGACAGGAGCAGTCGCGTTGCTTTAAGAAAAAAGCTCCGGGCATAACTTAAATCCTTAATCAACAAAGCCATCGATACGGCACAAAATCTGAAAACCGATTACTGCATCCTCACCGTATCACAACCAACTTCTTCACCTCAACCGCCCCGTTATCGTTATCAGTTACGTGCACAAGGTAGATCCCACTCACAATGGGCTGACGAGCAGTTGTAGTCAGATTCCACGTAGCAATACCACTGCCACTGGTGTGTTCGATGCGCTTTACCAGTTCGCCAATCTCCGTATAAATCGAGATGGTACTCTGGCCCGGGATGTCGAGAAATTCTACCTGGCCTCGGGTGGGATCACCACCTACAAATGATCTTACAGATTCATCAGAAGCGAGATTAAAGGGGTTCGGTACGATACGGAAGTCTGTTATTTGCGAACCTGGTACCCGCAGCAGGGTCACCGGATTATACGTCTGGGTAAAATAGCGACCGCTTTTGAGGGGTAGTCCACCCGGTGTGCCGACTATGCCTCGCTCGTCTACTGCGTTTGGTGGCCCTACGGCTTGCAAGAAATAATAGTATTCTTTGCCGCGGATCACTTCAGCGTCTTCGTACGCGCGTGCAGAACCAGGCAGCGTTGCCACCAACTCGTAAGGCAGCTTGTCTGCAAAATCACTCGTACGGTAGATCTCCCACTGTACAGGATCTGGAGAGCCGGCGATTGGCTCCCAGCTAAGTTGAATGAGAGATGGCTGTCCAACAACGTCAAAGCGCCTCGGGGGCATAGGCGGCTCGACAATCGGGTATTCGCTCATCTCGTTACTAGCCTCCCATACATCTCGTGCACGGTACATAAACTGAAACATCGAGTCGCGCGCGGTCATAACCCACTGGTTCTTGGTTTGCAGCTCGCCTCCGTTTTTGTACACGTCGTAATTCCACGGGACATCGTTAATCATACCATCGCCGTTCGCATCGAAGGGAATGCGCAATTCATCATCGAGTCCACTGGCTTTATAAGCAACACCAATATCAGTTGCTGCTTTGTAACTCAGCCCTGCAGCGCCCTCGGCTTCAACGATGTTGATACGCTCCCCAAAAGCCATCTGATACGGGCCATAAGAAATCGTTGGAGCATGTCCGCCGGCCTTTCCTGTCGAAGCGTCATTCATTGGATTCCAGAATTCTCTTCGCGGTTCAATCCGGTCAGCAAGATGAGGATACATACGCGAAGAACCTCCTGGTTTAACCACTGGGTTTTCTCTTGTCAGAATTCCAAGCTCGTAATAGTCGCGCTCCGCAAGACCGTCATGATTCAAAATTTCATCAGGATCGATCCATCCTAAGGTCTGGGGCTGGTTTGCAGGATTGTAGCTACGATCCGTAGTTGATTCGTCTGCATGTAGCACAACACGGCCAGACATTGACATCCCTGCTAACCTACCTATAGTATCCCCGGGGGCCTGTAACCGACGCCCAGGTCCAAGCATGGGGCTTCCAGTGGGATCCCAGAATTCAGCGGCAAAACTAGGATCATAACCTGCCCAGAGATAAACTGCTGTAAAATCAACCGGATACTCTTCATTGCCATCTCCCACAATGTCAAGCATGCTAAATTTACCCCAGACTTGACCAGCTGAAGCGTTCCAGGCAGCCTGCTCTCGTCCAACCCATCTGTACATATTTGAGAAGTATACATCATTCAACGACTGCCCCTCAAGTTCAATGCTTGCATCCGCATCCGTGTTACCAGTGTTTGTCATCCTTCTGCGAATCAGGTGATAGTCGTCATGGATTTCGTTTGCATAGGCGTATACCCAACGCTCTGTCTCGAGCCCCAGAATGGACCTATACTTCTGATACAATACCCGGTCTGCAGGAAGATTCGGATTAACTTCATCTACAACAGCAATCTTACCGAACGATTCACCGCCATTAACAAGTCTATCTATGTTTTCAATAAACTTACCGAACGATTGGGCGCCATTAACAAATACTTGTGTGTCTTCGAACCTGGCGAGGAGTTTGGTTTCAATCGGCGTATAAAAAGGGGCACCATCAACACGAAGCCCAACGCGCGCTACGCGATAATCCCATGCCTGCCCAGATTCGTCGGTCCAGTTTTTTACCCCAATCCAGTAAGATTTTGCGCGATAATGACCTGATCCACGTAAAATAGCCGGCCACTCTACACTTTGATTACTGGTTATTCCCTCACGATGCGCGCCTATATTAGAGTATTTGCTATGCATTTCACCAATATCCACCCATGTCAAGCGGAATTGTCCGTAGGTCTCGGTAGACACCCAACCTTGTAGAAACACAACAAAAAAACAAATGATGTAAGATTTGCACAAGCGCATAGCCAGGGAGACGAGGTGTGTTATGCTGCTTCGAGATACAGCCGGACTTCAAATTGCCAACAGGTCACGAAGGCAAACAACTTCGCTACATTGATCGGGCTCAACTCGATTTAATCAATGAAACGTTCTGCCGTACAACTTACAACGTCATTGAAGCCGAACAGTCATTCTTCAGGGGTGAAATAC
>JBGCEN010000535.1:0-4105 GCA_045106435.1 Rhodothermales bacterium
AAGTCTCCTACCATATACGTTTTTTCGACGTCAACAAGTCGAGCTGCTATTTTCATATCAGTTATCCGAATTTTGTCAGGAAGATTTTTTCTTCTTCAATTCCTTCCACTGCGCCAATGCTGTCGCCATCCCTTCTCCAAGAAACGTATACAAATCGTGCATCTCCTCCAGTCTGGAGCGTGCCTTTGGATGCGTTTCATTTAGCGCGGCCAATCCATCTTCTGCTACATCAACCATTTCCTTTAATCGATACAGGCTGTGGGTTAAACTTATCTCAAAAGCGCCAGGGAGTATTTCATAATAGGTCCGACGATCGCCTGGAATGCTAATGCGCAGTAATAGCCCTGTTTGCTCACACAAGCGCGCATTGGTACTCACAGATGCTTTGCTTACACGAAGGATATCCGCCATTTCATTGAGCGACAATGGTTCTTCCGCAAAGATGAGCAAGCCCAGTATCCTGCCAAAAGTGCGCGAAGCACCGGAACGCTCCATGGCGAGTCCCATGCGTTCAACAAAGCTTTGAAGGTCTTCTGTCAGTTCCATAGTTTATATCTGCAATCATTACGTTCAGTACGTTAAGTTTAAACTAAACGTTTCAAATAAACACAATCCTATTGAACAATGCAATCTTGCTTAAATAAGCCGGCTTGCGTTACTGGTACTTTGTCAGCGAAATAAATAGAGTTAAGTGCTGAGGTTCATAGGTACGAGAAGTACAACGGGTACGAATACGGCTCGTTTCAGGTAATTCGTACGCTTTGTACCCATCGTACGCTTCGTTTTTTGTATTTGATTTCCAGAACCGGGTACCGGAAATCAAATTTCTATAGTCACGGCACCAGATACACAATCTCGCGTATACGCAAACATGCCAAAAACAGTAATTTCAGTTGCCAATCTGGGGAAAAGCTACGGAGCAACCGTGGCAGTGAAAGATGTATCGCTTGAGGTGTTTGAAGGAGAGATCTTTGGTCTCATCGGCCCCAATGGCGCCGGCAAGACGACCACCATGGAGTGTGTTCAGGGATCCAGGAAAGCCGATCGCGGCTCAATATCAGTACTCGATTTGGATCCAATAGATAATGCCCAGCACCTGAGGAAACGCATCGGGGTGCAGCACCAAGAGGCACACCTGCAAAAACGCATCAAGGTCTGGGAGGCTGTCGACCTTTGGTCCCGACTTTATTCCGGTGTCATTGATCAAGACGCACTCCTTGAACGACTGGGATTAACCGCAAAAAGGAACGCGTGGTTCATGACCCTTTCGGGTGGACAGAAGCAGCGCTTGTTTATTGCGCTCGCTCTCATCCATGAACCCGAGGTGGTATTTCTCGACGAGTTAACCACCGGGCTGGATCCACAGGCGCGTCGCACCATTTGGGATCTGATTACCGACATCCGGGATCGCGGCAAAACGGTGTTTCTTACCACGCATCTAATGGAAGAAGCAGAAAGATTGTGTGATCGGGTAGCCATTATCGAACATGGGAGTGTCATTGAAACAGGCACGCCGGCCAGTCTTGTAGACAAACACTGCCCGGAACGAAGCGTTGTATTTACAAGTGACGACGGAGGGCTTGCTGAACGCCTTAAACATGTCCCCGCTGTTGAGACCACTTCACATCAGGGCAACGCCTATACATTGCAGGGATCCGGCGATCAATTTATTACAGACGTCATTCATTTTATTGCTAAAGAAGGAATTCGGGTAAGCGGGTTTCGAACGGAAATTCCCACCCTTGAAGATGTCTTCCTTAAACTCACTGGCCACGGAATCAGGGACTGATACATGTTAAAAGGACTTTGGCAATTAACCTGGGTAGAAACCAAGGTGTTCGTAAGGGAGCCCATGGGTGTTTTTGGTACCATTGGTATTCCTGTGGTGCTTTTTATTGTACTGGGAAAGATGATGGGCTCCAGCGACATGGGTGTCAGCGCCGTCGATCAGGCACCATTCAACATCCCCATACTTGCAGCCTTAATGATTGCCATTAGTGCTGTTTTGTCTCTCGTGGCTATTATTACGATCTACCGAGAGGGCGGCATTCTGAAGAGACTACGTGCGACACCACTTACTCCAGTAACAATCTTAAGTGCACACGTGGTTGTAAAGCTGGGCTTTACCTTTATCAGTCTGGTTTTGCTCGTGTTGGCCGGCCGGCAGTTTTTCCCCGGGGTGCTTGACGTAAACATGCTCAGTTTCGGGGCAGCCCTTTTAGTAAGCACACTGAGCATACTTTCTCTCGGTTTTGTCATCGCCAGCATCGTACCCACCGCCAGATTTGCACAGCCCATCGGCGCCGGCCTCATGTACCCAATGCTGGCGCTTTCCGGCCTCTTTTTTCCTGTAGACAGCCTCCCTCCTGTCCTGCAGGTTCTTGCAAACGCACTGCCAACCACGCACGCCGTATTCTTGATGCAAGGCATATGGGATGGTGTAGGATGGCCGGCGCTCTGGATTAATGTAGTTGCACTGGCCATCATATTTGCCGTGTGCACTGCAATTTCCTCGAGAGTGTTTAGATGGGAGTAATCGCAGTCTGGCTACGCCAAAAGCATATTGCTAATGATTTCCTTCATGACCTTGGCTGCTGCCATTGCAGTTACATCCTGCAGATCTCTTGACGGATTGAGCTCCACAATATCCGCCCCCACCAGTGGACGCTCTATGTCGTGAATGATGTTTAACACATCACGCGTGGATAACCCACCTGGCTCATGATGGGAAACACCGGGTGCAAAGGCGGGGTCCAGGACGTCCATATCTACAGACAAATACACAGCCCCTTCAAGTGGCACGCGCTTGTAATCTTGCCAGCATCTCATTTCAAACACTTCGACACCAAACCGCTCTGCCTGTGCTCTTTGGTGTGCATTCATTGTTCGGATGCCTACCTGAACAAGCCGGCTTGCCAGTCCTTCTTCCATGATACGGGCAAATGGGCACGCGTGTGAATGCCGATTACCATCCAGTTCGTCGTACAAGTCAGGATGCGCATCCAGGTGCAGTATGGTTAGCGGCTGATGGTGCGCAGCAAACGCTTTTACAATTGGATAGGTAACGGAGTGATCCCCTCCCAAAGACAGCACCTGGTGATGCTGCGCCAACAAGGCGTCAATATTCTCCGTAATGGCAGAAAACCAATCGCCATGCTCCGGAGGGTTGATATCCCCGACATCTAGCAGCCGTGGATGATTAGAGAGGTCATCGCCGCGTTCTGTAGACAAATTACTCGAAGGCGCATGTAGTGCATTCCGAATGCAGCCAGGTGCATTTGCCGGCCCTTGCATAAACGAAGAGTTTTGATCGAACGGGATGCCAATGGTTGTTATCATCGTATCAATTGTATACAAGGTTCATCCACTTTTTGAAAGGAGCCGGCTGTCTGTAGTAAAGGTACCATCTAAAGGCGTAATAAATTGCTTGGCCAAGCAATTTCATCTGTTATAAAAGCCTTGATTAACGATTCGACTTTCTTGGCTTTACGTTTATGCGGCAAGGAGGAAAACTACTCACCAAGCCGAGCAAGAAGGCTGTAAACGCTCATATCAAACAGATCAAAGCGTATCTACGCAGTCATGTGCAGGTGCCAACACTCCGCGTCGTAAAGGAATTGACCCGCGTCATTCGAGGCTGGGTCAATTACTACCGGCACGGGGCGTCCAAGCAGATCTTTAACAGGATCAGTCACCGGACGTTTGATCTGCTTTGGAAATGGGCGCGCAGGCGCCATCGTAACAAACCGAACACGTGGATCAGACAGAAATACTTCCGAGCAGACTGGGCATTCCATAGCAAGGAACCGGCCCTGCTGCGTCACAATCAGGTACCAGTAACTCGCTTTGTAAAGGTTACGGGCAAATGTAGCCCGCCAAACCCGGACGAGGCAAAGTACTGGAGAGCACGCCGCAACAAACGACGCGAATGCCTGATGTACAAGGAAGTGGACGCGCCCTTCATCGCCTTCAGGAGTACAGCTGCGCGTTATGTGGTGTACAGTTCGATGAGGACGACCTCATCGATACACACCAACCACGCGGCAGAGGCAATGAAGTGGACAACCTGAAACTCGTGCACACCTGGTGTCGCAAAGCCTACCAC
>JBGCEN010000536.1:0-22788 GCA_045106435.1 Rhodothermales bacterium
GAGGTTCATAGGTACGAGGAGTACAAAGCGTACGATAAGTACGAAAGAAGAAAAGAAGACTTTTTCGTACCCATCGTACGCTCATACGCTTCGTACCCTGAAAATCTGATACTCCATTTATTTCCCTGACAGAGTACTAGTCTTATGTACTTGCCTTAACACCAGGCTCTACATTGACCTGATCGTCAGATTTTGCAATCAGGTGCGCGGTGTGACGGGTTGCTTGCTTCATCGCTTCTTTTAATGCTTCAGGGTAGATGGGTTTGCTAATAAAATCTCGCATCCCGATTTCCAGACAAGCTTCCCGTTTATCTTCCGTTACATCAGCTGTTACCGCTATGATATAAGGTTGCTGATCGGGATTGTGGCTTGCAATGATTTGTTTGGAGGTTTCCAGACCATCAATACCCGGCATTCGCAGGTCCATTAAAACAATGGGATAAAAGCGCTGCCTCAATGTTATCAAAGCTTCTTCTCCGCTGGAAACGAAATCCACATTAAACCCTAGCTGATTTAGCATCATCACTGCTATTTTCTGGTTTGTAGGATTGTCTTCAACAACCAGCACTCGCTGGGTTATATTTGCCGGCTGAATGGATGCTTGAGGTTCGCGGCGCTGTGCTGTATGTGTTTCACCAAAAACTTCCTGGAGAACACGTGCAAGCTGATTTTGCTTCGTAGGCTTTGTCAGGGTGGCTTCAAGTAATCCGGCGGGTATATCAGAATTGTCTCCCAGTGATGTGAGCATGACCATGGGAAGTTCAGGATATAATGCTTTTATCCGCTGCGCCAGCTCAACGCCTTCCATTTCTGGCATACATCTGTCCAGAATAGCGAGGTCTACCGATGTGCTTTTGCTCAAAATATTGAGTGCTTCTATTCCTGAAGCCGCTGAAACGGCGTGCATCTTCCAGTGCTGAGCCTGCAACGAGAGAATCCGTCGATTGGTCGCATTGTCATCCACTATGAGGATGTACTTCCCTTTCAGGTCTTCAATTCCGCCCAGTACGATGCGTTCTTTTTGAACAACCGCTGCTTCTGCGGCAATGGTGAAATGAAAGATACTCCCAACTTTCTCCGTACTTTCAGCCCATATTTTGCCACCCATTGCCTGACTGAGTCGTTTGGATATGGCAAGCCCAAGCCCTGTGCCTCCATACTTTCTTGCAGTTGAGGCATCAACTTGAGAGAAGGATTTGAAAAGCCGGTCCATCCGGTCTTTAGGAATACCAACACCCGTATCACGAACCTGAAAATGTAAGAAGGCATCTTCCTTTGAAACGTGGATGACAACCTCACCTTTATCCGTAAATTTCACTGCGTTTGAAATCAGATTCACGATGACCTGTCTCAATCTTGTCGGGTCTCCGATAACAAAATTAGGAATGTCATGATCGATATCACAAAGAAGCTCAAGGCCTTTTTCTGTCGCCGTAGTTGCCAGGAGGTCCATTGAACCTTCAACGCATGAACGCAAATCAAATGTTTGCTCTTCCAGTTCGAGGTGCCCCGCCTCAATTTTGGAGAAGTCTAGTACATCATTGATAATAGAAAGTAGCGATTCGCCGGATTGCCGAATGATGCTGGCAAATTCGATCTGCTCTTTATTCAAGTCCGTATCTTGCAAAAAGCCCGTCATACCAATAACGCCATTGAGAGGCGTACGGATTTCATGGCTCATACTGGCAAGGAATTCGCTTTTGGCTTTATTGGCCGCTTCAGCGTCTTCTTTCGCAGTAATGAGTTCGGTTTCATAGCGTTTACGGATAGCAATCTCTTCTTCAAGCTCTTTACGGTATTCAGTCTCTCTATTCGCTGCTTCGAGCTTATCCATCATGTTGTTGAAGGTATTCGAAAGATGTGCAACCTCTCCAGAAGACACAACCTCAATACGTTCTTTAACGTTGCCTTCTCCAATAGAATGGGCAACTTTAGACAGTCGGTTCAGTGGGCCGGCTATATTTCGCGCGAGAAAAATCCCCAGCAACACAGCAATAATTACGGATAAAAGGGTTGTGCTTATAATAATAACTGAAGCAGCAGATGACTCTTCGTTTAATTCTTCCGCCTCCTCATTCAACTCAGATAGGGAATCGTGCCAGTAATCATCCAAAAGCGGTGTGATTTTGTCCGAATAAAGGGGCTCTGCTTCGGTCTGATATACCGCATATGCTTCTTCGTATGGTAACGATAATATCTTACCAACAGCGGTTTTATAAGATTGAAAGGAAGAGGCTAGGTCTTCAAGCCACCTGAGTTCTTCTTCCTCTTCTTCCTCTTCTTCCTCCTCCTCCTGTGAGATTGCAGCTTCATGACCCAGTGTAGTAGCAGCAAAGCTCTCGGTGATATGCTTTTCAAAATTGGCTAAGTGCGTGTGGATACTATCTTGTATCACAAGTAGTCGCTCCTGGAAAGCTTCACTGCTATCATTTGTTTGTTTTGCTTTCAATAAGATGACTAAATGGCTATAACTACTCTGGAGCGTTAGTTTTAGCTTTGCAGCTTGCTCTACTTCTTCAAAAGAACTTTCACTGAGTCGATGCAGGCTTCCCTGGGCTTCTTTATGGAGTGAGAGGGATATATACCCAACCAATCCGGCAAGTAGCGCCATGATTAAAAAGCTGGTAAGCAGTTTGTGGAATAACTTCATGCGAGGAGTTAATCGCGCTCAAAGAGCTCGAATTCGTAAGTGAAAAATGTGGCGATACGGAAAGTGTCTGCATAGTCAGATATGCCTATTGGAATGCCAACACCAATCTGAAAATCGTCAATAACCTCAAAAACGGCTCCCGGTGTGATATACATCTGCATATCACCTTCTTCATGCATCCAACCCATTTCAGCTGAGAGATAAAACTGCTTAACAGGAAGTATTGCGCCGATATGCAGGCTCCAACCAGGGGATTCTAATTCTTCCTCCTCCTCTGATGAGGATTCAAATTCCAGCCCTGCCTGAGAAAACAGGTGGAGATTGGCAAGCTGTGGAAAATCTTTGGCCAGAATTACAAAGGGCTCGGTTTCAAAGCCTTCTTCTGAAACAGTGAAAGCAATTTCACTTCCTATGGCGGCGTGGAAGCCGGCATCGAATAAATTCAGAAAACTGTACTTTGTGCCAAACTCCAACGCAGATTCAAATGACTCATTGCCATATCCTGGGCCGCTCCATTCAGCTTCGAGTTGCCATGCATCTGAGATGCCATATTCTAGGCTAAAAGGTGATTGCCCTATGTTCGGTTGCGCGCTTGTACTAATCCATGGAGAGAGTGAGATTTGGAATTCTCCTTTCTCTTGTGGATGTACCAGTTCAGCCCAAAAGACCTCTTCGGCTAACTCAATTTCATTTTCTTGCGCAAGTACATGAGTTGCCCAGGGTATGGAAAATATTATAAATGCAAAAAAAACAGTTCGCATGCTAGTTTGAAAATGGTGGGTGTGATTACAATAAGCACTTATAGAATCGACTGGGGAATAGAGGGATTAAGTGTGAAACTGTCTTTGTTTGTTTAAATACTTGCGTGCGTAGGGGATAAGATCCTTTGGGAAGCTGCAGAAAAGGGTGTTCTCAACGTTCTATAGCCAGGGTGTGTGGACAATTAGCAGGGAAAAGAGGATTGTAATAGATTTCATGCCCTTCTAACTTCTTCCAGCAAACCCTGATTTTTCTTTACAAACCTGTTAGTAGGGGTGTTACGCAATTGATTTAATACCAGCAAGGCCCTTTCGCAGGAGATCAGAGAGACTCAAGGAATGATCTGGACCTGTTTTAGCATGTGCTTATCCAGAATTGGCGCTACGTATTATTTATTCGCTCCATTTATTGCCGGCTGCTGGCTTTGCAAGTCTTCATAGACAGAATTTGGCTTCTGTGTAATGACGACTAAAGATGCCCAATGGGTATTCGATCTTGAGGTGCTACGCATTTTGATACGTTTTACTGCTTTGACGTTTAGCTACCTCTTTGAATAAACGCTTCTGTTTGAACAGATGGACTGTTTTCACGATGATGAGAAAGGCTAATGCGATGCCGATAACAAGGCTTAATGGGGGGAGAAAGATGTCTGAAGTCGTAAACCATTCTTTCCAGGCCTGCACTTTGAGTGCCAAAATGTGTCCTAAAATCAATACGACTGCGACATAGCCGTAGCGGAGGTGCGTTCTCCAGTTGGAGGTTTGGGCTTTTCTGTTTAAAAGACGCTTGGGCCAGAATGAAATAAAACATGCATACGAGAAATACAAAAAGGCCATAGCAGAAAGAGCAATCGAAAACCAGTTATCCAGGAAGAATTCTGGAAAGGGGAATTTTTTCAGGACGATGTTTTGTGGATCTGAAACAAAGAATGTGCAGACAATATGCAGGATGGAGAAACCATAGCCGACAATACCAAAAGGCCGGCGCAGCTTGTATCCTGCCTTGAATTTACCGGAGAAATAGTGGATTGCGCTGAATGTATAAGAGAGCGCAATCAATATAATTGCAGCGCCGGCCATAGATTTGTTGAGCAAGAAAATACTGGGGCCGGCGGATCGGCGGATCATGAGCTCGAACAAGCCGAGTGCAGTTATTAAGCTACCTGCAGCTATAGCAACAAACCAATAGCGGGGTGCTGTTTTCATCTAGGACGGTCTTCTTGCGCGTTTACGAAGACAAGAAAATCGGTAAATTATAAGATTATTTCCAAATAATATTACATCAATACGCTCTGCCATTGTTAGCTGGCATAGCTTTTGAGTTGGATTTTGTACGCTAAGTCCCCTCGCTATCGCTAAAATTGTAGTTCGCACACAATATCACATAAGTGCGATTGCAATCAAACTTCTCGGCCAAACTTCTTGGTCAAACTTCTAGGCAAACTTCTAGATTGCAAACAGCTCTAGGGAAGTACCCCTCTTATATTATGAAAGCAAGGACTTGGGTTTTAGCCTGTGTGTTGGGTGTTGTTTTTTGTGTACAGCCTTTCTTTATAGAACAAGCAAGCGGTCAATCAAAGCATTGGCACACCAATCAGGCTTCTGCTGTAGATTTTGGTAGCTTACCACCAGAACGTTTTCCTGTATCCGGATGGGAGTCCTTTAATTGGGAAGACCCCGGCGGCTGGACGGTTGTTGATGTTTCCACGGTTGGTATCCTGCCAGGGGCAACTGATGCAAGTACAACGCTGATGTCGCTGGCAAATAACGCTGAAGTACCAACGGTTTTTTATTTCCCGCCCGGTGATTACACATTCAGGTCTGCACTGGATATAAACAACGACAATGTTATCATACGTGGCGCCGGCAGCGATCAAACTGAGTTCTTCCTGGATGGCTCGGCAATCAATGGCATCCGTTTTCTCGGCTGGACATTCGATCCGATTGCCGTCGTTGCGAATAGCCAACCCGAGAGCAATACGATCACGCTTGCCAATACCGAGGGGTTATCTGTCGGTGATTTATTGCAGGTCAACCAGCAACTGGAAAACTGGGATGCTGAGTGGGGCAACAGGTCGTGGGGGCAACTGGTCTTTATTACAGAAATTAATGGAAATGATATTACGGTTGATCTACCGCTATCTTTAGGGCTGGATGTTGGGCAACAGCCAGAAGTGATGAAGTTGCGTCCTTTACGTAATGTTGGTGTAGAAGACCTCTATATCGAACGCAAGCAATACGACGAATCATCCAATATCGAATTCCGAACCGTTTATAATGGCTTTGTACGTAACGTTGAGTCGTACAATGCAGTCAAATTCCATGTGTTTGTGTACAGGGGCCGGCAAATTGAAATCAGTGGCAACTACATCCACGATGCGCAAAATTATGGGACAGGCGGTCACGGGTATGGTGTAAATGTCGAAAACCTGTCGACCAATATTCTTGTCACAAACAACATTTTCAAGAACTTGCGCCATCATATGCTTATGCAAACGGGTGTGAATCACTCGGTGATGAGTTACAATTACAATGTGGATATAAAAGAACTGGTCGATTTGAGTTTGCACGGCCATTTCTCGAATCATAATCTGTATGAGGGCAACATTGTTTGGTGGGTTGGATTTGCCGACTTCTGGGGGCAAGTAGGGCCTGAGAATACATTGTTCAGGAGCCAAATCCAGGGCAAAAAAGAAAACGATCAAGGTGTAATCGTTTATGATAATTCAGATTCCCAGAATATCATTTCAAACCATTTCCTGAGAAATAGCACCCTGGAAAAGGACGCAGATGTTGACGATCTTTTTGAAGAAGGCAATGTGATCCAGGGCACTACGGTTTGGAATACGCTATCTGGTTCTTCGACCATACCACCTTCTCTGTATCTCGAAAGCCCCCCTGAATTTTGGCCGAGTGACCTGGCATGGCCGGCTTACGGGCCTGATGTCGCCGGCTCGGAGACCAATAAAATTCCAGCCCAGTTACGTTATGAAGAAATTATCGGTATTGGCCCGGGGCCCGGCGATACCAATAACAAGCCATCTATTGACATTACCTCGCCAGCATCCGGGACAAACTTTGCTGCCGGCGTCAATGTAACCATTGAAGCGGATGCAGCAGATACGGATGGGAGTGTGAGTAGCGTAGATTTTTATGTTGATGGCTTCTGGCAGGGTGCTGCTTCAGAAGCGCCGTATCAGTTTGATTGGCAAAATGTATTGGCAGGATCTTATGTACTTACCGCGGCCGCAACCGATAATCAAGGTGCGACGACCATCTCTCAGGAAATTACTGTTTCTGTTACCGTTCAAGACGACGACGAAGTGTACATAGTAAGTGTTGTAGCCAGTGACAGCAGGGAAGGGGCGAGTCCTGAAAATACCCTGGATGGTAATTTAAACACCAGATGGGCAGCACACGGAGATGGTGCCTGGATTCAGTACAACCTGTCTGCAGTAGCAAGTTTGTCCAGTGTGGCGCTTGCATGGGCCCGTGGTGATTCGCGCGTTGCTTTCTTTGATGTATCTCTATCCTCTGACGGATCCAACTGGGTGGTTGTAGCAGAGAATTTGGAGAGCTCTGGTATTTCTGTCGATGTCGAATCGTATAACATCACGCCATCAGAGGCAAAGCATGTACGGATTATAGGCCATGGGACCAGTAGCAACGCGTGGAATATGATTAGCGAGGCTTCGCTTGGTTTTGATCCGCTTACAGCCCATACTGTTGGAGATGCCACGGGCAACGGCACCGTGTCGGCATCTGATGCGTCCATCATTTTAGAGCATACCGTCGGATACATTGAGCTCGACGGGCAGGCCTTCATCGCCGGCGATGTCACCGGCAATGGAGACCTGTCTGCCCTGGATGCTTCGCTCGTCTTGCAGTACATCACCGGAATTATTGATTGCTTCCCTGCTGCAGACAGTAGCTGTGTGCTAGGTTCAATGCAAGGTGGTGTACCTGAACATTTATATCAGATTCCAGGGCTCCCTTCCCGGTCGCGATAACATACGGTTTGCTTCCTCATCGCCAATAATCTGCTCAGTCTCCGGATTCCATTCGAGATCTCTGTCAACAAGCATGGCGATATTGCCCAGGTGAGCGATGGTGATCGAACGATGCGCCGTTTCAATAGGCGCCAC
Organism: Rhodothermales bacterium; assembly: GCA_045106435.1. Taxonomy (GTDB): domain Bacteria; phylum Bacteroidota; class Rhodothermia; order Rhodothermales; family JAHQVL01; genus JBCCIM01. The sequence goes on from JBGCEN010000536.1 coordinate 7,554, forward strand.
GGGCTCTTCTCTGGATATTACACAATCGATGAAATTACGGAAGTGGTTCTCACTTTTGTATAGATGAATTTCATCCGGACCAATCTCAGATTCCAGCAATGCAGGGTCAGATGCCTCCCATCTACCACGTGTTACCCAAATCCAACCATCCGTCCCTTCGAATTTAATACCCATTCTGTCTTTACTGGATACCGTCAACTTGACGTCGTTTTTGTAGATGCATTCAAAGTAATATTCCGTAGCGGTATCCCAAGGGGCGTCTTTCGAGAAGATCCCTTTTGCATTTTTGATTGCAATGGGGCCTGATTTCTCTGTGTCCATGCCCCATTGAGCGATGTCAGGGTGGTGCCCGCCCCAGTCAGTGACCTGGCCCCCGGAGTAATCCATAATCCAGCGGAAGTTAACGTGGCAACGTGCCGGACTATACGGCGCATCAGGCGCCGGCCCCAACCACATGTCATAATTGAATCCAGCCGGTACGGCTTCTGGTGCTTTTCGATTGCCAGATTTGCCAAAATCAGGTGTGCCTGATGGTTGTCCGATGCGTACCCATTTGAGCGCTCCGAGCCGTCCGTTTCTTACCAGTTCACAGGCACGGCGGAAGCGGAAATCGGAGCGCTGCTGGCTACCCGTTTGGAAAATACGATTATGTTGAGCAACCGCATCGCTCATGGCTCTGCCTTCAGCGATGGTTAGTGAGAGCGGTTTTTCTCCATAAATGTCTTTGCCGGCCCGTGCGGCTAAGATGGTAGGGATCGCATGCCAGTGATCGGGGAGGGCGAGTAGTACCGTGTCGATGTCGTCTCTTGCTAAAACATCGCGAAAATCTTCATACCCGTCACATCCTTTGAACTTACCCGACGAAGTGCCATTTGCATAATGCCAGTCGATCAGTTTACGCGCCGGCTCCCGGCCCGCAATTCTGCCACTCCAGTACCCTGCGCTTTCCTTGTTTACATCACATACAGCGGTGAATTGAACGCGTTCATCCGCAAGAAACCCGTTCATGTCGTTCATGCCCTGGTTGCCGGCGCCAATCAATGCCATCGTAATACGATCGCTGGGGGCCGGCCGGCCGGCTCGACCCAGGGCTGAAGCCGGAATAATTGTAGGAATGCTCGCAACAGCAGCGCTGGTCTTAAGAAATTTTCTCCGGTTCATGGTAGGCCTTTCTGCTTGATGACTATTGGGAAACGGGGTTGTTTTGTACGATGGATGTTAAGCACTATGTGCTTAATCTAATGAGTTGCATGCATTCCTGCCAGATTTAAACGTGCATTGAAGGCATTAATCGTTGCATATTGAGCAAAATACTACGGCCAATAATTTCATCTTAAGCGCAAACTGGGTACTTTGGGTCAAGAGCGGACTGAAAACTGATTACCGACCACTGAAAACTGAGAAAACATGAACCCTTCACGCAGAAACACCATTAAGAAACTTGCCGCCGGCGCTGCTGGCATTACACTTGGATCGATGGGCATATCGGCCAAAAGTTATGCAAACATAGTGGGCGCAAATGATCGAATTAACATGAGTGTGATTGGTGTTCGTGGGCAGGGTTTTGGGCATTTGCGTCGCTGGGCCGGCATGGCTGAAGACAATAATGTCCGGGTACGGACCATTTGTGATATCGACGAAAACCTGTTTGGTGAACGTGTTAAAGCAGTGGAAGAGTTACAGGGAGAAGCGCCTGCAACAGAAATCGATATGCGGCGGGTTTTTGATGATGCGGAGATTGATGCGATTTCCATTGCAGCACCCAATCATTGGCACGCGCTCTCGACGATCTGGGCCTGTCAGGCCGGCAAGCATGTTTATGTCGAAAAGCCCAGCTCCCATAATATTTGGGAAGGACGTAAAATGATCGAGGCTGCTCGAAAGTATGATCGCATTGTCCAGGTAGGATTTCAGAATCGATCGATCAATAATGTGCGTCAGGCGATGCAATTACTGCATGACGGGGTGATTGGCGATGTATACATGGCAAGAGGGATGTGCTTTAAGCCGCGCGACTCGTTTGGTATTGCAGCGGATAGTGAAGCACCGGCTGGTTTTCATCACGATATGTGGCTTGGACCTGCATCCTGGCGTCCGTATAACGAGAAAAAGGCCCATTACAACTGGCACTGGCATTGGGACACTGGAAACGGTGACAATGGAAATCAGGGTCCGCACCAGTATGATGTGGCCCGTTGGGGGTTGGGAAAAGACGAACACCCGGTACGTATTCAGTCTATGGGAGGATATTACAAGTTTAGCGGAGACGAGTGTTCTCAAGAAACGCCGAACACGCAGACCACAACGTATGAATATGCAGATGGCAAGCTTTTGCAGTTTGAAGTGAGGGGTTTGTATACAGCCGGCGAAGACAGCCAGAATGTCAAAATCGGCAATCTGTTTTATGGTACGGAAGGCTGGATGGAAGTGAAGGGCGGCAACTGGAAAACCTATATGGGACGAAAAGGGGAGCCTGGTGCTAGCTCTGAAGGTAATAAGTCGGGCGAAAGTGGTAATGCACTGGGATATCTGGCTGCTCCAGGTGGCGGTGGACACTACAATAACTTTATCGCTGCTGTTCGCTCAGGTAATCGCGCGGATCAAACATGTGATATCGAAGTGGGGCACATGTCGAGCGCGCTTCCTATGCTCGGTAACATTGCTTACCAACTGGGCCGTGAGTTGCGTTTTGATGGCGATGCAGAGGAATTTACCGGCGATAAAGAAGCCAATAAACATCTTACACGCGAGTACCGTGATCCTTACGTGGTGCCTCACCAGGTGTAAGTTTGCTGCTTAACGAACACCGAACACCCAACAAGGAATTATGAGCTTCCTTCGATATTGGTAATTCCTTGTTGGGTGTTCGGTGTTCAATTTCTCTTCGACTCGGTATTTATCTTTCCGAGGCATTGTTTTTTACTTAACCACAATGGTGATCTGTTCAGACATCACCGGTGGATCATGAGGGATGTGGCTTTGATCACCCAAAAGCATCTGCAGGGTGTATGTGCCCGGCGCAAGTTCGAGTTTCGTTTCTGTTTGACCTTTACCAAAGTGGCGATGAACATCATCCGCTGGAATCGGCATGTTCAAAGCAGGCATTTCCGTTGCGTTGACCAACAGATGGTGATGGCCTGATCCAGGATACGCGATGCCTGCCGGCGCAATACCCATGCCCTGAAGCCCGAACTTAACAGTAACTGGACTTGAAACAATCTCCCCATCCGCCGGCGTGATGATATACACGGAAGCGCCTTCAGGTGAAGCCGTCCGCGCCATCTCCTGAGCGCACGCCGTATTGAGCGTTAGCGTCAAGAGTGCTAAAAGAAGAATAGAAACGTTTATTTTCATGTTATGAACTACAGGTGTAATTAAGGTTTACTAAGATTTAAGGATTGTGAGTCAAAACAAATTATTGGGTTGCCAATAAACTGGCGTTGTCGGCTGATGGAAAGTTAGCTGGTACAGGAGAATTCACCTCACCAGTAGTCAGCCATTCCAATCCACGATTGATCATGGTGCGAAAGCCTACACATCTAAATGCGCTAACGTCCTCTTGTTTCGGCCAGTGATGTCCTGCCAGAAAGGTAAGCACTTTGCCCTGTCCATAAGGAATCCACCACATCATCAATTCGTGTTCTCCAGTTCCGCCTACTTCTGGGTCAGAATACGCCGTTGCAAGAATGTTCATGTTTTCTGCCGGCCCACGCTGTCCATGATATAATTCATCGTGCGGATGCATCCACAGTTCAGGAATGCCTTGCATGATCGGGTGATTTGCGTCGCGTGTTTGAATTTGCCAATCGTGTACTTTGCCATGGCCGGCTCCTTTGTCTTCTCCCGGAGGGAATTTAGCCAGGCTGCCATCTTCGTTCATATAAACACGCGTGCCCGTATCTTCATTGCGCCATAGCAGGCCAACCATTTCCTCGTAGGCGGTCCAGCCTGGGAACGGGTTATTGCCGGCGTGCACTACATATGCAGTACCTCCACCGGAGACATAGTCTTCAAATTGTTTTTTGATACCATCGGGCCACATCTCACCGTTATAATCGATGACCACGGCGTCGTACGATGCAAAGTCTGGATTCCAGGTATCCCATGCTGATGCTTCTGCACCTTTTTCAGGAGTAAGGGTTGTTGTGAGATCAAATAAACCGGCCTCATTAATGATCTCTTGCAAAAAGACGTGGGTTTCAGTCCAGTCGTGGTTGTTCTGTCCAGAGAGTAGCAGCACATTTGAATTGGCTACTTCAGCCACTTGTGCGGTGCTGTCGGCAGGTGCTGAGCCGCAAGAAGACAATCCTGCGGTAAGAGCCAACAATAAAAAGGCGGAGATCGTGGTTCTGATAGATGGAAGCATAGTCGGATACTAGTAGGTGAGAGACTATGCTATAATAGCTCTAATGATGCCTTTTTTACAACATTGAAAAACAGAATTATTCTTTTAGAATGATCCGGGCTGTCATTCTTGTTATTCGGTTGGGTAATATTTTGGTCAATATGTTATAAAACCTGGTTTCACCGCCCATAAGCCAATGTAGCCGGCTCCCATGAACTGCCTGCCATACTTTTTTTGCTACAGCATCTTTTGAAATCTTTACGTCATTTTTTTTCAGCCCTTTCCATTCGTTGGCCGCATGTTTCGCAAGATCTGTTTTGACCCAGATGGGCATCAAATCACAGACTTTGATGCCATGTTTGGCAAGCCCTATGTCGAGGCCTTCCGTAATACTTTTTACAGCCATCTTTGAAGCAGCATAACTGGTAAGAGCAGGGTGTCCGTAAATGGCTGACGCTGAGCACATGTTTACAATGGTTGCCGGCGTTGAGTTTTTTAGTAACGGTAAAGCCTGTATCGTACAGTTTAACACGCCCCAGACATTGATATCGATGAGTCTTTTGTGGTTGGCGAGGCTAATGCTGTCTATGTCGCCGGCGTGAATAATGCCCGCGTTATTGAATAGCACATTCATTTGTCCCTCTGTATGCTTTGCGAAGAAGTCGATTGCGTTGCTTACAGACGCTTCATCACGGACATCAATGATATGCGCACAGCATTTGTCCTTCCCAATTTCTTCAGACACAGCATGCAGGCCGGCTTCGTCGATATCAAACAACCCCACAAACCATCCTTGTTGTGCAAAATATAAGGCGGTCTCTCTACCAATCCCGGCAGCAGCACCAGTGATGAATATATTCTTCAGGGGCATTTTTTCGCGGTTTAAAAGACTTGGGAAGTGCACGCGTGATGATCTGACTTAAACTAGGAAATCTTTCGTTGTGAAAAGATTCCTTCCACACTTCTTCTTACACAAGTTCAGTGAAAATACACGCCCCAATGTAAATCTTCCGACTCACCGACTCACCGACTCACCTAAATCCCAGCAGCTACGTTGACTTTTTCTTCAAAGTATGCTCCTAGCTGCAGTTCACCGTAAGCCGGCGCCACCACATCCACTACGCTCACTTGCTGCAGAAAATCCATTAATTGGGATACGCGCGGATTGAAATAAGACAGAATTCTACTCTGTGCTGCGATTGCAGCACCTGGGACCCGAATGAATCGCGGCTTTTTGTCAAGCGCCCTGAAAGCCAGTTCGTAGATTTGCCTTCGGGTTAAGATATCGGGGCCGCCAACAGGAATGGCTCGGCTTGGACCATCCATAGCATCAACACAAACCTTTGCCAGATCCGCTTCGTGAATCGGGTTGGTAATTGCTTTGCCGTCTCCAATGAGGGGGGCAATGCCGTTGCTGGCCAATTCCAGAATGGGATCAAAGGCGCTGAAGAAGCCAGTAGGTTGGATGATTGCGCAGGAAAGACGCGTAGCAACCAACTCTTCTGCAAATCGCGTATGTGCGCTCACGTACTCGAGGTGTTGCAGTGCCGGCGTACAGAAAACGGAGACATAGACAAACCGCTTGATGCCAGAATTGCCGGCAACACGTAGTAGATTTCGGTGACCTTCATAGTCTACCGAGCGATAATCGTCTTCTTTCCTGGTAATAGAGGGGTCTAAACTTGAACCTGCTGCTGAGATAATTACGTCAATTTCTCCACAGGCAGCGTTAAGGGAGTGAATTAAATTTAAGTTACCACCAACTACTTCATCGGCCAGGGGATAGGGGCGCATTGGGTTTCGTGTTAATACACGCACCCAGTGGTTTCTGCGTTTTAGCTCGGCGACAATATGTTTTCCGAGGTGTCCGGTAGCTCCGGCAACAAGAATGCGGGCCATGGTTTTTTTAAAGGGGTAGATTGTTATTATTCCTTATACACACTCGCTATTGTTAATTCAAAGAATCAAACTGATGAATGCAACCGCTCGGGCGCTTATTATCCTGAATTTTGGGAGAGTACTTGAGGTAGTTTTGCATAAACTACGCAAGAGGATTGTTCTCTTAAATCAACGGACATTCATATTTCCAGCAATAGTGTTGCTTGTTGGGGCTGGATGTGGGGGCGGAGAGGTACAGCCATCTCAACCAAATATCATTTTGATCATGGCTGATGATCTTGGGTACGAAACGTTGGGGGTTAACGGAAGCACTGCATATTCCACGCCAAATTTAGATGCTCTGGCAAAAACGGGCATGCGATTCACATCCGCCTATTCGACGCCATTGTGTACGCCAACGCGCGTACAGCTCATGACAGGTAAATATAACTTTAGAAATTACGTAGGCTTTGGAATTTTAGATCCCAATGAGCGGACTTTTGGCCACTATATGCAGGATGCCGGCTATGCAACGGTTATTGTGGGCAAATGGCAGCTTTACGGGAATGAAAGGCAGCAGGAGTTATTCAACCGATCTGGCACACTTCCTGGAGACGCCGGCTTTGATGAATACTACGTCTGGCAAATTGATACCCGGCCTGGATCCCGCTTTAAAAATCCGGGCCTCAACCTGAATAGTGACTCAGTTCAAACACTCGTGGGAGAATACGGCCCGGATATATTCGCAGATTCCTTGTTGGGATTTGCTGCGCGCCACAAGGAGCAACCATTTTTTGCGTATTTCCCCATGACCCTAACCCATGACCCGTTTCAACCAACGCCGGGACATCCTGGGTATGATGCGTTCGATCCTGCTACAGAAAATCTAAATGACACCGCATATTTTGCTGATAACATGGCGTATATGGATAAGATTGTAGGGCGGATAGCAGATGGAATCACGACGTTGGGTTTGGAAGATAATACGCTGATCATATTTGTTGGAGATAATGGCACCGATCGAGACGTGACGTCTGCTTATGGTGATGCGGATATACGCGGCAACAAAGGATATCCCACAAAATATGGAACACACGTGCCCATGATCGCCAATTGGTCTGGCATGATTGCGCCGGGACAAGTGAACGATAATCTTATTGACTTCACCGATTTTATGCCGACGTTCATGGACTTTGCAAATGCGGAGCTGCCGGCTGATGATGTCTTTGATGGATTGAGTTTTCACGATCAACTTATTGGCGAAGCTGACAGCGTCAGATCGTGGGTATTTTGCCACTATGCTCCGCAGTGGGGCAATTTTGAGGATTCGAGGTATGTCCATAATCATACCTGGAAGCTGTATGATGACGGTCGCATTTACAACGTAGTGTCAGATCCAGAAGAACTCAATCCGGTTGATCGAACAAGTTTGTCAGCCGAAGATGAGGTCTGGCTAGCTTCGTTTGATGAGGTGTTGAACAGAATGCAATGATTTGCCCTCAATGGTATTGAGTACGAGTTACCGAGAATACTAGGTTTTCGCTAAGTATCTGTTTTTATAAGATTTGAAGTGGGGCAGAATTATATTTCTCCCCGACTCCCCGACTCCCCGACTCCCCGACTCCCCGACTCCCCGACTCCCCGACTTCAGAGCGTCTTCTCCACATAGGCAACAACGCGGTCTATTATCGCATGCACCGGCTTTTTGAGGAAGGTAAACCGATCGAGCAATCGCGATACGAACCTGCCCAGAAATTTATAATATACCCGTACAAAGAGCCGGCCTATCGGATGTTTGGATAGTCGTACATCCCGATACAATCGCAATACATTGGTTTGATGTGCCTGGGAGCCGTACAGGTTTGACGCAACAAAGCAATCGAGAATAATGCGCCGGCATGCGACAGTAGGGTGCTCACGGTCTGTGTAGTAGATGCGATAATCCTCTGCGCGTGCAGCCAGAATATCTTTGATGCCCTCAATAGCAAGCACGTAGCGCTTGATTTCGTGAAGATAGGCGTCCGTAATGATCTGATGATTTCTCTTTTTTGATCGGCAATACGTCCGTTTCAGGGTTTCCAGCGTAACGCGATTTTCGAGCAGGGCATTTTCCAATTCTTCATAGGGAGAATCGGGCTTAGGGATTTTAACAGAAATGTTTGGGTCCTTGTACCAATACTCGTTGAGATTCTTGATCTCATCATCTTCCTTCTGCTGCTGCGCAACGCGTTCCCTCAGGCGCTTCTCGCGCCGGCTGATTACCTCTTCAGGCTCATTGGGATCTTTCTCCTTAGCCTCATCTCCCGAATTGGCAATGCCATCTTCTCCTAATATGCGCTCGAACTTTTTCTCGAGACTCTCATCTCCATTACTCATAGAAACTCAAGGTTTTCAGTGTCAAGAATAAGTTTTGAAGTGATCAGTATTCGGTTATCAATGTTCAGATAAAAGGTTCTTTCTGAACATTGGCAACAGATTTCTGATAACAATATCATGATTCCCTGGAATAGCGCGCAACCTGAACTATATGGAAATATACTGCTTTGGATCTTAATTCACGTTAAGTCTGCGCAGATAATCCTGTAAATCTTGTTGCTGTTTGGTTTTTGTACGCTGTAAATCGTTGATTTCTTTCTGAAATCCCTCAATCTGATCTTCCTGAGATTCTAATTTCGTGAGCAGTCTCTTGTAATAACTGCTGTTTCTCTCCACACTTCCCATGTTTTCGCGGATACGTTCCTGTTCTTCCGTGATCTCATTGAGTTGCTGGTTTTTTAGCTGAATCTGAGCCTCGGATTGTTGCACTTTCCGTCTCAATTCTATGGCTTTGGTCAGTGCTTTTTTTACACCATCAGGTATTTTTCCTCCCGTCGCAAAGGCAGTAAGGCGACTCACATCGAGACTGGTTAAATGAACAGACTGGCTGTTTATTTGCTCTTCATTTACCGTAAATGCTTTTGTAGAAGATGGGTCAACATCAACCAGGAAACGCTTGTGTGTAGCTGTTACTTCCATGGGTTCATCGGTATCGCGTAGCTCCCATTTTTGTTTTCTGGGGTGCTCAATAACAACAGACCGTTTTTTCTGAGATTCGTTATTCATCGTATAGATGACTTCAGAAGTTTGCTTTCGCTGCGTTTCTAAAACACCATTTACAATACGTGCGGTTTGAACATCGGTGCTGCTGTTTTTTTGATCCACATCAACCTGCATCTCAAAATCAAGCGCATAGGAGATGAGTTGTTTGCTACCTGTTGGCAATTCGTTGAGGCGCGCATCGCCGGCATAGCTGCCGCCATCCAGTACAGTCGCCGGCCCCTGCATCAAATGTACTTTGGTGCCATTTTCAATACGCATGCCGTGGAGCGGGTGCCTTGGCTGTACAGCGGCGTTAAAAATACTCACGCGCTGCATCTCAATCTCTTCCGTCACAATCGGAATCATCGCTGAGCGCTGGCGGGGCAGGGAAACGCTGCCTATGATGTATTGAAACAGCTCGCCTACTTCTGCAGTGGTTGCGGCAGACTGGATGCTGGACACACTATTCATTGCCGAGCGTTTTCGGCCAACGGGTGAAGGTCTGCTGGCAACAGATTTATTCATTGCTGCCCCCATCGCGTCTGCCATGCCTTCGACTTCCTCATCAGCTTCTGGTCGCATCCCTCTTGCATACATCTGAGGCTTAAGATTTTCCTGCAACTCAAATTTAACCACAGGGCGCTGCACGTACAGTGGGTTATACAAATCCTGGATAAAAGATATAGGGCGTCCACTTATCAGGGTCAGCTCAACGTTCTCCCAGTCGTTTTCTGTCTGGTTTTCGATGATCGACCAACCCTGTAGATAGCCTTTGTCTTCTCCTTCTTCTGGGAGTACCAGGCGGTAGCTTGTCTTCCAAACGGGTGCTTCTACCACATAGCCTACACGGATACGGCGCCGGCCATTGCCTTCATGCGAAATCAGCAGCGGCTTTTTGTCTTGATCCCTCGCTTGCGCAACTGCCTGCAGTGCTTTGCTAAATTCTTGCTGCAACGCTGGGTCATTTAGCTCGATGCCATCAATTTGAGCAAGTGACAAGGATTTGATTTTACTGCCTTCAATAATGTTGATTGCATCGGATACAACGGTTGCACCGTCCAGCACGCGGGTGATTTGCTCTACGCCGAGAATAATGCCTTTATGCACATCCGTGCCGGCTTGAATCGTTACAGAAGAGCCGCGCATTTGGGTTAACACATTGCCCAACGAAGGATTCCCGCTCAAGTCAATGTCAAAGCTGCTCAGAATCTTGTTAATTGGGTCGAGCGAGGGATACACCACCGTGCTGATCCGGCCGCCATCAAGGTCCTGCAATAACAAGGATTTTAATACATCGTTCATTTGCTCAGACCTGAATCGCAATTCAGAGGTTGCTGAGCCATTCACTTGTCCTTCGTGTTCAAAATATCCAACACCACTTGAATACAATTCAACTTTTTGGATAGGGAGGGCTGTAGAAGGGGTTTGTGCTTTACTTTCAGAAGTCATAAAGATGAGCAGTAAAATTGTAATAGATATTCTAGACATAGTTTTTCGCATATCACGGGATAGAGTAGCAAGAATGCCGATAGCAGGCAAGTAGCGCTCTAATAATAAAATAACCAGATGAATAGACCTGGATTCAATGTTGAGTTGTTTTTATAGTTTTTTGATTTAAGAATATCGATCAATGATTAGCGATTTTAGAAGTACACCCATTATGTGTGATTCCTCAAAAAAGATCAAAAATCTTTGATCGATATTCTCAAATCAAAAAGAAACGAACGCTATAATCTTTGCTGATTGTAACAGATTGCAGATCCCTAAAACGGAGTATCTGTTTCCAGTACCTTTGGGGCTGTATACCTCGATAGCACAGTAATCTCTGTGGGGTCGAACCCGAATAGATCTTCGGGAGAGAAAATGAGACGAAAGTGGCTTTCAGTGAAAAAGGGTTCAAACTTTCGGGCAAATTCGTCTAGTCGCTTGATGTAGTACGCCGTATTCTCATCGGCTATTTCATGCGACCACGCGTCTGCAGGTTTTGCTAGCTCAAAAGAGGCACTATGCAGGTCCACGCCGGCTATGTAGTACGAGATCCTATCTCCTTTTCGTACCGGCTGACCCGTCTCCTGTTTTCTTCGCATGGCCAACTCATAAGAAGCTGCCCGTGATCTTTTGCCCGAATGAACATCATCCTTATAACGTTCAATAGAATCTTTTAGTGTCTCTGTTCTTGAAAACTCACTTACATCTTTCCAGCGATGGCGGATTATGTTGTCGCGTGTCTCCAGGTATAACGCATGTAAGCCGGCTACATCTTCCTCTAGAAGGAGCCTGATGGCTTCACGAACAAAAGCACGGCCGAACCGCTCGTTGGAACGTGAAACAAGGGAAGACCCCTTGAACTTTAGAAGATCTTCGTAAGTCAGAAGCGCATAGTTCTTCTTTTTGTACGACAACATTTTTTTGAATCGGCCATCATATCCGATGCGAATGCCTTCGGGCATTTCGTCATTTAACGTTTCTAAAAATGCTCGCTCCTGTGCTTCTCCTTCATACGCAGCCGGCGGCATAAATAAAACGCCATCCGTGTCCACCTCGATAATCGTAGCACCTTCCCGGTCGAGTATAGAGATGATTTGTCGGAGTATTTGTTGACCAATTCTTGCCACACGATCTGCTTCTGCAAAGTCGTTAAATGCGGCAAGACTAAAACCGAGGCTGCCGTAGAATGAATTAATTAACAGCTTGTAAGAGGTCTGCCGCGCGTCAAGTTCTCCGCGCTGTTCCTCTGATACGGCGGCACTCATTTTGTCCTTGGTCTCGAATCTCAGGTCGGTGAGCCGGCGCAACAACATCGGGAAAAGCTCGATCGCATCGTTTTTTGGTTTGATGTCATAGTTGAGCATAATCGAAGGGTACAGACTCTCAACATCTGCATACACAATGGGGCCGGCGATGCCGGTTAAAAACACGTCGGTATATCCACCCATGGTTTGGCTGCCCCATTCGCTTTTTGACAACGACTGTTTTCGGCGCAGGTACTCTCGCACAAACAAAGACTCAATTTTTGCGGCGGGTCCTGTTCTTGCTACCTGCCCATAGGGCATGGGGAGCATGCGTGTAAGATAAAATGTTGAGCCTGACAGATGACGAGCCAGACGCTCGGTCTCAATCACGTCATCGATCGCGTAACGAATGAGAAGATCTGGATCTTTTAGCCACGTCTCAGCGATGCGGTCTCCTTCGATATAGGTACGATCCTCCGGGGCAAAGCCAAAGTATTTTGCGGCAGCCTTTAATCCATACCCTGGCAGGTCTCGTTTAACAACATCGTATGACATGACCTGGAAATAGGTGTCCACGATGTGCCGGCCGGCGATTTGTAACGCGGGGAAGTCGATACTGCGTTCAGCAAAGCGAATACTGGAAGGATACGATCGGGGGATTGATCCGTCGCGGCCAATGGCAAAAGGGACCTTGTATCGTTTGTACCGCTCCATGAGGTACATGAAATCAAACGCAAAAATATTATGCCCCTCAATTACATCGGGGTTTTGTGCATTTATTACGCCTACCAGCTCTTCCAGCATGGCTTTTTCAGAAGAGTCTTTGGAATGCAGAATTTTCTGCCAGCCCCGGTTGTCTGACAAAGCAACAATGATAACCTCATCGCTTGGGCGTTTTGCATTCGGGAAGCCGGCTTCTGCAAATACCTCTATATCGAGCTGCATGCGGTGAAGCTCTTCAAATGGCAGGCCTTTGAAGCAGGTCTGCCCGGTTTGCATCAGGTATTGTTGCACCGGATTACTTACGAGGTATAACTCGTCGGGTGTGCGCTTTAGCTGATTCTTTTCCCGTTCGATGTGCCGTATTGCATCCCAGTAGGCGTTCCAGGATTTGAATACAACCAAAAACTTGTAGTAATTATCGCCGGCTAAATCTTGATATTGATATCTGTTTCTTGGGAATGTGTGTAAAAGACTCAGATCTGCCAGAAAAAAGAATGGATAAACAGGCTCTTCTTTGGAACGTACTTGTCCCGTTTCTTCATCACGCACATACACTTGCATGCTGGAAGTAGATTGTCCTCTGCTGTTTGGCACTGGATGTACAGCCACAATCCTCGGCGTATCTGATTTTCCGAAGAGTGCAATGTCATGTGCCGGCAAAGCCTGTGCTGTCTGTTTGTCCATACCTTGAGTTAAATTAGAATCCGAGCGTTGTATAATACGGCATGCATGTGACAGCATCTTGGCATATGCTGAATGCCGGTATTGTAATACGGCGCTATATCTACATAAACTTTCATCGACGATTCTAAGTGATTGGATACGTGACGATGTATAATGGGTACAATCAGTTATCAGTTATCAGTTATCAGTTATCAGTTATCAGTTATCAGAGTTTTTAATAGCTAGTTGAAGAAATACAAATCTCAACAGTTTCTGAATACGATTCACAGACATCATGACTAGGCTCACTTTAAATGGCGTTGCCAAACGATTTGGCCGGCGAATTCTTTTTCGCAAGCTTTCAGTGGGCGTAGATGGGGGACAGGCGCTGGCCATTACAGGTTCCAATGGATCGGGTAAATCGACGCTACTTAAGATTATCGCCGGCGTTATGACGCCAACCAAGGGCGAAGTGAGCTTGCAGCTAAAGGGAAAAGACATCACGCCAGAAGATCGGCCTTTACAGATGGGGTTTGTTTCTCCTTATTTGAATGTGTACGACGGGTTTACCGCGCGCGAGAATTTAGCGTTTATCGCCAAGGTGCGCCGGCTGGCAAATGCGCAAGGGTTGATCGATGAGTTGATTACAAGCGTTTCTCTGAAAGGGCGAGAAAATGATCTGGTTAAAACGTACTCGTCGGGAATGAAGCAGCGAGTGAAATTTGCTGCGGCCATGTTAACATCGCCGGCGGTACTGATTCTCGATGAGCCTACAACAAATCTTGACGTCGCAGGAATTAAGATGGTCAAGGAGTTGATGCAGCGTCAAAAAGATCGCGATGGTATTATCATTCTGGCGTCAAACGATGCTGAAGAAGTAACCTGGTGTGATACATCGATTGATGTGGAAGATCATCGCTAGGATGAGATAGGGTTTACAGATGGCGAGCCAGTGCAAGGGTTGCCACACTGATGTGACTTGCGCCGGCTTTTTTTAGCGGTATAGATGCAGCGAGTAAGGTTGCACCCGTGGTAAGTACATCATCTACCAGCAATACATGGCTCCCCTGGATGCCTTTCGTTTTGGCTACAGCAAATGCATCGCGGACATTAGCCAAGCGCCGGGTTCTGTCAAATCCCGTTTGCGTTTTGGTGTGTGTTGATCGTAAAAGTTGCTTTGTTGACAGGGGAATTTTACTCGACGAAGAAATGCCAGAGGCAAGCACCTCACTCTGGTTGTACCCTCGTTCAAGGAGCCGGCGTTGATGTAAGGGGATGGGCATGATGACGTCTGGCTTGTCTCGGGGATGTAATGGCATCAAAAAAGTTGTGCCCATCAATTTACCCAGGGCGAGCCCTTGAGTCGGCCGGTTTTTGTATTTCAGACTCTGGTGTATGTTTTGCACCGTTCCCGCTTTATCGAACATCCATAGGGCAAAGATGTGATGGAAGGCATCACATGCTTCGGGGAGTTTGCAAACAGACATTCGCGCAATGGCATCTTCTACCCGTTCAAGTTTATACGCACAGGCCGGGCAAACAGGCACGGCGCTATTGATGAGCCGGCGATTACATCCCGGGCAGAGGGTTGGGAAAAGTAAACTCAGGTAGCCGGCGCTAAGCTGAGCAATTTGATGGCTAAGTTGTTTGCGTATTGGCGACATGCCTTCTCCTCAATAACGCATCTGGCTATAGTTATTTGATGTACTACTCGTACTTTGTCGGCGAAATAAATGAAGCATCGTCTTTGCATGGTACGAAGCGTACGATGGGTACAAAGCGTACGAATGAACTGAAGCGAGGCGTATTCCGTACG
>JBGCEN010000537.1:0-14143 GCA_045106435.1 Rhodothermales bacterium
GCCTTGGCGGTCGACAAGTTCATAAAGTTGATCGATGCGATCACCAGAATGAGTATAGCGATAATCGAAAACAACCAAACAGACTCGATTTTACCGCCGGCCTGAACGCCGTTCTCATAGTTGTTGTACAAATACCTCGACTCAAATTTCTGCAGTAAGAACTTGTGCTTAGCCTCTCTTTTACTGCCTACCAGGGCCGTAATCTCCTCGTTTAATGACTCAACATCTGCGCCCTCATTTAGTAACACGTAGGTGCCGGCCTGATCATTTGCCCAAAGACTTATACCGGGGCTTTTTTCTAATAAGAACTCAAAATTGAAAAGGATATCAAACTGATCTGAAGAATGCTGCGACTTATTATCAAAAACACCTGTTACGGTAAAGTCCGCACTAAAATCAACAATTTCGCCTATTTTCTTATTCCACTGAACGGTCTCCCCAATGGCCTCCTCTTTTGAGGAAAACAATTTAAGCGCCAGGTCCTCAGATATTACAATGGCTTGCTTATCGCTTAAAACCGTACTTTTGTCTCCAAGGCTCAAAGGATAAGAAAACAAATTAAAGAAGGTATCCTCCACATAATAGGGCCGCGCTTTTATGTAGCGTTCTCCAACCTGGATTATACCATCGTAAACATCTGCTGCATACTTAACTGAAATTGCTCCTTTAACTTCAGGCAATTCTGCTACCAGAGCATCTGCAAGGGGGCCTGGAGTCCAATCTCCAACGGCTACGCCGTCAGGCCTTGGTTGCGCTTGCATGACCTGATAAAGGTGATCTCCATTTTCATGAAAAGCATCGATGCCCATTTCATCCTGCACCCACAGAAAGATGAATAGCGCACACGCCAATCCAGTGCTTAAACCTAGAATATTGATCAAAAAGGAGCTTTTGTTTCTAAGAAAACTCCTGTACGAGATGAGCAAATTATGCTTGAACATGCGCGTGTTGTATTAGGGTGATGTATCAACAACAACTGGGTCTGACAGCATTGTTTATCCTAATAAATCGCTGCTAAAAGCTAGCGACAGGAATTGATGTCAATTTAACCTGAACAGTGTTTTACCAACATCTGTGCCATGTACCCAAACATGCAAAAACGGGCAAAAAAGAGCTAAAAAAGGCGAATTACTGTTCGAATTCAAAGCATCAAGTGTTCGTATTCGAACACTCAAACATACACTCTAAATCCTAATCCAATACCAGAAATAACTGTATTAGTGCAAGACAAGAATGATCTTACACGGAAGATTTGATAATAAAATGTCAGAGACTCTTCTTCTTTCTCTTCCGTTATGCAAACGTGTGCTTATCGGTTCAACAAACGCATCATTTCCCTGAAGTCGTCTTCCGATAGCCGGCCATCACGTACCAGTGCGATCAACGTCTCCTCCACTACCCGAACATCCGTATTTCCTGAGCCTCTTGGCAGCGGTTCATCACGCCTCAGTTTCGGCTCACGCTCCATCTCCACGTCAATCGACTTGAACATGATGTCTTCCAGTAATCTGGCCACAAAGGGCGCCGCTTTTGATTTACCAGAAAAGTCCAGCTCCAGATTGATTGTAGCGCGACCGCGATTAACAGTGAGATGCAGACGCTGCCCGCCAATCATTTTCTTCTTCAACTCAACCTGGACGATGTCTTCATACAAGACATCATAGCCCGGCTCCAGATTATTATTTTGAAACACGATCCGGTCGTGCAAAAATAACGCACCATCCTTCGCCGAGCCCATTAGTGTTGCGTCATACAGGGCCACCACGTCTCTCCGGCGCACTTTCTTCGCATAATCCTCTATCGCATTGTGCAGCTTCTTAAAAGGAATATCAGGCACCACATAAAGCCCCATTGTAGGGTCATGCGGGATTAATTCACGGATGAGCTTTTCCAATCTTAGTTTTTAGTGGTTAGTTTTTAGTGGTTAGTTTTTAGTACCTAACTACTGGAAAGATCTTATAGCATATAATTATTCGTTAAGGAAGAAAACAATAATATTACATTTCTCCTCCCTTAAGAAGGTACCAATTTAAAGAGTTTTCTCATCTAATACGGTTCATACTAAAAACTAATTACTAACCACTAAAAACTTCCATTAAAGTACATACCCACTGTAAACGATGAGCCATAGCAAGAAGTAAACAGGGATCAGGATGGGCAGCGAATATCGGGCGAGGTAACCAAAGAATGAAGGGGTTCTTACACCATTCCCCTCCGCGATAGCCTTCACCATAAAGTTGGGGGCATTACCGATGTAGGTTAGTGCTCCGAAGAATACAGCTGCAACAGAAATTGCTTGTAGATAAAACCAGCTTTCCGGATGCGCAGCCGAAGCTTCGGCAAACTGCCTAACGGCCTCAGGATCGTCTACATTGAGTCCGAACTTACCCATTGAAGCAGAGAGGAAATTCAAATAGGTTGGCGCATTATCCAGAATTCCGGATAGCGAACCTGTCCCCCAGTAAAATACGCTTACACCGAGGTTGTCTGCATTCTCCTTTGCAAAATCGCTAATGAGCTGTAGCGCCGGCTGCATCGTCGC
The DNA here is from genome assembly GCA_045106435.1 of Rhodothermales bacterium. Taxonomy (GTDB): domain Bacteria; phylum Bacteroidota; class Rhodothermia; order Rhodothermales; family JAHQVL01; genus JBCCIM01. The sequence continues at coordinate 2,543 of JBGCEN010000537.1, forward strand.
GAAAATCCCCAGAAACAACCACCCCACTTCTCTGATAGGCTCAAAGGAAAACTCATTCTTTTCAAAGCACTCTTTGTCTGCAAATTTGTATGCAAGGAATGCGACGAGAAACATGATCATCTCGCGAATGCCAAAAGGAATATGAAATTCCTTATACAAATTAGGGACAAAAGGCAGCACGTTAGGGTCGATGAATACGCTAACAATGATGATGGCAATCCAGATGAAGCTCTTCACGCCCTTGATACTGATAACCGATTCACCAGGGTTGGGTACATTTCCTCCTTCTTTATTGCGCGTATCAATCACATAAAAGATCAGGAGCAAAAGCAAGGTGGTAGGCAGCCAGATATACCAGACATGCGTAAGCGTCCAGAAAAACGGCACCCCTCGAAGAAAGCCCAGGAAAAGCGGTGGATCGCCAATGGGCGTTAATGCACCGCCTATATTCGCCACCAAAAAGATAAAGAATACAATGTGGTAGGCTTTCAGCCGGCCTTTATTCAGCCGCATATAGGAGCGAATGAAAAGCATCGCTGCACCCGTTGTAGCGATCACATTGGCGATAACAGAGCCGGCAAGGAGCAGGAGCACATTGTTGAAAGGGGTCCCCTTGGCATTGATGCCCAGATAAATACCACTTGCTGCAATAAACAAGGAGGCGACCAAAGCTATAAATGAAAGGTACTCCTGTATCGCGTGAAAAACGGGCGTTGTGTTATGCGAAAACACATAGTAGGCTACGACCAGAATACCAAAACCGACCGAATATTTTGGATAGTGGTGGTGCCAATGATGCGCGTAAAAGAGCGGCCCCGTAGCAATCATGATCAAGAGCAGCATGAATGGAATAACCAGCCATAGAGGGGGCGGTTCTCCGTCTGCAGCAGCCGTCATTGCTCCCGGCGCTATCATGTTTGATGCCCTTGCAGCATGCTCAACCTCCACAGCTGTGGATACGACAGGCGTTACTTCCGGATCTAAAAGATCTGCAGATACCTCGTCTTCAACAGGATCAAATTTATTTATCTCATCCCCCGCTTCAGCCGTCTCATGACTCACTGCAAAGTCTAACGGATCAGTAAAAGCGATTGGATCCAGCGTAGCTGCACCGGCTGCAGACAGCACGGTCGCGTTAAATGCGGTAGCACCAATCAAGAAAATGCTTAAAAAGAATACGCGCAAAAGAGTGCACAGTGCGCTCTTCCACATGTCTATCTTTTGAGATAGTCCAAGGGTAGTAGATAAGTGGAAATTCATCCGAGATGATCGTCTCTAATCAGAGGGAATCGCCTTGCCAGGAAAGTATGCAATACTTGGTGGGCACACGTCACAGTCCGACTTCCGAGGTTTCATGAAGAGAGACGCGTGCTATGTATTGATATCACCTTCTCACAAACACTCCTCATAGCCAATGACAACAGGCGAGGCTATACTTAGCGTAAAGCTTACGAAATATAGAACATAGAAATATTTAATGCACAGGATTCCTTGGTTCGTCTTTTTCCCCAAAGAGTAAAGCCTCAAATATCGATTACTGAGCAAGGAATTTCCAATTCTCAACGGTACCACGAGACACATAAAACAACTGGTCTCCCTAGTTTTCCCAAGGGAAATGGGAAACATGCATTGAGATTAATTCATCGGCTACGCCATCGTCTTTTCTGCTGCTTCCACGGTTTGGGCAATGAGTGTAGCAATCGTCATCGGCCCGACGCCTCCCGGCACCGGCGTGTATGCGCTACATGTATCAATGATCGCAGAGATCTCGATGTCCCCAACAGGTCCTGGATTATAGCCGGCATCAACAACCACAGCACCGGGTTTTATCCATGATCCACGAATGAATTCAGGACGCCCAACCGCACCAACGATGATATCTGCCTGTCGCACATGATCTTCCAGATTTTGCGTACGCGAGTGACAAATGGTAACGGTGCAGTTTTCGTTGAGCAGCATAAATGCCATGGGCTTGCCTAGAATCGGACTTCTTCCGATAACAACCGCATGTTTGCCTTCTAAAGGAATGTCATAATGCTTTAACAAACGCATGATACCCGCCGGCGTAGCCGAACCAAACGCTTCCTCTTTCATAGCCATAAGACCAAAGCCGGCGGTGGTAACGCCATCTACATCTTTCCCAATGGCTATGGCATCAAAACACGCGCGTTCATCAATTTGGGAGGGCACTGGATGCTGCAGCAAAATGCCGTGCACATTGGGACTCATATTCAGCTGATTGATCACCACCAGTAGTTCTTCCGTAGTGGTTTCCTCTGGCAGGATTACGCGTTCAGAACTCATGCCTACACGTTTACACGCATTGCCTTTCATTTTGACATACGTAGCAGATGCGGGATCGTCGCCAACCAGAATAGTGGCTAAAATCGGTGTCTGTCCCGTTTTTTCAATAATTACTGCAACTCTTTCAGCCAGCTCATTTTCAAGTTGGCGAGACAAGCCTTTTCCATCAAGTAAAATTCCAGCCATATCGGGAGGTTGGTTTAATTTGAATTAATAGGTCTGACCAAAGTACTTCCGCAGTTAAATACCACTTCTCTTCGTCTTTGTCCAATGTATTAAAGGCTAGGTCGTGTAGACAATTAACTTGCAATATGCATATCGCGTCCTTTTTGCTCATATCTGCGTTCCTTTTTGCGCCCGATGCGCTGCATCGAACACAAAAAGCGCCTTGATCTGAACAAAAATGCCATCGAATGCTCTTTTCCCTGCTAATTGTCTACACGACCTAGGCTTGGCTGATTATATTATTATTCCTTTGTAGCTAAACAAAACTCCCATCATGAGTCTATCCCTCCTCCTGGAACCAGATAAACGCTGGATGAAGATGGCATTGCGTGAAGCAGAACACGCTTATGAACAAAAAGAAATACCCGTGGGTGCTGTAGTAGTGCACAAAGGCATCTTGGTTGGCCGTGGCCACAACATGGTTGAACAGCTAAAAGACCCAACAGCTCACGCTGAAATGATTGCCATTACAGCCGCTTGTGAGACCATTGGCTCAAAATACCTGAAAGAGTGCAGTCTCTATGTTACACTTGAGCCCTGTCCGATGTGCGCCGGCGCAATGATGTGGGCGAAACTTGAGCGATTGGTATTTGGTGCATTTGACTCAAAAGCGGGAGGAGCTTCTACAATTTACAACATCCCTCAAGACCGTAGATTGAACCACTATGTAGATATCGTATCCGGCGTAGAAGCAGAGCCGGCTGCCGGCCTTATTCAGGATTTTTTCAGGACCCTGAGAAATCAGTCAAATAACTGATTTTAAAAGACTTAGAATAGAAAAATTCTATTTCTAATAGGTTTGATAAAGGAGCGGCGCGAGAAAGAGTGAGGAGAACAGTTATTTTCCACTGCATCTTTTCGCGCTGTATTATTTCCCGCTGTATTATTTCCCGCTGTATTATTTTCGCAACAATACCTTACACAGTCCACACGTCTTTACGCTCTCCCCACTCACCCAGGGCTTGACGCATTGTAATAATTTGGCCCAGATGGTGACCATTGTGCAATGCCAGAAAAACGAGGCACTCTCCCAGACTGGCGTTTCTGAAGGTTGGGATCTTCTCTTCTAACGCCCGGCTTTCTGCAATTGAAACCGACACTTCCAAGCCCTTGGAAAACAATGCTACGGTCTTCGACCAATCATCAGCACTTTCTGGTTTTATAGCCCCCGGCCACCCCGTTGAAGGCTTATCAGGTGACCTTGAGTCTTGTCCGTTCATCCTTGCCAGATAGAGATCTTGCCAGAAAATAATATGGTTCAGGATACGGTATATGGAATGCGGAGACTGACCAAGTCGTTGTCCGGCAATTTCCCAGGAGCAGCCTTGCAATACGCTCTGCGGATGCACATGCGTATGTTCACCTGTCAGGTAGGATAATACTGTTTCTTTCGTCATAACCAAGGGCGTTAGTTTACACTGTGCTATCTGGAGCATGCATGGTATCTGGGGCATGGTATCTGGGGCATGGCATCCAGGGCGCAACATGGAAGCCGTAGTAACGTTTTAACCCAGACTATTTCAGCCAGAATATTATGTATGATGTTATAATTATTGGCGCCGGCCCGGTAGGTCTCGCTTGTGCTATCGAAGCACAACGAGAGGGACTAAGTGCCAAGATAATTGATAAGGGTGCCCTAACAAACTCATTGACGGGTTATCCCCTAAATATGGAATTCTTCTCTACGGCTGAATTGCTGGAGATTGGAGATCACCCGTTTCCTACCCGCGGTGCCAAACCAACGAGAGAAGAAGCGCTCTCATACTATCAAAAGGTTGCTTCCGCCGAAAAACTCGATATCAACTTATTTGAAAAGGTTGAGACAGTTGAAGGAGAGCATGGGGCTTTTTCAGTTATAACGGCTAAATCAACATATACAACCCGCAAAGTGGTTGTGGTCACGGGTTTCTTCGACCTGCCTAATACATTGCAGGTCCCGGGAGATGATCTTCCAAAGGTCACGCATTATTTCACTGAACCGTTTCGATATGCGAGACAAAAAGTAGCGATCATTGGCGCAAAGAATTCTGCAGCCAAGGCCGCCCTGCAATGCCATCGCGCCGGCGCCCGGGTTTCAATTATTGTGAGAGGCGACGAAATATCGGAAAAAGTAAAATACTGGATCCGGCCTGATCTTGTAAACAGGATAAAAGAGGGGGCAATCAAGGCGTACTACAACAGTACGCTCCTTCGCATTACAGAATCCAGTTTACATCTCAACACACCTGATGGGGAGGTCGTAGTAGAAAATGACTGGGTTATTGCGATGACGGGTTATCAGCCCAATTATGCGTTTCTGAAGACACTGGGCATAACCATCAACTCAGATGAATACAACACACCCATTCACAACGAACATACGTTCGAAACGGAACGCGCGGGGATGTTTATGGCCGGCACCGTTTGTGGTGGACTCAAAACCAGTCGATGGTTTATCGAGAATGGCCGGCATCATGCCAAGTTGATTATGAAATACATTGCTCATGGCATTGTTGGAGACATTGCGGCTTTCCCGGACCCTGTCGCTGAGAATGCAAATCCATAAGCGTGTCCCAACCAGCAAGATCTGATTGGGACACGTCTAATATCTACAAGTAAACGAGCTTCACGCCCTGAACGCCATCGAGGGCTTCAATCTGGTTTACAACATCATCTGAGATATCATCATCCACACTTAGTGCTGTGAGCGCAATGCCTCCCCTGCCACCGGTTCGTCCCAATTGCAGGACGCCGATGTTAATTCCAGATTCAGCCAATATCCCCCCAACTGCGGCAACCATACCCGGGCGGTCTTCATTTTTATAGAACATGAGCCGGCCTTCCAGCTTCACCTCTACATTATACTCATCAACACGCACGAGGCGCGGATCGTCTGAACCGAACACAGTACCACTCACGTGTCGTGTGCCATCTGCAGTTTCGAGAATTACTTCTATCAGGTTTGTAAAGCTACCGGGAGAAGAGCCACGTTGTTCTTCAATTGTAAGCCCCATATTCTCAGCCAACACCGAGGCATTGATGAGGTTTACAGGCTCGCTTAGCACATCATCCAGCATACCCTTTAGCACAGCAATGCTGAGTACATCTGCATAACGATGTGGGACATCTCCCTGGCATGATACCTTAACCTTTTTCAGCATCCCATTGGATAACTGACGCGCGATGCGACCGAGTTTTTCTGCAAGACGCAGAAAGGGTTGTACTTCGCTCTGGCCGGCCATCTTGATCGCGAGCGCATTCACAGCAGTGCTCACAGGTTTTCCCTTGAGAGCGAGTATGACCTGTTCTGTAATTTGACGAGCCACTTTCTCCTGCGCTTCTCCGGTTGACGCAGCAATGTGCGGCGTTGCGACCACATTCGGGTGGCGAAGCAATCCTTCAAGTCCTTCCGGCGGCGGTTCTTGTGAGTACACATCCAGCGCAGCACCGCCTACCTGCCCGCTTTCAAGGGCAGCCAGTAGTGCTTTTTCATCTACAATACCGCCTCTGGCGCAATTCACGATACGAACACCGCGCTTACATTTTGCCAGCGTAGCCGTACCTACAATACCCCTGGTCGCATCGTTAAGCGGTGTATGTACCGTGATGAAATCACTTTCGGCAAAGATCTCATCCAAGCCAACCAGTTCAATACCCAGTCGTTCAGCGGCCTCTTTGGACAACACGGGGTCAAACCCGAGAATCTTCATACCGAAGCTTTGCATACGGTACGCAACAGCACGGCCTATTTTACCGATACCAATTACGCCCAGTACTTTTTCCTCAACTTCAGCACCGGTAAATGACTTTCGCTCCCAGGCACCGCCGGCTAAAGACGCATTTGCTTGCGGAATATGGCGTGCCAGTGCCAGCAACATCGCGCACGTATGCTCTGCCGTAGATACCGTATTTCCATCCGGCGCATTAATGACAAGAATGCCCTTCCTGGTTGCCGCATCAAGATTGACATTGTCGACGCCAACGCCGGCCCGGCCAATTACCTGCAACCCATCGGCTGCATCGATCAGGTCTGGCGTTATTTGTGTGCCGCTCCGGATGATCCATCCATCTGCTTCGGCAGCAAGAACTTTTAGTTCTTCTTTAGATTTCTTTAACTGTAGATTTACATTGAACCCTTCCTGCTCAAGCAATTCAATACAAACAGGAGAAACAGCGTCGGTAATTAGTACAGTTTGCCCCATAATCAATTCGTCGTCAGATTGTTCATGTGCCAACAATCATAAGAATATGCGCAGGCACAGCTAGAAAAATGGAAATCAGCCTAAGGACGTCTGGATTTTTTCCCAGATCTCGTCTCGGCCGATTTTTGTTTTAATGGATGCCATAATAGCAGGCGCAACAACACCTGTTTCTTTCAGCAATTTCCCCAGCCTTTTTTTGGAAGCCTGCTGCTTGTTATTAGACAGCTTATCAGCTTTCGACATAACAATGAGGTAAGGATCGGGCCTTCCCTTCATTGCTTCCATAATTTTCTGATCGTGGCGCGTAGGATCGTGCCGGCTATCAACCAGATGGACGACGAGCTTTAGTGGTTCTCGTGTGCCCAGATATCCGAGTATTAACTTCTCCCATTTCTCGCGCTGCGCCTTGGAGACTTTTGCGTATCCAAGCCCAGGCAAATCCAGGAAATACAGATTATCGTTGATCAGGTAATAATTAAACTCTTGCGTTTTCCCTGGTGTGTTACTCGTCCGCGCAAGTGCCTTTCGGCCGGCGAGCATATTAATCAAAGAGCTTTTGCCCACATTAGACCGGCCAACAAAGGCGATCTCAGGCACACCTTCCTCTAATAATCCAGACCAACTTGCGGCCCCTTTAACAAACTTTGCATCTTTGATTTTCAAAACAAGGGGGAGTTCAAGTCAAAAGTCAAAAGCTAAAAGTAAAAACACCCTTTTAACTTTTAACTTTCGACTTTTGATTTTAAACAGCGGTGCTTAAGTGACGTTTTACTGTTTCGCCAATAAGGGCCGGGTTTTTCACAACAACAGCACCTGCATCTTCAAGCGCAGCAAATTTCTCTTCAGCGGTACCTGTACCACCAGAGATGATGGCGCCGGCGTGTCCCATTCTTCGTCCCGGAGGCGCTGTAGCACCTGCGATAAAGGCAAAGACAGGCTTCGTCATTTCAGATTTCACGTAGGCAGCAGCTTCTTCTTCAGCTGTTCCACCAATCTCACCAATAAGCACTACAGCTTCGGTTTGGGGATCATTCTCAAATAGTCGAAGCGCATCGATATGACGCGTTCCAATGATTGGATCTCCTCCAATACCAACAGCAGTACTCTGGCCAAGACCTTCGCGTGTCAGTTGATCTACGGCTTCGTAAGTCAATGTACCTGAGCGAGAAATAAGACCAATAGGACCTGGTGAGAAGATCATTGCCGGCATGATACCAACTTTGGCTTCTCCAGGCGTAATCAGACCAGGACAGTTCGGGCCAATCAGCGTAGCGCCTTTTTTCTGCACAAAATCATATGCAGGGATCATATGACGGATAGGAATACCTTCTGTGATACACACAATTACTTTGATGCCGGCATCTGCAGCTTCTAAAATTGCATCGGCGGCAAACGGAGGAGGGACGAAAATAATAGATGTGTTTGCTCCTTCTTCTTTTACTGCATCAGCAACCGTATTAAACACGGGCCGATCAAGATGCTTTTGGCCACCTTTCTTTGGCGTAACACCGCCAACCAGCGGTGTGCCATATTCAATCATTTGCTCTGCATGAAAAGTCCCTTCTTTCCCCGTAAAGCCTTGAACAATAAGGCGCGTATCATTTCCGACTAAAATACTCATTCTATATTCAGTTCTTTGTTTGTAGTTATTATTAGTTGCTGATTGTCAGAGTTGTCTTGCAAGGGTCAAGTACGAACCGCTAAGAACCAACAACTTTCAATGCTGCATCTCCTACCTGCAACAAAACTCCTTCTTCAAAATGCCGACCCAAGAGTTGCATTCCAACTGGAAGTCCTTTCGAATGATTCCCTATCGGGATAACCAGACCAGGAATTCCTGCAAGATTTGCAGTAACCGTATAAATATCTTCTAAATACATTTCAAGCGGGTTTGCAACTTTGCTTCCCAACTCAAATCCCGGCGTAGGCGTCGCCGGCGTCAACAGTACATCAACCTCTTCAAACACCCGATCAAAATCTTGCCGAATCAAGTTTCTCACCCGCTGCGCCTTGCCGTAATAGGCATCATAGTATCCAGAGGACAACACATAGGTGCCAAGCATAATGCGTCTCTTTACCTCCTCTCCAAACCCTTCAGTGCGAGAGCGCACGTACATTTCATTCAACAGAGATGACTGACCACTTAACGCATCCATGAGCACGGCAACATCTTCATCCGCGCCTTGTGCTCTGGCCTGTGCAAGCTGCTTTTCCAGGTTTTTCTGCTCTTCCTGCATCTGCTTGCGGACGGCTTTCATATCCGCGCGATATCCATATCGTACACCATCATAACGTGCGAGATTACTGGACGCTTCTGCAGTTGCTAATATGTAATACGTCGCAGTCCCGTATTCAGTATGCGGTAATGAAACGTCCTTAATACGCGCGCCGGCCTTTTTAAGGGCTTCAATTTGCACTTTAAGTAACGCTTCAATTTCAGGATCCAGGCCTTCTGCATAGTATTCTGCGGGTAAACCAATCGTCAACCCTTCTACAGAACCTGTTAATCTGGACGCATAATCCTCAACCGGCACAGAGACGCTTGTCGAATCGTTTTTATCATGGCCGGCTGCAATATTTAAAACCAGCGCTATATCCTCAACGCTATGCCCAAGGATGCCGATAGAGTCAAACGAAGAGGCGTATGCAACAAGTCCGTATCTACTGATTCGTCCATACGTAGGCTTCAACCCGATCACGCCACAAAAAGCGGCCGGCTGACGAACAGATCCTCCTGTATCAGACCCCAGTGAAGTGTGGCACATCTTTGCAGCCACTGCAGCGGCAGAACCGCCAGAAGATCCACCCGGCACATAGGCCGGATTCACAGGGTTTTTAACAGGACCGTAGTATGAGTTCTCATTAGAAGACCCCATTGCAAATTCATCGCAATTCGTTTTCCCAATGAAAATAACACCGGCCGCGTATAAGCGTTCAATCGCGGTAGCATCGAACAGGGACTCAAATCCTTCAAGGATTCTGGATCCACACGTCACGGGCTTCCCCTTGATGCAGATCACGTCCTTAATGCCCATCACCATGCCGGCCAAAGGAAGGCGCTTGCCTTCCGCCATCATGGCATCCAACGTTTTTGCCCTGGCAATAGCACCCTCCCGATCAGTAGAAATGAAAATATTCAGTTCCTTGTTCTGACCATCAATTTGGGATAAAAAAGAAGAGACCAGCGCTTCACAGCTGGTCTCGCCTCCATGCAAGGCTTTTTGGGCCTCACCAAAAGTGCTATATATCATGCCTATGCATCACCTGAATCAGCTGCTTTTGGACTTTCGCTGGCCGCTGGCTGCGCTGGTACTTCTGCAGGCTGTGCCTGGTAAGCATCCTGGCGCGGAGCCGTTGTGTGCGTCGGCGGACGCATTTGATTCGTATCAACCGTCAGTTCATTTTTGATTTCTGAGGTGGCGGTTTTGAATTCACGAATTCCTTTACCAAGACCCCGGGCGATTTCCGGAATACGCTTGGCTCCGAATACTAGAAGAATGACCAAGAAGATCAGAATAATCTCAAATGGTCCTAGGCTACCCATATTCTTTCCCTATATGTTAATGTGTTTCGAGCGTTAGGTGGTATAAATATACCAATTGCCGTGCCGAGGAACCCTACATTCGAAAAGATATTCAAAAAAAGCTCCAAATATTGCTTCTCAATTGTGAAGATTTGGGGCTTCTCTTTCCGATTTCTTCTCAAAACGAACCGGTTTTAAACGTGTTCCGTCATGTGCCAACGACATACATGACTAATTTAACGATTTACCCCTTTTAAATAATTCTTTTATTCTCTCAAATCAAGCTGATACAACCTTGTCTCAAAAGACTGTAGTTGACAATAATTTATCGATCGAAGAAATAAAAACATGGCCCAAAGCAGAGCTTCACTGCCACCTGGATGGATCACTCCGGCTCAGCACGTTACTCGAAGAAGCGAAGGCGCAGGGCAAAATGGAGATCCTCCCATCGGACAACATCGAGGGGCTCAACTTAATATTGAAAGATATTGACAAGTCCGATACCCTCGAAGCGTTTTTGAGCTGGTTTAAGTATACCATCCCACTGATGCAGTCTCGCCAGACCCTTTCGCGTATTGCGTATGAACTTGCAGAAGACAATGCACGGGAGAACGTACAGTATCTGGAAGTCCGCTTTGCCCCAATCTTGCACATAGAAGAAGGCCTGTCTCTAGAAGCAGTACTCGATGCAGTACTTGATGGCCTGAAAAATGCCGAGAAAGACTTTGGCATCCACACATCCGTTATAATTTGTGGATTACGCGATCGGTTTGAAAGTGCTTCATTGCGACAGGCAGAGCTTGCGGTTGCCTATCAGAAAAAAGGCGTTAGCGCGTTTGATTTGGCCGGCGGCGAAGCCGGGAATCCATCTACTGATCACCTGGGTGCGTTTTACTACGCGCGCAATCATTTGCTCAACCTGACCATTCACGCCGGCGAATCCTGGGGACCCGCGTCTATTCGACAGGCCTTATTCTTCTGTGGTGCGCACAGAATCGGACATGGCACCTCCCTTCATCAGGATGATGATCTCATCAAATACATGGTTGATCATCAAATCCCGCTGGAAATCTGCCCTACAAGCAATGTGCAAACCAAAGTTGTAGCAGATTACGAAACACATCCGCTTAAACAATATGTAGATGCCGGCATTCCAGTCACCATCAATACCGATAATCGGCTTTTTAGCAGAACGACGGTAACTGATGAGCTATGGCTCGTTTACAAAAAAAGCGGGATATCCATCGAGCAATTACGTGAGATCGTGCTAAATGGCTTTAGATATAGTTTCCTTGACTGGGAGAAACGACAAGCCATTCTGAAAGAAGTCATCGAAGAGTTTCCATATCCAGCCAACGCACATACGCC
>JBGCEN010000538.1:0-6598 GCA_045106435.1 Rhodothermales bacterium
TTCCCTCAAAGAATCAGCATGGCATCACCTAAAGACAGGAAACGATATTTCAATGCTATTGCCTTCTGATAGGCCATCTTGATTTGCTTCGCCTCCGCAAATGCTGAAATCATCAACATCAAACTCGACTGAGGAAGATGAAAGTTGGTCAGCAAAGCATCTACTGTATTGAATTTGTATCCCGGGTATATAAATAAATCGGTAAAGCCCTCATACCCAGCGAGTTCGGTGGTTTCAGCTATGCGATTCAGAGAATCCTCGTGACTTATATTTTGAAGGCTTCCAGATATGCCATTTGATCGCAGACCTACCGTTTCCAGGACACGTGCAGTTGTAGTCCCTACGGCAATCACCCTTCCTCCTTTAGATTTAGCCTCATTTATTCGCTGCGCCGTCTCCTTTGTTAGACTGATCCACTCGCTATGAATTAAATGATCTTCAACATCCTCTACAGCTAACGGCTTGAACGTATCTAAACCAACGTGAAGTGTACACGTGTCAAACAGCACGCCTTTAGATGCTAATGTGCTGATAAGCTCTTTGGTAAAATGAAGGCCTGCAGTAGGGGCGGCTGCTGAACCCTCAATATTACTAAATACAGTTTGATACCTTTCCGGGTTATCCAATTGCCCTTCTATATAGGGGGGCAATGGTGTGATGCCGACTTTGTCTAGAAATGTAGTTGTAGGTACATTGAATTCAATTTCACGCAACGGTCCATCAAGAACCTTACTGATGGCTGCGACAATTGCTGTATCATTGCCATGTCTATCATGAAGAACAATTTCAACTCCTGGCGTTAATTTTTTACCCTTTCCCATCGCAACCCAATGCGTTGAATCAATCTGGGAAAGCAACAGAAACTCTATTCTGCCACCGGTCTTGTATTTATGCCCATATATGCGTGCCGGAATTACTCTGCTGTCATTTGCAATGATAATATCTCCTTCACGGAAATAACTGGATACATCCTGGAACTGCCTGTCTTCGATGAGATCCGTGTCACGATGAAGGACCATTAAGCGACTGCTATCACGCTGGTCTAAGGGTTTTTGAGCAATAAGCTCTTGCGGCAAATTGTATATAAAATCACTTGTTTTCATAAAGGGCTGAAAAATGAACTTGAATCATTGACACATGCATAAGCGTCGATCCAAAATTAGTGCTGTGTTTCATAGAATACAAACACCCTGGACCAAGCAATGCCGCTGGGCCGCTTGAATAACGTATTAAACCATTGGAAAAAGAAATACCAGGCGTTCAGTAGAGATCGGCTTCAGAAAGCATTGATTTCTTGCACTTTTTCAAACCGAAATACAAGTGTGACAATATGATGACACCCCTTGTTTTTACATTAAACATCGTATTCGTATTGTAGCGGAAAGCACGTATTTTAAATGATCCAGGTAAGTATCAGAATGCCCAGGGGCCATGACACACGACGACGTAAAAGAACATCTTGAAACAAATATTACGTTACGATTACTGCGGAGTCCCAACGCGCCGCTGATTCTGAGTTTTCTGCATGCTCAGTTCAAGCAAAAACCGCGCGTTACGATCCCGCAAAACGAGTTAATCGAGCATCTGGAAATCTTGCTCGATACACTTCGATCACATACGCCTGACAGCTATAAATCGAGTCCGCGTAAATACTTGAGCGCCTGGTGTAGCAAACATCACGAATATCTGCGCAAGTACTACGAAGCCGCTTCTGATGAGCCTGTTTACGAATTAACTCCAGATGCCGAACGGGCGTTACAGTGGCTGGAAGATCTCAAAAAATCATCATTTATCGGTACGGAGTCTCGGTTTTTACAAATTTTCGGGCTGCTGAATGAGATTGTAGACGAAAGCACCGAGGATGTTGAGATACGCATCCGGCAACTTCAGCAGCAAAAAGCAGAGCTTGAACAACGCATTGCAGAGATTCAGGAAAACGGGTTGGTAGACCGTTATAACGATACACAGATAAAAGAACGGTTTTACAAAGCCAGTGAAGAAGCCCGCCGGCTGTTGGCTGATTTCAGAGAAGTTGAAGGCAACTTCCGGGACATAACGCGTAGCGTCCAGGAGCAGCGTCTTCTTGAAGATGCGACAAAGGGAGACATCGTAGGGTACGTCCTCGATGCAGATACTGCCCTGGCCGATTCTGATCAAGGGCGTAGTTTTAATGCTTTTTGGCAGTTTCTCATTTCACCAACCCGCAAACAAGAGCTACGAAACTTACTCGAACGTGTATTTGCGTTGCCGGAACTAACAAAAGACATTCAAAACAGCAATATCCTCCGGAATATCACGCACCATCTGAGCGAAGCGGGCGTGCGAATCGTGCAGTCGAATCACCGGCTTGCGCAACAGTTGCGCCGCATGCTGGAAGAAGCACAGTTGCGGGAAAACCGCCGGGTGTTCGAGTTGGTCGATGAAATCAAGAAATGCGCCATCGATGTCAAAGAAAAGCCGCCGCAGGAACGTGATTTCTTTGACGCAGAAGGTAAGCCGATGCTTAACTTGCATATGGAACGCCGGCTCTGGAGCCCACCAGATCGTCCACGTTTTGATCATAAACCCATGGAGATTGATGAAGAAGAACTGGAAGGTCTCGATATATCAGAGCTCTTCGATCTGTTCACGGTCGAGCGTGATCAGTTGGAGCAGCATATCGAGGACGTGTTAATGTACAAATCTCAGGCAACCCTGTGCGATGTTGTTGAAGCTTTTCCTGTGGAACGCGGGCTTTCTGAGGTGATAACTTATATGGCCATTGCCACCGATACCCGCCGTCACACAATCGACGATTCAGTTACCGAGTCTGTAACCATCAAAAGCCCGAATAACCTGATGCGTGAAATTTCATTGCCGCGCATTATTTTTACCCGCTAAAAATATGTCGACTGCACCCATGTTATCCCTGGAGTCAAAATATCCTCCTTTTGCGCCGGTGTTGATTCATTTGCTGAAGGGCGTGGTAAACTATGACGACGAAGCAGTGTGGACGCTTCTGCTCAGGCACAGAAAAGAAATCGGCACCTACTTTGCCCAAATTGGGCTTCATGTGCACGTAAGCGAAGGAGAAGGATTTGCTTTCCTGCAAGGAGAAAAAGAGGCCGAAGATGAGGGGTTGCCCCGGCTTACCAGCCGGCATCCCCTGAACTATCAGACCACCTTGCTCTGCGTACTGCTGCGTGAACGATTACTTCAACATGACACAGGTGATATCGATTCTCCTCGCCTCGTCGCAAGCCACGAAGAGCTCCACGAAGCAATGCGCCCCTTTTTTACTGAACAAACTGATGATACCCGGCTTATCGACAAAATTGACCGCGCCATCAATCGCGTCAAAGACATGGGATTTCTCACACCATTGTCAACAAGCGATGCGGAGAAGGTTTATGAAGTACGCCGCATACTGAAGGCAAAGATCTCAGCCGAAATGCTCGAATCCATCAAAGAAAAGCTAGAAAATCATGCAATCACCAGCCATTGAATTTCAGAGCGACAACATGCTGACCGGTTATCGTCTTGAAAAACTTGAGATCTATAACTGGGGTACGTTTCACAACAAAATCTGGACGATCACACCAAAAGGTGGAACGGCGTTGCTGACGGGGTCGAATGGATCAGGTAAATCCACGCTGGTAGATGCACTGATTACGTTGCTCGTCCCCAACATCAAGCGTGGCTATAACCTGGCTTCCGGGGCCGTTAATAAAAAAGAGCGCAACGAGCGTTCTTATGTGCAGGGGGCGTTCGATAAATATAAAGGAGAGGAATCTCAACAAAGTCAGACCCGGTTTTTGCGCGACAAAAATGAATATTCGGTATTGCTCGCAACCTTTGCGAATGAAGGCACAGCTGAACGGATCACACTCGGACAGGTGTTTTATTTTCAAAGCGATCAATTAAAGAAGATGTATATCGTTGGTCCGGGACATCTTTCTATTGCCGAGCATTTTTCCAGCTTTGAAAACATTCGTACACTTAAACGCATCCTGGACGGACTTGGTGCTGAAATATTCGATAAATTTACCGAATACAGCAAACGGTTTCGGCGGGCTTTTGGACTCCGCTCCGAGAAAGCACTCGACTTGTTTAATCAGACGGTGAGCATCAAAGCCATCAAGGACCTGAATTCGTTTGTCAGAAATCATATGCTGGAAGCGGCTGATATCGGGCAGACCATAGAGGATCTGCGCCGGCATTTTGAGGACCTGACCCATACCTATCAGTCCATCAACGTAGCAAAAAAACAGCGAGATATGCTGCGGCCAATTGTCAAAATTGGTGACAACTACGAGGCGTTGACCAGGGAGTCGGTACGGCTAAAACATTGTGTCGAAGCCGTACCAGGATATTTTGCACGATGCGAACTCGATCTTTTAGCAGCAGGGTTTGCTGAAAACATGGAGCACCAGGAACGTGCGCAGCATAATCTGGAGGCCGCCAACCTGGAACTGGGGCGGTTACAGACTCGCGAACGAGATCTGGATATTGCGATCAATACCGATAAAGTGGGGCACCAGATCAGAACCATCGAACAGCAGATACAAACGCGTTCTCAAGACCGCGATCGTGCCCGAAAACAGTCGGACGAGTTTGAATCACACCTTCAATACATGGAATGGCCAGCAGTCCATGATGAGAACACCTTTAACAGCCTGCTGACAAAGGGACAAGAAGAACAAAAAATCATCACTGACAAGCTGAAAGCGCTTGAGCCTGAAAGAGACGAGATCGTAACGACCCTGAGTGTCTTAAATAAAGACGTCAAAGAGCGACAGCAAGAATTAGAATCTCTCCGTAATCGCAAAAGTCAGATTCCATCGAAAAACCTGTCCATTCGTCAGCGGTTGCTCGACGAACTTGATCTCGATGCAGAAGATCTGCCTTTTATTGGAGAGTTGGTCAAAGTAGATGACGAAGAGACAGAATGGCTGGGAGCGGCTGAGCGGTTGCTACATAGCTTCGCGCTTCGGATCCTTGTACCTGAAGTGCACTACGAACGGGTCAATGAATTTGTGAACCGCGAGCAGTTACAAGGACGAATTGTGTATGCACGGGTACCAGCTACGCAACGCCAACCTTCACCACCATCAAGCAACGATAATACCCGCTTGCTCTACAACAAACTTGAAATCAAACCTGATACTCCGCATCGAAATTGGCTAAAAGGCGAGATTGTTCGCTTGTATGATCATGTATGCTGCGAAGTACATGAATTTAAACACCTCAAGCGTGCGCTGACACGCACAGGCTTGATCAAGCAAAACAGCAGCCTCCATGAAAAGAATGACCGATTTAGAGTAGACGATGCAAGTAAGTACATATTAGGCTGGAACAATCGCAATAAGATGCTCGCAATAGAAACGCAAATCCAACGTCTTGGACAGCAGCTTGAAGAGCACATCCTGGCACGCGTCAATATCGATGATCAAATATCTTTACTGAGAAAACGAATAGAGCGTGTAAAATCACTGGCCCGATTCAATCACTTTTCCGAAATAGACTGGCAAACAATTGTTCGTCAGATCCAGGATCTGGAAAAAGAAAAGCGCCTTTTGGAAGCCAGTTCAGATCGATTGAAACAACTGCGCGACGATCTGGGAAAAGTGCGTACGGAAATGCATGAGGCTTCTGACAAGGTGAAGGGTATCGAGTCTGATCAAACCCTGTTGAAAGATGCACAATTGCGGTATCAGAAACAGGAGATACGGTGCAAAGAATTGCTTACGGCTTACCCTGTAAATGAACTGGACAAGTATGCGCCGGCTATTAAAGCGGTAGTCACCAGAGAGCCGGTACTGGACAACATTGCAGATGTACGCGACCTTACCCGAAAATTACTAGATGAACAGCTTCAAGCTGTGCTTGATAAGCAAGCAAAACGATCAACGAAACTCGTTGGGTCGATGAAGGAATACATCCATATATACGATGTAACCGAAGCAGATGCCTCGCCAGAAAGCTTGCCTGATTTTCAACGATTTCTGAACATGATCGAAAAAGAAGATCTACCCAGGCATGAGAAAAAATTCAGAGAGCTACTCAAAACTAAACTGTTGGAAAATATATCCTTTTTTGAACATGCCTTATTCCGCCAGGAAGAAGAAATCTATGAAAAGGTTGTCGCGCTGAATCATTCGCTCCGGCCAATTTCCTACACAACATCGACTTACATCCAGCTTCAAGCAAAACCAACCCAGAACGTTGAAATACGTGAGTTCAAACGGTTGTTGCGCGACGTATTTGACGGGCAGCATGATACGCAGGAATCAAACGAAAAGACATTCAATAAAATCAACACGCTGATTGATCGTTTCAATGAAGATGATCGCTGGACCCGCAAAGTAACCGATGTCCGCTTCTGGCTGGATTTCAACATTAGCGAGCGTTCTCTGGAGTCGGATGAGGAGATCAAATACATCACAGACTCCGGCGGCTTATCTGGCGGCCAAAAGGCCAAGCTTGCGTATACCATTCTGGCGTCTGCTATCGCGTATCAGTTTGGCCTGGATCAGAGTCGAGCGAGCAGCAATTCGTTCAGGTTTGTGGTAATTGATGAAGCCTTTAGTAAAATTGATGAAGACAATGCCCGGTATGC
>JBGCEN010000539.1:0-16776 GCA_045106435.1 Rhodothermales bacterium
GGCCAATCATGGGCCCACTGTGCACCTCTTCTACGTCCCCAGCCACCGCTATCATTATTGCCAGACTCCCCGTATTGAATGCGTACAAACCTGAATCCATGATCTGTTTGCGCTTTGGCTGGTTGCCCGGTGAGGCAAAGCAATACCAGCAGAAGTGATATGAAAGGGATTCTGTGCATTAGGTTGTTTTAACGTACGCCATTAGAAAAACCAAAGTTTACAAAAGGGAGAAGATTTTACATATCTAACAATTGGCGTCACATATACGCTTCGCTTAATATGTGATGTGTTTCGCGTTTAAGGTTCAACGTTCCTGGCTCTTATACGAGAAGTTTCGAGATACTCGTTACGCTACAATTGGCTGTTTATAATTGGCTGTCTACAATTTCCAGAAGTAATTTTTGTGCTTCCCGATATCCGGGGGCAAGTTCGAGAGATTGCAAGACGGCGCGCTTGGCATCAGCTGATCGGTCATCGAGTTTTAGTGCCAGTGCAAACTGATAATAGGCATCTGCTTTGTCAACAGGATTTAATCCGATCACGGCCTGTCTTGCCCGTACTGCTTTTCCATACGAGGCCTTATCAGCATACAATTCAGCAAGCTGCGATTGCACATCTCGTTCGTACGGCGCGATATAGAGACTCCGCTCGAGGTAGTAGATCGCCTGATCACTTTGATTCATATCCAAATACAACATACCCAACTCGCGCGCTTCTTCTACTCCATGCTCAGAAACAGTTAAAAATTTCTCCAAAATCGACATCAGTGCTTCTTTATCTTCTTTGCCACGATATGCAGCTGCCAAGCCTTGATATGGATTGCCCGGATCTGTAAAGTTCGGGTATATGTCGAGGGCTTTTTGGAATTGCGTGATGGCGTCATCCCATGATTCGTTATTTAACGATTCATACCCGGTGCGCAATGAGGAGAGAAATTCGTTATTCCCTGAGGGGATTATTCGCTCCAGCATGGTCTCTTCGCTTTCCACAAAAGGATTGGGCATCCCATCTATGACATCCTCGAGGGAAGCATACTCTGCCTGTAGGGTTTGGCGAAAAGCCGAATCGATTTCAGCCAGACTTGCGCCGGTTGCATCTTTTATGCTTTGCTCATCATTTTTGCCGGCGGCAAACCCTTGTAATATTTCTACAATGGCCTCAAATCCGTATTGATCTGCAATAAAACCCACAATGCGTGACGCGTGGAAATAGCTCAGTAAAATCTGCCCTTGAAACGTGGGGCGGGTAAACCCTCTGTCCATTTGAGACAAAGCCAGTAGCTTATTCTCGTCGTAAGCCATCATAAACTCCAACTGCATCTCACGTCCCCACTCCTGCTTCGCAACCTGCTCCTCATACACAGCCAGCCCCTCTGCAAACCAGCGCGGAAGCTTGAAATCTGAAATACCGATCGATAAAGTATGCACCAGTTCATGCCAAAGGGTACGGCCCCAATTGTACGTACCCGGTTGCTGACCTTTGGGTGTATTGATAGCGAGGACATCGCCAAAACTTACACCCAATAGCCCCAGGTGAGGTACGCCGGCTACACGCACAGCAAAGTCATCAGCATCATCGTAAGCTTCGATCAGGATCTTATCCTTTAAGGTATACGGATATCTTTCAATCAAACTGGCATAAGCCGTTTCAGCTTCGGATAAAATAGCGTCAGCCAGCACATCTCGTTCTGAATTATGGATGAGCAAACGGAAATGCTCGCTTTCCAGCAGAGCAAAATCCTCATACTCATCGATCAGTGTAAGCGTATTGCCAACAAAGAGATTGAAAGGATCCTGGTCAAAACTGAAGTCGAGATAGCGTCGGGCTTCCTGTGCACGGCCCAGTCGTAGCAAGCTCGTTCCCAGCTGCGCATAGGCATTCGGATCGCGCCGGTTAACCTGCACGGCCTTTTCGCCAAAAGTGACTGCTGCAGGATATCTGAATTTCAGATCGCAATTTTTAGCGAGAATGGTATAAAAAAGACTGGAGCGTGGATTGATAGCAAGTGCACGGGCCTCAATCTCATCAAATAATTCCTGCTCCCCTTTTAGGAAGTGTACAGTGGCCTGGTGGGCAAGTGCTTCAATTGAACTCGGGTTAATAGCCAGTGCTTCAGCCAGCAAGGTGTTTGCTTGTTCAAAAAGTCCGTCGAGAATACTCAAGCCGGCCAGAATACTTTTGGCCTCTACACTATTTTCGTTTTTCTCTAAAGCCAGATTTGCAAGTTCTTCTTTCTTTGCAAATGAACCAACAGAACGTGCAAAACCTACATAGGATAATGCATACTCGGGGTTTGCTGCGATGGCTTCTTCGAATGTCCGTTGCGCATCTGCGTCATTATACTTCTCTCTAAACAGCTCTCCCCACCAATACAAATTTCGTATGTTGCCAGCTTCTAACTGATGCGCCGTTCTAAATGCTGCATTTGCATCTCTGAACTCCCCCATGCGGGCAGCAGCTTTGGCTGCTATGCCTAACTCCTCCGCTGTTCTAAATTCGTTGTTTTTAAACGACCGGTAGATGTAGTTGTATATCTCATCAGCCTGCGATTGCCGGCCTGTATTGGTAAATAATTCGGCCACCAGAAAAAGATTACGCCACAAGTCCTGCCGAATTTCTGCAGACGCCCGATACGCTTCCTCTGCTTCCGTCAATTGCCCCAGTTGCTCGTGAAGCGCTCCGCGTGCATGCAACACGTAGGCATTATCTGGAAATGTTTTTAATCGATCTAATCCTTCGCGGTATGCTCCTTCAGCCTGATAAGCCTCTGCATAGAAGACCACATCCATCGAAGCGACATTTTCTTCATTCTCAAGACGCGCTCTGTACAGCGACTTGGCCTGATCATAGTCCCCTGTCTGCAGCGCCGCATACGCTTCATTCTCACTATCCTGCGCAGTACTCAACGACACAGCACTCCATGACGGAGCGCTTAATAACAAAAGCGCTGTAAACAGGAAAGACAGGACTCGCATAGGCTTCTGTTAATGGTTGAAATTACGCACCGCGCGCAATAACGCTTATAAGGTAGGAACAGTTAATATACGGGGTTACTACAAAAATAGGTTACTGGTTTCTTCACAATGGTAGGTAAAGTCGGTGAGTCTGTGGGTCGGTGGGTCTGGGAGTCTGGTTTTGGGGAAGTCTGAGAGTCGGTGGGTCTGGGGGTCGGTGGGTCGGTGGGTCTGAAAGTCTGAAAGTCTGAAAGTCTGAAAGTCTGAAAGTCTGAAAATTAGAACAGCCCGAACGCTTTCTTCAGCGCACGGGCCATTCCGACTCACAGACTCTCAGACTTAACGACTTACCGACTTTTTAGACAAACCGAAAACAGGCTAACGAGCATTAGCCTGAATCCTGAAGCCGTGAGCAAAAAACACCTCACCCACCCAATAATTGTTTGAGGCGCTTTTTATTGTTGGCGTAACTCATCGCCGTATCTGGTGAAATCTGCCCTTTCCGCATCAGCAGATATAAATCTTGCTCCAGTGTGATTTGGCCTTTTTGGTTGCCTTCCCAGAGCATTTGGTAAATTTCGCTGAGGTTGCCATTCTTAATTGCTGCTTGTATAGAAGGGGTCATCCAAAGAACCTCCTTCGCCAGGACCAGCCCTCCGCCTATTCTTGGACACAGCTTTTGCGATATTACGCACTGCAATACATCAGCCAACCGATTACGGACCCGATCCTGTTCCTCTGAAGGATATTCGGCAATGATGCGGTCGATGCTTTCTACTGCAGAACGCGTGTGAAGCGTAGAGAAGATGCGATGCCCAGAATCGGTCACCTCAAGCGTGGCGTTGATGGTGTCTTTGTCGCGCATCTCGCCAATGACAATCATATCCGGATCTTGTCGCATAGATTGGACCACGCCGGCTTTGAACGAAGCCACACCGATGCCTACTTCTCTATGCCGGATGATACATTTATCCGATTGATGCACATATTCCACCGGATCCCCGATTACCACAATATGCCCTTCAACATTGCGATTATTGGCGTCTACAATGGCGTCCAGTGTAGAGCTTTTACCTGAGCCCGTCACGCCTGTAATGAGCGTCAATCCGTCGCGCACATTGGAAAACAACAAGCCCTGCTGTACAACAGGATGAAATCCCATGGAATCCAATGCACGTAATTCCCGCTTGATAGCCCGGATATTGATTGCCAGATTCTTTTCATCAAAATAAACAGAGACCCTGAATCGCCGTGCTGCTGTGAGCCCTTCTCCGTTTACTTCCATAGAGAAGTCTACAGCATACTCGTCGAACAGGGTCTCCATTTGTGGCTCGGATAACAGGTTGAGCGCAAGTACATCCATAATCTCTACAGGAATGGTCCCCAATTCCACGCAGGGCATTTTCCGCCCATTTGTTCTGTACCAAACCACTTCATTGGCAGCCGGCCCCCCAGCATCCAGATCGCTTGCACCGAGGTGAATCATGTGCCTGGCGAGTTCTTCGACGTGTATCCGCATGGCAAGGCGCTGTTCATCACTTAATTCAGCCAATTCAGCAGCCAGTACCTTCATCCGCCCTGCACCCTCTGTGCCGGCGGGCACTGCGCAATTTAACGTATCACACACCTTGGGTGGTTTGGGCAGTGCATTGTGGATTTGTGCCGGAGCAAATTTAAGCTCGGGTTTTTCAATTTTCTGAAGACCTGTAGTTCTTAAGCTGAGGGCAGTACTCATAGTTTTATACGAAGCAGAGTTTTATATGAAGCAGAAGATTAAGGTGGAGAACTTGCCGGCCAAACCGGCACATCCCATTAGTGATTAGACACAAGGATCCCTGGCATAAACAGGAGACTAAATGCAAGTGGACAGACTGATTAGAAGTGGTTAGAATTTTTTATCAGCGCCGGGGTTTG
Organism: Rhodothermales bacterium; assembly: GCA_045106435.1. Lineage (GTDB taxonomy): Bacteria > Bacteroidota > Rhodothermia > Rhodothermales > JAHQVL01 > JBCCIM01. The sequence continues at coordinate 4,869 of JBGCEN010000539.1, forward strand.
TGCTGCGCGGCAATTCCATTTTGGAGAGATACACTTCCGCGAACAACGAGGCTATCGATTTTCTATCTGCCTGAATAAGCTCGTAATGTCTCCCAACACATTGACGTGCAATGTTGTGAACCGCTTTGGCAGTAGGGTCATTGGCAGCAAAATTCCAAAGGGTGGAAATACCTCTCTGTGATGTGCGTTTCACGGGGATTAAACCAACGCGAACCATCACCTTCCATTGATCATCGGTAAAACAGGGAATAATGCGTTGCACAAAACCTTTCAAATGATCAACTGTCACATCTAAACACTTGTAATCATAGCATTTAGCAGCAACAACCCGAAGGGCTTCTCCATCTACATCGTCCTGATTTGCAAGCCACCGCCAAACGGGATGTTGCTTTCCCATCCCATACATCGTTCTGCGCTTGAGCCATGCCTCAGCAACCTGCTTACTGTTAACCAATTTTCTTACCAACGCCTCTTCTACTACAGGGTCGAGTATTTCCGGTGGATTCGATGTAGAAAAACGAAAAGAATTATTATCTTGATTGGATTTCATGAAGCAGACACCTGTGAACGGTCATTTGATGGAGTTTGCCTCAAGGGGGAGTGGACTGCTCTTTCCGGATTGCAGCATTCTTGAGAACGTATTCTCAGGAATCATATTTATCATTGACCAGGTGAAGGTGTAATCCTGGCCGGCTCATCTATGGGTACAAGCCGATCAATGTAATCTTGTTCTGCAACGTCTTTTCTGGTGGGTAACGAACAAAAGACAACTCCTGTGCCAATACAGCGGGCCGGCTTTAGAATCTGCTCATACGCCCGAAATTAAAATTAATTAGACTTTTCCTAATATCAGGATGAGAAGCTTTTAAGCCGGCTGAGTCCAGAATTGATAAGAACGCCCCGGATGAAACGAGTCCATCCTCTCAGTCGTATCAGGCCATCTCCTCTTAACACATTAGATTAGACGATTATATGAAAGCAACCTGGAATGGCACCGTACTCGCTGAAAGCGCTGAAACCATTGTAGTAGAAGGAAATCATTATTTCCCCCCTGATTCCATCAAAACTGCTTTATTTCAACAAAGTGACAACCGCTCAACATGCCCGTGGAAAGGTGAAGCAAGTTATTACTCACTCGTTGTTGATGGAGAAGAAAACAGAGATGCAGCCTGGTATTACCCAGCTCCAAGCGATGCAGCCAAACAAATAAAAGGATATGTGGCTTTTTGGAAAGGTGTTGAAGTAACTGAATGATTAAATGTAGGGACATTCTGCAGCAGTGTGGGGAATTTCCCTAAAGGTTTTTTTTGAGGGACCGATATTTAATCCATACCCTTTTCCCGGTCTACCTAGCCCGTTCTTTCACTTATCGAGAGAACGGGCTTTTTCGTTTTAGGCCATCCGACCCACAAATACTTTGGGGATTTGATATATAAAGCTTATTTATGCTGTTAAATCTTGATACAAACCATAAAGTGCGTATTTTAGACTAAATACAACCACCCCCCCCAAAGATCGTAATGCGTCGACTCCCCACCATTTTATTGACCTGCCTTTTACTAGGTGGATGTACACAGGAAACCCCCAAGACCCAAACCGCCGATTCTTCTCAACCGAATTTCCTGTTCCTGTTTGCTGACGACCAGGCATTTGACACCATTCAGGCCTTTGGTCACGCTATCGTTCAAACGCCAAACCTCGACAAGCTCGTTAGCAGCGGTATGACGTTCACCCATGCTTTTAACCAGGGCTCATGGAGCGGTGCCGTATGCGTTGTAAGCCGTGCCATGCTCAATTCTGGTCGTTATATATATCATGCACGTGAGGATATAGATCGTGTACCGTTATGGGGAGAAACCTTCTCAGACGCCGGCTACAATACCTTTCTTACCGGAAAATGGCACAATGGTGATGACACTGCATTGCGGAGTTTCGACCAGGCCATGAGTATCGGCAAAGGCATGTTCGAGACCACAGGCGGCCCGAAGGGTGCCGGCTATAGACGTCCAACCCCTGGCAATCAATCCTGGTCACCTTCAGACTCCACCCTCCTCGGACACTGGTCACCCAATGTAAAAGACATCGTCGACGGCGTGCTTGGTAAAACCATGTCGAGTGAATATGTCGCGGATGTACATACCAGCACGCTATACGCGAACCAGGCCATCGACTTTCTGGATAGTTGGGAAACCAGTTCTGAGCAGCCTTTCATGATGTACGTGGCGTTTAATGCACCGCATGATCCGCGACAGGCACCGCAGGAATTTGTGGACATGTACCCGCTTGAAGATATAGCGCTGCCAGCAAATTTCTTACCTGAACATCCGTTTGACCAGGGAGAACGCTATACACTGCGCGACGAAATATTGGCCCCCTTCCCTCGCACCGAGAACGCAATTAAAACCCACATACAGGAGTACTATGCGATCATCTCTCATATGGACTATGAGATTGGTCGAATCCTCGACCGGCTTGAAGCACTTGATATTGCGGACAATACATACATCATCTTTACTGCAGATCATGGACTGGCAGTGGGCCAGCACGGACTGGTTGGCAAACAGAACCAATATGACCATAGCATTCGTGTTCCACTGGTTATTAGCGGTCCCAACGTAGCACCCGGTGCATCTACAGACGCATTGGTTTATCTACAAAGCATTTATCCTACAACGTGTGATCTGGCCGGCATTCCAACGCCCTCAACCGTAGAATTCAAGAGTTTGCTCCCCCTCATAGAGGAGTCAGCCGGCGATTCGTACGACGCTATTTTTGGATCGTATAAAGATTTCCAGCGGATGGTACGCACCAAAGACTTTAAATTGATCTTGTATCCGGAAGAAGAGCAGGTGCAGTTGTTTGATATGAATGCTGATCCGTTAGAAATGACCAATCTTGCAAAACAGGCTGCTTATCAAGATACAATGGCTGCTTTATTCGGCAAACTACAGTCTTTACAAAAGGAAGTAGGTGATACGTTGTCGCTTCGCGAAATGTAAAACTGCGCACTGTAAAACGGCAGAACTGCAGAAGTTGATTGATATTTACTTTTGCAGTTCTGCTGTTTTAAATTTTACATTCTGCCGTTTCACAACGCTTCCCAAATCCATTGCTTCAAATCTACGCCATCCTGAAGCATGGCGTTTGCGTCATCCCAATACGGGCGAAGGCGTTTTGCGTTGGGCAGGGCTTCAAACCAAAATTCAGATGCTTTTTCGCCGGCTTCATCGGAATCGAAGGCAATCAGTACAACGCTTGCCTTCATAAGCTCAAGCACCCACGTATATCTACGGCTGCCGCTTGTTGAACCGGTTGCAACGGCAGCTACGCCGGCAACCTGCATTACTGAAAGCGCATCAATTTCTCCTTCGACCAGCACAACGGGGGCATTGGCCTCTATATCATCCACGTTATACAACCCATTGCTTGAACCAGCCGGCCCGATATAGCGCGGGGTACCAGCAGGACGGCGGACATTAAACCGCCAGAGATCTGATTTTATCAGCCAGGGAATGGTGATTCCTCTGGGGATATACACTTCGTGCTCCTGCTCAAGCCCCCAGCGCCTGGCGGGTTCTCGCCGGTCCTGCGGGTTATAGCCCAGCGAGGCAAAGTGCATCGTTCTTTCTGTAAATCCGCGTTTTTTCAACCATGCGCGGGCACGACTTCCCTGATCGGTCCAAAAGCAAGCAACGGACTCTTCCGTTAGCGCCCAGGCCCTGGAGCGCCAGATTTTCGATGGCGGTTTTAATGCTTCTGAGCGCGATACAATTCGGGATGGCGCTGGCGTATGGGCAACTACAAAACCGGCACCGCCAAATTCATTACAGGCTTCCTCGTATCCAATGCCTTTCAACTCCCGCAGTAATGTGATTGAATCACCTGAGCGCCCGCACTGTCGGCACCAAAACCGTCCGCGATCACCCGAGTTTGGCCATACACGAAACCGATCTCTTCCACCACACCACGGACACGGACCGGCATGTTCACCGCCGTTCGTATGTGCTTTCCAACGAAGTTTTGTGGGGACATGATCAAGGATACTGTGCATTGCTGCGCATGGTATGTTAACAATCCATGCTATAATACACAGTATTCACACATATGTTTTATGCTTTCGAAAAAAGCTGAACAAGGGTGCTTCTTTTGATGACAGAGAACTGGCACCCTCTTACATCGAAAGGCCAACAGGTATTGCCGGCGGAGCCACTTCTGAACGGAGTTGATGGGTGAGATCGATACGTTTGCTTGTACCTATCACTGTACCATCCGGAATCACCGCATTCTGCGGGATAACAATGATGCCATCTTTGATGTAATAGTTCGGCCCTTCACCTTCCATGATTCCATCGTGGTTTGCCAGCACAACGCCGTTGCCAATACAGGCATTCAGGTCTATGATTGCGTTTTCTATATAACAAACTTCACCTACCCCTGGATTAGCAGCGTAATGAGGCCCTCTGGCTTTTGCTTCGCTTACTGATGGGAAATAGCTTGCTCCCATTATTACGGAGTTCTTGATCGTTGAACGCCGGCCAATGTATGATCTTACACCGAGTACTGAATTGTATATTTTACAATTGTGCAGCACACTTCCTTCAGCGACAAAGCCGTCTTGTATATACGAACTGTGGATCTTGGGCGGTGGAAGCGTTTCCTTTTTCGCATAAATTGGTCGCGAAGCACTATAAAAATCAATAGCAGCCGTCGTTTTCGAAAGCTCAATGTTGGCTGTATGATAAGAGCTAATACTGCCCACATCACTCCAGTAGCCTTTAAAAGGATAGCTGACCACCTTATGGCTTTTCAACGATTCAGGAATAATTTCTTTTCCAAAATCGGTCGCATCAGGATCAGCTGTCAGCATGTCCTCAAGTGCTTCCCGATTAAAGAGGTAAATCCCTGTTGAAGCCAGATAATTACGATGCTGCCGCTGCATCTGTGGCCCAACATCGCTCACAAGATCTGGCAATTCTTCTACACTTGGCTTTTCTCTAAAATGGACAATTTTGTCCTGTGCATCCGTGTGCATAATCCCAAATCCCGTAGCTTCATCTGAAGTAACAGGCGTTGTGGCCACCGAAATATCCGCTTGCTGCTCAATGTGTCTTTGATACAGTTCAGCAAAATCCATCTGATATAATTGATCGCCGGCAAGAATCAACACATGCGAATAAGTGTGCTGATTTAGATGGTGCATTACCTGGCGGACGGCGTCGGCTGTGCCTTTAAACCAATCCGGTGATTGATGGGTTTGCTCAGCTGAAATGACAGAAACAAATGCTTTCCCGAAACTATCCATCTGATACGTATCGGTAACATGCTTATTCAGGCCCGCAGAATTAAACTGGGTAAGTACAAATATTTGGTCTATACCTGAATTCAAGCAGTTTGAAATCGGTATATCGACCAAGCGATATTTGCCAAGAAGAGGAACGGCTGGTTTTGATCGCCATTCAGTTAGAGGGAAAAGGCGAGTTCCAGCACCGCCACACAATACTACCGCAAGAATGCTATCCATGGAAAGTTAAAGGGGAAATGAGCTTAAGGTACAACAGAGTGTCTTTCAAACGGTCATGGGACTGCAGGGGAAAGCCGCTAAACCTGAAGTGCTCAAAATTTTTAATAGAAGGACTAACGAGGCGCTTTTCTTATTAAAAAGTGAGCACCAGACGACAAAAATATTATCGACGTGCAGAGCGGAATATTAATCCTTAAAAACAGTTTGCATTGCTAATTTTTTCCAACAAAAAGGAAGAGATGTGAAGATCTCAGACTGATTCAAGTGTTGTGCCAACACAGTTCATCAGTATCTGACAGCTCAGCTATTGAAAGGCTTTAGTGTTAAAAGCATTAGCGTTGACAAGAAGATGTCAACTAAAGATGTGTGCAATGATCAATCGCACTTCATATGGTCAGCACAAGCTTATTGTTTCGCGAGGTGCATGTACACCTACGTTCTGCTTTGTCCCAGTGGACAACGCATGTAGAATATCGAAGATGATTGTTCAATTGTGAAGGCTTCAGTCAGCCCTGCTTCAGCTTTTATCAGGCCGAGCCCAAGTACGATCAAATTAAAACTGAGGAGTCATGCACAGTTAGCAGTCAGATCAGCCTCAGATGAGACTATCCACTTGGTAACAGTACTTTTCTCAGGTCATCCACATTCCCGGCGTCCTCCCATTCTGCAATAAAATTGTCCTGGTCGATCGTTTTTACAATTTGAGAGAGAACTCGCAGATGCAATCTCGGCTTCTCTTCTGGACTCACGAGAAAGAATAAAGCCGAGACACTGCCGGCCAGATCTTTACTGATTTCAGTCCCTTCATAGTGAATATCCTCAGAACCCAGCGAAGTGCCTTTCCTGCACCTGACAAGCAATAGCTTGGTTTGTTCAATATTGGGCACTGTAATATGAGGCAGCGCTACCGAATTGGTCAATAAAGATGCGCCATAACGCGTGCCTTCCAGAAATCCGGTGGCCAGTTTCTCCGCTGAGAGCGGTAGATCCTGTGAAAGCGTTTCAGATGCGCGTTTTACGATTTGCTGAAAGGTCAACACTTCCGAAAAATCCAGTATGGGTGCCTCCATCACGATATGCTTAAACACCTCCTCATCGTTCATCAACGTGAGATTGCCTTCCTGAGCCGGCGTGACCAGAATAACGGTGTCGTCTACTTCGACCTGCGTTACTTCGCTAACCGTCAATACATTGAGTTGACTACCACGCGCCACGAAGAGAGGCAATGCATTGCCGTTAAAACTCTCCAATAATTGCTCGTAAGGCATTTCTTCGGTAATCTTAATCGCTTTTACCTTGCCCCCGCGAGAATACCTCAACGACATGCTGGAGAAATCAGCACGCTGATCAAATAGTGGCATGCCTCGCAAGTGCAGCGGTAAATCTGTTTTTGATTTATTGGTTTGATCTGCCCTGGAAACCAATTGGTACACATCAGCACTTTCAAAAACTTCCGAAAAATGAATCGCTGCGAGGGTATTCACTTCATCATTGGGTGTCCAGGCGATGAATTTACCAATACCGCCAAGATCCAATTCATCCACAACATGTTCAGATAAGGCATTCGCTCTTTCTGCATCAAGGCCGCGATTTCTGGCGACTTCGATATTTCTCGTATTCGAATCGATTGCCAAGACTTTAAAGCCGAGTTCTTTCAACGTCATCGCTATATCCAACCCCCAACGATGAATCCCCAGAATTAACACGCCTTGTGCAGAGGGTGTTGCCAGCCCAAGATACCGGGCAAAAGGCAACAAGGTTAATCCATATACCGCTACCGTTCCAACAATCACCAGAAAAACGATCGGGACCAAGCCGCCGATCTCGTCTGGAAAAATCTCGGCCAGTCTGAATGAAAACAAAGAAGCAACAGCAGCAGCCACAATCCCTCGGGGCGCCAGCCAGGACAAAAAGGCTTTTTCCTTGGTGGTTAACGAAGATTTTCTCAGAGAGATAAATACTGCTAACGGGCGAATAATCAGAATGACAAGCGCAAGAAATATCCACGCCGGCATGGTGATGTATTCAAGCGCTGATATGTCGAGTCGTGCACTGAGCAGTATAAACAGGCTGCCGATTAAGAGCACCTGGAGGTCTTCTTTAAATTCTGTGATCCGTCTTACAGACACCAGACGCTGATTTGCCAGGATGATGCCCATCAAGGTGGTGGTTAGTAATCCAGACTCTTCCTGTAAGATGTTTGAGAGCTCAAATACGATAATAACCAACATTAATGCGACAGAATTGAGCAAATAATCGGGCACAAGCCGGCGTCTAAGCATCACAACAACAACCCCAGCCCCGGTAATACTCAGGCCAATCCCAATGAATATTACCTTGAACAACCCGAGCAATGCTTCAAGAATTGCCATACCCAACCCCTCTATAGCAACACCATACAGCAGTAGCTCGGCCTCTAATACAAGCACTGCCAGGATCGCCCCCACCGGATCAATCGTAATCCCTTCCCAACGCGCAATGGTCCCTACTTTACCACTTGGCCGCACGTGCCTCAACAAAGGAATTACCACAGTGGGCCCTGTTACCGTCAGAATAGCACCAATTTGAATGGAGAGCCCAAGGCCAAAGCCTATCACGTAATACGCAGCAAAGGCAACCAAAACCCATGTGACCAACACCCCCAGCGTTATGAGTCCTACCACCGAGCGACCTATCTCCTGCAAATCGGAGACACGCAGACTCAACCCTCCTTCAAAGAGAATGACGCCAATGGCCAGAGATACAAAGGCAAATAACCAATCTCCCTGCAAGGATTCCTGTGGCAAGAACCCAGTTACAGGTCCAGCTACAAATCCGGCGATCAGGAGGAGTAAAATTGAAGGGATTTTTATGCGCCATGCCAACCATTGAGAACCAATACCCAGGACAAGTACAATGACAATTCCGATAATAACGTGGGGTTCTTCCAAATCAGGCCAGGGTTGTAATACAATTGAAAGAACGTTTTAACTGGCGTCCTTTAAATAAGTTGGATAACGGCGAATGTATCAAAAAGCGGCGCTGTTACCAATCTTCAACAGAAACACCTTGTTCAGCCTGACAGACGTATACAGAAGGTGTTAAGCCTGTCTGTTGCTGATAGGCTTCGGACAGGTATGTCGCAAAATCATTGGCCTCTTCTTTTTTCACTAAAGCAATTGCACAGCCACCAAAGCCGGCGCCTGTCATGCGGGCCCCAAGCGCCGCGCCGTGAGACCTCGCAATGGTTACAATCGTGTCTAGCGCTTCATTGGTTACCTCATAATCATCCCGCAAGCTGGTATGGCTCTCGTCCATTAGCTGCCCCAACTTTATCACATCCCCGGCAACCATGGCCTCGAAAGAAGCTGTTGTTCGTTCATTTTCTGAAATGACGTGCCGGCTACGCATCTGCAAAGCTTCACTCAGGGCATGTGACTTTTGCTCAAATGTTGCCAGAGAGACATCTCGCAAATAGGGTACGCCGAAAAAGCGTGAAGCCGTTTCACATTGCTGCCGGCGTTCGTTATATGCTGAATCAACCAACCCCCTGCGTGTTGCAGTATCCATGATCACCACGACAACATCCTGCGGCATTCTAACCGGTTTTAGTTCAAGGGAGCGGCAATCCATAAGCAAGGCGTGATCACGCTTTCCTTCTGCGATGATCAATTGATCCATGATACCGCAATTCATTCCTACCCATTGATTTTCTGCTTTCTGACACAACACAGCCATAGGTGATGCATTCCATACAATCTCACTCGACTTGGCAAAACATCGTGCAACGGCCAATTCCAGTGCAGCGCTGGAAGACAATCCGCTTCCTATGGGTACATCGCTTGTTATTACGCCATCCCAACCCATCAGCTGGTGCCCACCCTCTCTTAAAGCCCACGCTACACCTTGCACATAACGCCCCCAGCCATCCGCATGAGATCCAATCTGTGCAGTATCCATTTCGAATGAAGATCCCAAATCCATGCTGTATGCATGTACCGTTGTATCGACTCTGGGAGCGGCGGCCAGCCAGACATTTCTGTCAATAGCCATCGGAAACACAAAGCCCTCATTATAATCGGTATGCTCTCCAATTAAATTTACGCGGCCCGGTGCACGCACCAGATAAGCTGGTTTATAACCATAGTGCGCCTCAAAGGCATCCATTACCCCTTGGGGTAGTGACATGTAAGACGGTGACATGTAGGACAAGGGGTATCATGAATAAATCGATTGGCTCTATGATACCTAAATTCTTCTACAGTTGGCAGTCGTCAATTTTCGAGGGCAGTGTACAATTTCAGATGACAGGGAAATGAAGGTTAAAGCCTCTATCTATACGTCTCCCTTTCTTCCCTTCAAATGCTAATCAGGCCGGCCATGCAGGACGCGTTCAATACCTACCACCGGCTCAGGTACGGGTACTTCAAACCAGAAAGTAGCCCCTTCTCCAAATTCACTATCAACCCCCACAGCGCCATCGTGTGATTTGATCAGTTTTTTTGCGATATAGAGGCCCAGGCCCGTGGAATGTTCACCTGCCGTAGGCTTTGCAGATAATCGCTGTAACTTCCCGAATACTTTGCTTTTATCTTCAGAAGTGAGCCCTTGTCCCGTATCACGAACTTCAAATCGGACAGTATGGGCTTTTCGTGTCAATGTCACATACACCAGGTCTCCTGGTTGACTGTATTTCACTGCATTCGACACGAGGTTATCCATCACGCGTTGAATAGCGATTACATCCACTTCTGCCGAGATTTCTTCAACCTCATCACATACAATCGTAATATTCTTCTCCCTTGCTGCTTTGTGATTCCATCTCAGCACCGTTTCTACGGCTACTTTTAGATCCGCTTTTTCAGTTTTAACCTCTTCAACGTGGTCTTCCCGATATCTGTCAAGCAGGTCCCTTATGTTCTGAAGCATTTGCACTGCTTCATTTTTCAACATCTTGATATTTATTATAGAATCAGACACATATGCATGCGCCTCCATTTCGCCGGCATCTTGAAGCAGGACATCGGACATCCCAATAATTCCTCCCAGAGGATTCTTCAGATCGTGCGCAGTGATCCCCAAAATCTCTTTATTTTTCTCAATGGATTCTCTCAGCTCCTGGGACTTCAATTCGAGGTTGTCATTGGATTCTTTTAATTCTGTATTACTCAACTGCAAAGCATCATTGGTACTTTCTAATAATGCATTTTTTACGCGTAACTCCTCCGTACGCACGGCAACTCTTTTTTCAAGACGTGCATTTCTTTCGCGAATTGAACGGGTGCGGATTTGATACACGGCTATAAGCAGTGCAAGTATGATAAACCCTGCAAGGCTTCTAAACCAGCCAGTTTGCAAAAATGGCGGAGACACAGAGATCGAAATAGAAGCACCCTCTTCATTCCAGACACCATCCAGATTTGAAGCAATAACGGTAAAAACATAGTCGCCGGCCGGCAGATTGGTATAGGTTGCTTGTCGTAAATCTCCAACCTCATTCCAGTCATCTTCAAAACCTTCAAGACGATATTTATATTGATTTTTCTCCGGAGAACTAAAGTGTAAGCCTGCAAATGAAATGGATACCACCCGGTCTTCATGGCTAAGGTTTAGCGCTTTTGCATAAGGCGCACTTACCTCCATATATACCTGGCCGTCTTCGTTTGTTTGACCAGCTGTAATACTTTTATTGAAAAGCTGAACATCGGTGATAATAACAGCCGGCGCAGACAGGTTATCCTTAATTTCCAGCGGATTAAATACCGTAAAGCCATTGTCCCCCCCGAAGTAGAATAATCCATCTGCATCCTTGAACGTTGGGCCGATATAGAATACGTTGCTTTGTAAGCCATCCCGGTGATCATAATTCCGAAACGTCAAGCCGTATACTTCTTCCTCTTCCAAATGGGCTGTTTTTGTCGCCCGAGACAAGCCATTAGACGTTGAAATCCAAAGCCGCCCGAGTTCATCTTCGAGCATTCCAACAACACCGTTATCAGCCAGTCCATCCTGGGTGAGATACAGATCAAATCTACCAGTTGGCGCACCTGTTTCATCTCGTATTAAGGCATTGAGACCTTTGTCTGTGCCAATCCACAAAATGTCCTCTGAATCACGAAACAAGACCAGCACGTTTGTGCTGGCAACGCCTGCCTTTGCATCGACAGAAGAAATCGGGTAAGATTTAAACGACGCCTTTTCTGTATCAAATGAGAAAAGTCCTTTGCCTTCTGTACCTATCCAAATGAGACCATGCTCATCCTCCTGAATTGCTCTTACACCCCAGTCTTCATTATCCGAGAAAGGTGTATAAAATAAAAAGGCGTCTTTTACTGGATCGTACAGATTTAACCCAAGTTCTGAGCCAATCCACAAACGATGCTGGCTGTCTTCGTAGAAAATAAACGC
>JBGCEN010000540.1:0-12787 GCA_045106435.1 Rhodothermales bacterium
AGTACATCTGTTTCGCCTTCTGCCACCATGCCGGCCAGGACCAGCGAAACACTTGCCCGCAGGTCACTGCTCATAACCTGAGCGCTTTTTAACTGATGCCCCCCCTCGATGTGTGCTACGTTGTTCTCAACGCGCGCAACGAGCCCCATGCGTTGTAGTTCAGGAATGTGCTTGAAGCGATCGAGGTAAATGGCTTCGGTTACTTTTGATGGTCCTTTTGCCTGGGCCATCATAACGGTCCATTGCGCTTGTAAATCAGTTGGGAAGCCGGGATAAACGCCTGTAACAATATCCACAGGTTTAATCTCTTCCGGTACCGTCACTGTAACAGAATCATCTGTGTAGGAGGTCTTCGTGTTGGTGCCGGCAAAAGCATCCTTGAACGACTGTCCCAAATGCTGATGTTCTGCATTGGTCATTTTAATCGTGTCACCCGGTTCGCCGGCAATAGCCGCCGCAATCATGAATGTACCCAGTTCAATGCGATCTGAGCAATTTCGGATCGGGGCTGCGCTTAATTGATCCACCCCTTCTATTTCTATAGTGGTTGTACCCAGTCCTTCTATTTTTGCACCCATGCGCAGGAGTGCTTCGCCAAACGTGATCACGTCTGGTTCTCTTGCAGCGTTTTCTATTTTGGAGGATCCGCGCGCTAATACAGCAGCAAGCATTAAATTGACCGTCGCGCCCACGCTGGATGGCTCAAGCTTGTAAACACCTCCGGGAAGCCGGCCGCCGGGTGCTTTGGCCATCACGTAGCCTTGCTCGAGCTCGATGGATGCGCCTAACGCTTTGATGCCCTCAATGTGCAGGTTTACGGGCCTGGGGCCCCACGCGCATCCGCCGGGCAATGAAACCCGCGCCTCGCCACATTTGCCAAGCAATGCGCCCAGCATGTAGAAGGAAGCCCGCATCTTTTTCACCAATTCATAAGGTGCTTCCGGGCTGCTGAGTGTGGTAGGGTCAACGTTTACAATGCCGGCATCCTGATCAAAGGATACACTGGCACCCGTGTACGATATGATTTCAGACAGCGTTCGCACATCGCGCACGTTGGGGACATTGCTGATAGCAACAGGCCCATCCGCAAGGATAGCACCCGTTAGAAGCGTCAATGCGGTGTTTTTTGAACCGCTAACGGGCAGTGTGCCTTTCAGGTAATGCTGGCCTGTTACTACGAGTTTATCCATTGCTGCAAAAAGGTCATTAGAGATAGGTTGCGAAATTGTACGCGCTAGTTAAAAATCGTTTCAGCAAAAAAATGGTTTCAGAAAAATGGAATCCGTATCGGCTGGTCGCGCGTTTGGTTAGCTGACATAGCAATCGTAGTACCATATCGTTGCGCCATGCTTCATATTTGTTGATGGTGCACCTCATGAAATAACCACTTGTGCATTGGCCAAGCGTCAGATCTATCTCGACCATGCTGCTACAACACCGCTGGATCCGCGGGTGTTTGATGCCATGCTGCCTTATCTGAAGGAGCATTTTGGCAATGCATCTTCTGTCCACGCGTTGGGCCGAAAAGCACGATACGCCGTTGAGGAAAGTCGTGAAAGAATCTCGGCCATTCTCGGTGTTGCGCCGGGCGATGTGATTTTTACGAGCGGGGGCACTGAGTCTAATAACGCAGCGATAAAAGGCGTATTAAAAAACAGCGCCGGCGGCGTACTGACTTCTGTCGTTGAGCACGAAGCGGTATTGACGCAGGCCAAGGGGTTAGAAAGTGCCGGCAACACCGTGAAATTTCTTCCGCCTGATCGCTATGGACGCATTTCACTGGCGCAGATACAGGAACAGCAGTTGGATGATATTGCCATCATGTCCTTCATGCATGCAAACAACGAAGTGGGTGTGTTGAATGATATCTCGGCGATTGGAGAATTCTGTGCATCCAAAGACATCATCTTTCATACAGATGCTGTCCAAACCGCTGGGTGGTATGATTGGCAATCTGTAATAAATCATGTAGATCTCGTCAGTATTTCAGCCCATAAGTTTTATGGCCCCAAAGGCGCCGGCTGTTTGGTTGCAACACGGAATGCCGAGATAAAGGGAATTATCGAGGGGGGCTCTCAGGAGCGCCGGCGAAGAGGCGGGACAGAGAATGTGGCCGGCATTGTCGGAATGGCAGAGGCTTTGGCTCTGGCTTCTCAGGAGCGGGACGCGAGGGTGTCGCATTTAAGTATGCTGCAGGTTCATCTGCTCAAGGCGCTGGAAAGCACTTTAGGAAAAGATCGCTATGTCCTCAACACCTCTACAGAACCATCCGAGAATGCGCCGCACATTGTCAATATTGCTTTTCCTCCAATAGATGGGGAGGCGGTTGACGGAGAAATGCTGATTCTGAATCTGGATGTAGAAGGCGTACTGGTTTCCTCAGGATCTGCCTGTACCAGCGGCGCTATTGAGCCGAGTCATGTATTGCTGGGGCTAAATCTGGATCAGGATACAGCTTCTGCTGCTGTGAGATTTTCGATGGGGAAAGACAACACGCTGGAGGAAATAGACTATGCAGTGGACAAACTGGGCATGATTATGAAACGAATGCGGGAAAAGAGCAATGTCTGACAAAAAGCAGGCGTTAATCGTATTTGCGAAAGTACCTGAGCCCAATAAAGTGAAAACGCGATTGACCGTGTTGCTGTCTCCCGAAGAGGCTGCCCGGCTTTACGAGGCTTTTTTGAAAGATGCAATTGACTTCTATCAGACGCTGGGTGTAGACGTACGTTTGTATTTTGGCCCTTCTGATCTTGAGATTCCTGCTGCATTGCAACCTCCTGGAATTACCATCCACGAACAAAAAGGAGCAGGGCTCGGAGCCCGCATGGCGAATGCATTTGCTGAGACCTTTGTCGCCGGCTATGCGCAAGCGGTGATCATTGGTACCGATCATCCAACGTTGCCGGCTGCATTCATCGCGCAAGCTTATGGGGTACTGGATGGCGCCAATGCCCTATCGATTGGACCCAGTGAAGACGGTGGTTATTACTTGTTAGGGATGAATACCTTTTATCCTCAATTATTCCATGACATGAGTTATAGCCACGAGAAAGTGTTTGAGCAGACGCTTGATCGAGCCGACGAGACACAAGCAGCCATTCATATACTGCCTGTGTGGTATGATGTAGATGATCCTGACACGCTCAGGCGGCTATTTGGAGATGTCAAAATATCAGATTTACCCCTGCTGAGAACCCGCGAGGTGCTTGCAGGGTTGGAACAGTCTTATCCAGCGCTTCAGTAGTAATACACAAGCTAATACCGGGCCCGCTCCCCATTTCTTGAAAGCGGAGAAGTGCACTTAATAGATCATTATTAGGCAACTATCTAAAGAAAAGAATTTACAGGAGTGGATTTATTCACTTGTTGGAAGCGCTTCCGGATTACATCTTCACTTAACGCGATGTTATTGATATTGTCTACGAGATAAAGCACAAATAAAATGTCAGATATTATAAATGGGACCATCGTTTCTGGAGTAGGTCATTTCAAAACGCTTGAGCAATTTATCATTGAGCAGGAAAAGTCCATCCCGATAGCCGCCGGCGCATTTACCCGATTGATCCGGGATATAAGTATCGCAGCGAAAATTGTTAACCGGGAAATCAATAAAGCGGGTCTTGTTGATATCATCGGTGATGCCGGCGCTGTGAATGTGCAAGGGGAGGCGCAGCAAAAACTGGACATCATGGCAGATAACGAACTGATCAGAGCACTTAGCAGAGGGGGGGAGTGCTGCCTGGTAGGATCAGAGGAGCAGGAGGTTGTCATGCCGATCAAAAACAGTGGCGGCTTGCGTGGCGATTACATCGTTCTTTTTGATCCGCTTGATGGCTCTTCTAACATAGAGGTGAATGTATCGGTTGGTACCATCTTTAGCATTTACAGAATGCCAAAGGATATGACTGAGCCCGGGTTAGCTGCCGCACTACGGCCCGGGGTAGAGCAAGTAGCGGCCGGCTATGTCATTTATGGCTCTTCTACGATGTTTGTTTACACCACGGGCAACGGGGTGAACGGGTTTACGCTTGATCCATCCGTGGGCGAATTTCTACTGTCGCATCCCAATATCAAAACACCGCGCCAGGGCAGTATTTATTCGATCAACGAAGGATACTACAATGCCTTCGAGGAAGGCCTGAAGCAATACATCAAATGGATCCAGACGCCAGACAGTGCGAGCAATCGTCCATATACTTCAAGATACATCGGTTCGTTTATTTCAGATTTCCACCGAAATTTATTGAAGGGTGGGATTTACATGTATCCAGCAACCAAAAAGAATCCACAAGGGAAACTGCGGTTGCTTTACGAGGTGAATCCCACGGCGTTTATCGCAGAACAAGCCGGCGGATTGGCGACAGACGGAAAGAATCGCGTACTGGAGATCGCCCCAGACTCACTGCATCAGCGCACGCCGTTGTTCATTGGCAGTGCTGATATGGTGGAACGTGCCGGCCGATTTTTGCATAGCGGTTGATTTTGAGTGGTTAGTTTTTGGTTTTGAGTGGTTAGTTTTGGTTATTAGGGCGACGTAGGGCATGCAGCCCATCAAGCCGAGCCACTAACCACTAACAACCAAAAACTAAAAACCAAAAACTAACCACTCAAAAATGAAACAGTCCCTTTTTCTAATTGCCCTCGTTGTTCGAGATTACGATGAGGCCATCGACTTTTACACAAAGACGCTACACTTTACCCTGGTTGAAGATACGTATCAGCCAGAGCAGGATAAGCGCTGGGTTGTAGTTGCACCGCCTGGAGGCACAGGAGCCAATGTGTTGCTTGCCCAGGCCTCGAAGCCAGAACAAGAACCTTTTATTGGCCGGCAGACTGGCGGGCGTGTATTCTTGTTTTTACATACGGATGATTTCTGGCGAGACTATGAAGACATGCGGGCGAAGAATATCACGTTTGTTCGGGAGCCCAAAGAAGAGCCGTACGGTACAGTTGCAGTGTTTGAGGATCTGTATGGGAATTTATGGGATCTGATTGAGCCGGCTTGATGCCCGGTTCTGGAAAACCTGCGATCGCACCCATTCAATATATCTCGCTGAGTTGTGAAACAGAAATAGGATCGTCCAATTAAATCTAAAGTCAATTCAACTGCTTGCAATAACATATTGCTGCACTTCAATTCTTTCTGTAAGAATCAAGTCAGTCTCGGATTCTCCAAATCAATTAGAATCCTTTTGAAGATTTGAAATGCATATGGTTGAGATCAAATTATCTGACAGAATATGCGTCGAGCGATTATATATAGATGGATTATTATTGGCATAAGTGCGGCCATTTGTGTGGATGCGTTGTTGATTTATACAATGTCGCAAAGGATTCAGGATGGCTTGGAACAGCTGTCGGATGAAAGAGGACGTCTGCTAGATGTGATGAAGTTGCAAGGGCAGGTAATTCACTTGGATGAAATCCTGACCATGTCTGCTAAAATGGCTGCAAGTTCTGGTGATGCGAAATGGGAATCTCGTTACAGAGAACATGAAGCTCAACTGGATAGCGTGCTGGTGTCCTTGCGTCAGAAAATTCCGACAAGCTATCAAAATGGATTCACGAGAACCTTTTCTTCCAATGAAGTTTTGGTTTCATTAGAGAACGAGGCTTTTGTCGAGATTGGTGAGAATAATCTTGAAGCATCGCGAGAAATCCTTGAATCAAGGCAGTACGAAGTCAATAAGGAGGAATATCAGCGGGGAATGGAATTGCTGTACCAGGACCTGATGAATGCTCTAAATGAGAAGATTAGTACGACAGAAAGCCGTCTCGAAAGACAAGTAGCATTTAGTCAGATAGCTCCTCTTATTGCCATTTCGCTATTTCTAATCGGGCTGGTTGTAGCTTTTCAGTGGAGTCGAAGAGAAATTAAACAAGCCAACGAAATAAAGAAGAGTAGGGCACTCATCCTGGAGCGGTCTATAGAGTTGGGAGCTGCTAATGAGTCTCTTCAGAAACAAACGGTCAGGCTAAACGAATTGGTTGATGAACTACAGCTGGCAAAATCTGAAGCAGAGGAAGCAAGCAATGCAAAGAGTGCGTTTTTAGCAAATATGAGTCACGAAATCCGAACACCTATGAATGGCGTGATCGGTATGACGAGTTTGCTTATGGATACGCCTTTGAACGATGAGCAAATTGAATCTGTAGAAATAATAAGTAATTCAGGGAACGCTTTACTGAACATCATTAATGATATTCTCGATTTATCTAAGATTGAATCTGGAATGACGGAATTAGAAGTACGCCCGTTTTCGTTAAGAGAATGTCTGGATGAATCGCTTGATACGGTTAAGGTTGCAGCGCTCCAAAAACAACTTAAATTATACAAACAGGTTGATCCGGAAATACCTTCGCTGATTCTTGGTGATAGCGGCCGGATTAGGCAAGTATTTGTCAATTTGCTGTCTAATGCTGTGAAGTTTACAAAGGAAGGCTCAATAACAGTTCGATGTATAGGCCGGCCAGTTTCCGAAAGGGTTTGGGAGATTGAAGTAAGTTTTCAGGATACAGGCATAGGTATTCCCGCTGCATACATGGATACATTGTTTGATGCATTTACCCAGGCAGATAACTCTACTACACGAAAATTTGGAGGCACTGGCCTTGGATTGACAATAAGTAGTGAACTGGCCTCTTTAATGGGCGGGGGGTTAACTGTTGAAAGTGTCGAGGGGGAAGGCACCATATTCTTTTTTGCAATGAAAACCCAAATACCAGAAGCCTCTATTGTGCAATGATTCTCAGGCAAATGGAATGGTGATAAAGGAGGATTCAGGATATAATGAATTGCAATGGCTGTAAAAAATTGTCTAGGAGCCGCTTTCCTGAAGAAGACCTATTTGTATAGTATTACTTCTTTCCAAAATGACTTATGTTATCGGCTGGAATAAAAGTTCAATACGTAAAACAGCCGATATGAAGCCATACCCCTTGTCATCCTATACGTCGATCGTTCTTTGCCTAATCCTTTTTCTCATTTCTGCATGTGGTGCCAAGTCTGATCAGGATACGAGTGAAATCGCGAGTGAGCCGGTAGCCACCGTTGGGGTTACGGTGCTTACTATGACGCATCCTTTCTTTCTAGATCTTGTGGCAGAGTTAAAAGCAGAGGCTGCGCGGAGTAACATAGAAGTGGTTGTGGTTTCAAGCGAGTTTGATGTAGCGCGCCAGAAAGACCAGATGTCAGATTTTATCGTCCAGCAGATGGACGCCATTATATTGTGTCCGTCTGATTCAAAAGCGATAGGTACCTCTATTAAAGAGGCGAATGAGGCCGGCATTCCTGTATTTACAGCAGATATTGCTGCACTTGTAGATGATGTCGATGTAGTCGCACACATTGGCATTGATAATTACAACGGAGGTGTGATGGCCGGGGAGACGATGGTGAAGGCACTTGGGGGTGCCGGCAAAGTTGCGATTATCGACCATCCTGAAGTTGAGTCTGTGATTCAGCGTACCAGCGGATTTATTAAAGCACTCGAAGAAGCAAATGCAAATGGTAGCTCAATAGAGCTTGTGTCGCGATTGCCAGGTAGCGGCTCTATGGACAAGTCGTTTAAAGCTGCCGAGGATATGCTGCAGGCGCACCCGGATTTAGACCTGATCTTCGGGATCAACGATGAAACTGCCCTTGGTGCTTTGGCTGCTATCGAGAAAGCCGGCATGGCTGGTCAGGTTCAGGTGATCGGATTTGGTGGAAAGATTGAGGCCAAAAAAGCAGTCGATGAAGGGAAGTTGTATGCAGATGTGATTGCCTACCCAAAACAGATCGGCGCGTGGTCCATTCAGGCTGTTGTAGCTTACATGAATGGGGAAGAAGTTGATGCCGAGCAGCTGATCCCGACGGAGATGTATTTGAGCCCTTCTGCTGCGCAGTAGTGCGCTTGAAAATTCGCAGTTGAGACAAATGGCGGATTTAATATGTAAAGATCTTGTGAAAGAACACTATTGTTTAGTAAAAAATTGATCGCGGCCGGCCTTATTTATTTAGGCTGGTCGTCTTTTTTTGCGAATATTGTTTCGATGAAGGGCGCTAGAGGTGAACATCGTTAAGTGAAAGCGGTACCAAAAACTGCTTGCTTTGGTTAACGGTGTTAAGGTTTGTTTATGCAGTGCATTTGCAGAAGAGTAGGCGATTCGTTTTATTCAAATCAAAACACGGGCCATCCGCTCTAACACTGACTCTGATTCATGCAAAATACCAACGCATATACAGCTCAATTTTTATCCCGTCAGGCACGGGTAAAGTGCGTACGTATCCATGAGCAGAAATCCAGTGTCAGCGGGTTTGAATTAATAGAGTTGTCTTCCTTTAACAAAATCCTCAGTGTAAGGATTTGGGGGATTATTCTGCTTATCCTATTGACCAACCTAATTATTATTGGATAGGAAATGATCAGCCCCAAAGCACTTCAAGACAAAGCATAGTCGCCATCGTCGCAAAGAGCTGGGGATTGATCTAACCCAGAAAGCTGACGAGAACTATGCCAAAATACAGTTCAGATATCATTCCCCAGCAAACAGGAGATGGAGCTTCTTCTTCTGTCCCTGAAGCGGAAGTTTCCTCAAAGACCATGACTGGTGCAGAAATTTTTGTTCGTGCACTAGATGCACAGGGCATTGATTATGTATTTGGTCACCCTGGCGGAGCCGTCATCAAGATTTATGACGAAATTGCTCGCGTCCAGCCCAGGTTTAAGCACATTCTGGTTCGCCACGAACAAGGTGGCACGCACATGGCGGAAGGCTATGCAAAAGCAACCGGCAAGGTAGGCACGGTGCTCGTGACAAGTGGCCCGGGTGCAACCAATACAGTAACCGGAATCGCTGATGCATACATGGATTCAATTCCGATTGTTGTGTTTACGGGTCAGGTGCCAACAAGCCTCATCGGAAACGATGCATTTCAGGAAACTGATATCATTGGTGTAACCCGAAGCATTACAAAGCACAGCTTCCAGGTTAGAAGAGTCGAAGATTTGACTCGCACCATCAAGGAGGCGTACCACATTGCTAAAACCGGCCGGCCTGGCCCCGTAGTTGTCGATCTGCCCAAGGATATTCTCTTTGCCGAGACCGAATTCCATTATCCGGATGACGTCGAAATGAGAGGATACTCAACTGGAATCACGATTGAGATGGGGCAGGTAGAACTTGCTGCTGCCATGATAAAGGCGTCCAAAAAGCCTTTGCTTTATGTAGGCGGTGGTACGCTAAACAGCGGTGCATCTGAAGAATTGACTGCGTTGGCTCACAAGCTCAATATGCCTGTCACAACCACATTGCATGGATTGAGTTCGTTTCCTGAAGACGATCCGCTCTCAGTTGGTATGCTGGGTATGCACGGTACGTGGTACGCAAATCAGGCCGTTCAGCATTGTGATCTTTTAATATCCGTAGGTGCACGTTTTGATGATCGGGTAACAGGCAAGCTCGATGCCTGGGCACCTCACGCGAAAGTGATACATATTGATATCGATCCTTCGTGTATCTCTAAAAATATTCCTGTTGATTGTCCTATTCTCGGAGATGTAAAAGAAGTACTTACAGCTTTATTGCCATTGGTTGAGAAAAAGGATTGGACAACCTGGCTAGAGGAGATCGAGGTATGGCGGAAAGAATGCCCGCTGGATTACAGCAGAGACGAGAAGTTGCGCGCCCAGTATGTCATTGAGTGTTTGCGTGATAAATCTAAAGGGAATGCGGTAGTACTGTCCGATGTGGGACAGCATCAAATGTGGACAGCACAATATTTCAACTACTCCCGACCAAGATCTCACATAACCTCCGGCGGTCTTGGGACGATGGGCTTTGGTTTGCCGGCAGCAATAGGCGCTGCATTTGGTTTGCGTGGCATGGGCGAGGGGGATGTGCCGGTGATTTCGGTGAGTGGCGACGGAGGCTTTGTGATGAATGCACAAGAAATGTGTGTTGCCGCAGCCCACAAGCTTCCTGTAAAGATCATTGTTATTAACAATCGTTTTCTTGGGATGGTGCGTCAGTGGCAGGAGCTCTTCCACGAGAATCGCTACAGCCATACCGATTTGAGCGATACCAATCCTGATTTTGTCATGCTTGCTCAGGCAAATCACTGTGTAGGCATCAAGGCATCCACGCCGGAAGAGTTGCGGGATGCCATTGACAAGGCCTGGGAAATAAACGATAAACCTGTCTTGATCGAATGTATCGTTGAGAAAGACGAGATGGTATATCCGATGGTGCCGGCTGGTGCTGCTACAGGAGATATGATCACTGCCAATTTTTCAAAAGACCACGATGTCTGATTTAGCCCCACGATTTAAAGCAAGAAAATTTAAACCTATGTCGGACGATACGTTAACACCCCAGCAGATATTTAGGAAAAACGCAGCAGGTGAGCCGGTAAACGTCGGTGAAGAACCGGAATTGCGCCGGCACATCATCAATGTAATGCTCGAAAATTCCATTGGTGCGCTCAACCGGGTAGTGAATTTATTCTCTGCACGTGGCTTTAGCCTGGAGAGCGTAACCGTTGGCAAAACAGATGACCCAACGCTCTATCGCATGACGCTCGTCACCAGAGGTACTGCGCGTAAAATTGAGCAGGTGCTGACGCATCTTGGGAATTTGATCGATACCGTTGAGGTCGATGATCTGACCAATATGGAGAAGGTTGAGCGCGAGTTGTGCCTTTTGAAGGTGCGCTACACTGAAAAGACGCGTGCTGAGGTCATTCATATTTCAGACATCTTTCGTGGCAAAGTGATTGATATCACCCATGAAAGCATCAGCTTTGAACTCACCGGGCCGGCAAAAAAAATCAATGCTTTTGTTGGCATGATGCAGCCTTTTGGTATCGAAGAGCTTCACCGCAGTGGCCGGGTTGCCATGCGCAGAGCATTGATACACGGCAGTTGACGAAGAGGGTTTGCATTTATTCCGAACCTCTATAGGGGAGATTCACGAATCTCCCGAACATAAATCCACCCAAGGTGCTCAGTCGTACCCGTACCTTGAAAAAGTAAAGAGATTAGAAAAGATGGGAGTAAAAGTTCATTATGACGCGGACCTGGATATCATTCTGGGTAAAAAAGTTGCAGTTATTGGATATGGTAGCCAGGGACACGCCCACGCGTTGAATTTAAGAGATAGTGGTGTAGAGGTGGCTGTTGGTTTGCGTGAAGGATCTCGCTCTGCGCAAAAAGCAAAAGAAAAAGGACTTGAGGTTCGAAGCATTGGTGATGCCGTGGCCTGGGCAGATGTAATTATGCTTCTGATTCCCGACCAGCATCACAAGCGTACCTACGAAGCAGATGTAAAGCCCAACCTGACTGCCGGCAAGGCATTGGGTGTAGGCCATGGCTTCAGCGTACATTATGGCGAAGTGAACCCGCCGGAGAATGTTGATGTATTTATGGTAGCGCCAAAGTCACCGGGACATCTTGTTCGCCGTGTCTATGAAGAAGGTGCCGGCGTGCCGTGCCTCGTGGCCGTATCTCAAAACCCATCAGGTAATGCACTAAACCTGGCATTGAGTTATGCGAAAGCCATCGGCGGTGCAAACGCTGGTGTGATCGAGACTAATTTCAAAGACGAAACAGAAACGGATCTGTTTGGAGAGCAGGCTGTGCTTTGTGGCGGTTCTGAGATGCTGATCCGTGCTGGTTTTGAAACGCTTACTGAAGCTGGGTATCCGCCTGAGCTTGCCTACTTTGAAGTGCTGCATGAGCTAAAACTCATTGTAGATCTCTATTACGAAGGTGGGCTTGCCTACATGAACTACTCGATCAGTGACACGGCTGAGTATGGAAACTACTCCCGCGGTCCACGCCTCATTACCGATGCGGTTCGCGCAGAAATGAAGGAAATTCTTAGCGAAATTCAATCCGGGCAATTTGCAAGGGAATGGATCGCAGAATGTGATGCCGGCTGGCCGAATTTTGATGACATGAAGAAAGATTCTCGTGAGCATCCGATCGAAAAAGTAGGTAAAAAACTTCGTGGTATGATGAGTTGGTTGCGTCCAAACAAAGATGCAGACACCGCAGATTCCCCCGTCTCAGCGTAAATGTACTGGGAAGTAATTAGTTATTGGTGGTTAGTGGTTGGTAAAATGACCATGCGGATCGAATCAGAAAAACTAACAACTAACCACTAAAAACTAACCACTAATTACTGTTTAGTTGCTATGAAAGAATACAATATAGTCACGCTCCCTGGTGATGGTATCGGCCCCGAGGTCGTCGCTGAAACACTTCGTGTGCTTCACGCTGTGGCTGAGCCGGCCGGGTTCTCGCTTAAAACAGAAGAACACGTGATCGGTGGTGCTGCCCTGGATCAGGAAGGTGTGCCTTATCCGGAATCAACCGAGAAAGCGTGTAAAGCAGCGGATGCTGTGCTTATGGGTGCTGTAGGCGGACCCAAGTGGGATCACTTTACGGGGGCCAAGCGACCAGAAAGCGGCCTGTTGGCACTGCGTAAGTCGCTCGGTACCTTTTCGAACCTTCGTCCTGTATCCGTTCCTGAGTCGCTGGCTTCTTCTTCGCCTTTGCGCACGGAACGGGTGTCTGGTACAGACATGCTGATTGTACGTGAGCTCACAGGGGGCATCTATTTTGGTGAGCCGCGGGGCAGGAGAGAAACGGAGGCCGGACGGGTAGCCGAGAATACCATGGTGTACGATGAGGGAGAAATTGCCCGCATCACACATGTTGCCATGAAATGGGCACGTCGCCGGCGCGGTAAAGTCACACTGGTAGATAAGGCGAATGTACTCGTCGTGTCCCAGCTCTGG
>JBGCEN010000541.1:0-5228 GCA_045106435.1 Rhodothermales bacterium
AAAACACCAATGCGGCGTATGAGACATCGCTTGATGCCGGCACCTATGTGATTAGCGCTGTGCATCCCGCATTGGGAAAATGGGACAAGCGGGTAACTGTAGCTCCAGGAGCTTCACAAGACATCCTGTTCAACTTCAACAGAGAGATTAACGTCACCATTATCTCCGACCCCATTAACGCCGAGATTTTCATTGATGGTTCTTCTACTGCCCGCTACACACCCAGCCAAATCAAGCTAAGACCAGGCAATCATACCATTTTGGTTAAAAAAGATGGTTTTACTCTGGAAAACGGTGCACAGGATATTGTACTGGAAAATGAATTATCTTCACCTGTCGCTTTTAAATTGAACAGCAACGAATAATCTCCCATTCGGATATTCCCCACGTCGTATCCCATCCCATTCTATAATGACTAATCGATTAAATCGCCTGTCTGCTTGTCTCTCAGGATTGGCAGCAATCTTCTTGTTGATCATTCCGGGTAATCTTGCATATGGACAATCCAGTTCATGTCAGCAAGAATTGGTACAAGCTGAACAAGCTTATACACTCGGCAGTTTTGATGAAACCGTGAGGCTCGCAGATGTCTGCTTAAACAAACAAGGCATCCCTGAGGCAGATCGCAAGCTGGCCTTTCGCTTAAAAGGACTGAGCTTTATTGGCAAGGGGCTTGAAGTAGATGCAAAGGAAGCCGTTAAAAGGTTACTCGAGCTCATTCCCAGCTTCAGCGCAGATCCTATTCAGGATCCCCCGGCTTTTGTGTCGTTGATCGAAGAAGTAAGAAATGAGCTGAATGCGCGTGGTGCGGATGCGCCGCTGACCGTGACACAAACAGGCACACAGCCACAGGTTGCCGCCGGCCCGACAAATGAACGCAACCGGCTGGAAAAATGGTATACCAACTGGGGCCTGGGCATTCCTTTTATTCAATACCCCGACGAATTCCAATCTGTACTGGATCAACTTGAGTCTGTAGGTCTGGACAATACCGCTTTAATGTTTGACTTGCTTGGCTTCTACTGGCCCCTTGGAGAACAAACCATGATAGGCACTTCCCTCAATGCATGGGGCGACCAATATTCAGGCGGCGGCGAGTCATTTCAGATTTCTGCTTTCACCCTTGGCGCAAGCGTCATGCATTTTTTACAGAACAGGATTGGCGATGGCGTGTTCTTACGAGCAGATGCAGGAGTCAGCCGGCTCGGGATAAGCAGTTCTCTTGAATCCGATATCACATCAGAAGTAGGTCTGGGTTTTTTGATCGGCGGCGGATATGGCATACCGGTCTCCCGGGAAACGCGTATCCTTATTCATCTCAACTATAGTGTTCGAATAGTTGAAAGCGAAAACTACGGTAACCTCGGACTAAGCGTATCGGGCTTATTTTAGTGTTGACAGTTTTTAACGTAGACAGTTTTAACAAATGCAGTTTAACCGACGGTTCATGTCAAACAACCAGGGCGTAGTGCCTGTACGAAGTAAGACATGAAGGCAAACTGTACCTGCAGTTAGACGATTATATTTCTAAAGCTTTCTAGCAATACTTTTATGCGTTTATCCAATTCCATGCGCTCCCTTGCAATGGTCGCAGTCATCATTGCCTCATTAGCATCACCAACCCGATCGCTAGCCCAGGAGCAATCCTGCGAGCAGCTTTTAACAGAAGCAAACGATCTCTATTCACGGGGAGCCTTCGACGAGACGATTCAGAAGCTGGACCAGTGCCTTGAAACAGACAATCTCAGTGAGCCTCAGCGAAAAATCGCGTATCGATTGAAAGGCCTGAGTTTTATAGGCAAAGGTCTGGAAGTTGATGCAAGAGCATCGATTAAACGCTTGATCGAGCTGGTGCCAAACTATGAACCAGATCCTGTAATGGATCCGCCAAACTTCGTGCAGATGATTACAGAAGTGCGCGAAGAGATCAATGCAGAGATCAATCAGGCGGCTCCCCCGCTTGAGGTTGTTAGTGAGCCGGAAGTGCTTGAAACGCCAACAGCTACGCCGGCTACGGTCACCTCGAACACAACCAAAAGAAAAAAGAAGAACGGTAAGAAATGGATTATCGGCGGCCTTGGCGTTGCGGCAGCCGGTGGTCTTGTTGCTGTACTGGCAAGCGGTGGCGGTGGAGGCGGCAATTCTGGCGGAGACGCGATTGCAGCGCCGCCGGCGCTCCCATAAACATACTTCCGTTCGAGATAAATCAACTTTTTACCAAAGGACCAAAATGACTCAGGTTTCAAGAAACCTCTGGATGTTTTTCACCCTGACACTTCTCTTTCTTTGTATTCAGGATGTAGCTGCCCAGAAAAAAGGCAATCAGTTACCCGTAGTTCGGACAACACCGTATGCATCCATGGTGTTTAATGCGCAGACCTCTGCAGATGCCGCGAAGAAACAGGCACCTGTCACTACCCAACTATCTCCCTTGTTTGACCGCATGTTTTCAGTCAAAGCTTCAGGAGAATTATCGCAAGCATCATCAGCTATTGTACGTGACACCCTACGCAATTTCGTAAAGGGCAATACGGTATTTCGCATTGGCGCATCCGACCTCTTCCCAACCGAATCCGGCTGGATTCATGGGACCAACTCTTTTGAAGACATTTCAAAAGCAACTCGAATCTCGCTTCCATCAGGTGTTTCATCTGCTGCACTGGAAGAAGTACATATCACATTCATACACAAGGCGAATCAGGTAACAAACGAGCAGTATTCAATCGAAGTTTATGATGTTGCATCTGATGGGTCACCGGGTAACTTGCTGGGAGTACAGTTTTACAGTTATCAGTTTGTGAATGCAGATGAGGACCTCGGAACGCCGGCGTTTACCACTTTTCATCTCCTGACCTCACCCATCACTGTACCCGCTCAGTTTTTCATTTCGATTGACCTGGGCAATTATGACTCCAGCGGTTACCAGAACATAGCCATCGCTTCTACCGACTACCTTGGCAGCTTTGTAGACGAAGACTGGGAGCAGCTCAGCGATGGCTCATGGGTCAACATGTCGGAGTCATGGTTCGACCTTGCAGACGACGGATGGCTGATCTGGATGGAAGCTGTCGTCGACATTAATACAACCAGCAGCGAAGCACCCACAATTCAATCTACGGCTATCGGATCTCCAGCCGAAGGTAGTGCAGTGGGAATCAATGCAAGTATCACCAGCCCCAATGGAATATCCGCTGCTGCCCTTGCCTATTTACAAGGCGGTAGTTCTGCCGAGCCAACAGTGGTTGCGATGAACAATACCGGTGGCAACAATTGGCAGGCCAATATTCCGGAATCGGTAGTGAATCTGAGCGGCTTTCAGTATGCTGTAGGCGCAACAGACAATGTAGGAATTTCATCTACCACAGACGTTGTTAACGTAAATGTATCTACAGAAGGTATCGACAGAAACCTTGGTATACAGGGATCAACTGCCTCAGACTACCGGCTTTTTTCCATTCCGATAAACCTGACAAACAACAGTCCAGGCAGTGTCCTTCAGGATGACCTTGGCACGTATGATCCGGCCGTTTGGCGTTTGTTTGGACTTAATGCAAACCAGACCTACGATGAATTTCCTTCATCAGGGGCGATGCGCGCCGGCGCTGCGTTTTGGCTCGCCTCTGCGGATGTCGCTAGCATAAACACAGGGCCCGGTACGTCCACAACGCTGTCAAACGCTCACACCATCAACCTGAACCCGGGCTGGACGTTTATTGGCACACCATTCAACTATGCGGTTTCCCAAAACCAGTTACAACTCTCCTCCAATAACACACTTGATATCAGAGCATTTAATGGATCATGGGGAAATTTAAACGGGGCACTCCAACCATTTGCCGGCTATGCGGTTGCTGCCACTGCTGCTGATGAGTTACTTGTTTTTCCTTTCCCGGTAACAGGTAAATCAGCACCAGTTGACCATGCATCGTCATTTGATTGGTCTGTACAAATTCAGGCTGCGCACGGTGATATAATCGACAACGACAATGTGGCAGCCGTTGCAGCCCAGGCCGATTCAGACTGGGATTTGATGGACCGCCCGGAGCCTCCGGTTATTGGCTCCTATATTTCCCTTTATTTTCCTCATGAAGACTGGGATGTCCCTTTCAAACGCTTCAATACAGATGTACGACCGGCTTCGCAGGATTTGGAGCAGTGGACTTTTGAAGTGGCTTCAAATATAAACGAGTCCATTTCCCTGTCTTTTGATGGTTTACAGGATATCCCTGAATCACTTGACGTATGGTTGGTTGACAATTTGATGCACAGAGAGCAGGACCTGAGAATAAATCCCGCGTACGCTTTCCAAACCTCAGAGTCTCCTCACAAAGAACGATTTAGTCTCTGGGTTGGAAAATCAAACACGCTTCGCGATGCGCTTACCGCGTTGCAATCTCTTCCAGAGCGTACTGAATTACAAGCATTCCCGAATCCGTTTAGTTCTTTGTCGACTTTACGCGTTGGATTAAAAACTGACACCCAGATATCCCTGTCCGTATTCGACAGTCTGGGCAAAAGAGTGGCTACACTCTTTTCCGGCGAAGAGAAAACAGCCGGCTTCCATACGGTAGGTTGGGAAGGGAAAAATGACGCCGGCCAGTATGTTGCCAGCGGGGTCTATTTTTATGTATTACAGACAGGCAGTGAAACAGTAACCAAACAGGTCGTTCATCTCCGTTAGTCTTTTTTTAACTACAGAAACTCGTTCGAGGGAATAGAGCGTGTAGGCACCAGCTTACACGCTTTTTTTCTAGAACAAACTTACGTACAGTCTTCACTCGTTTTGTTATAACAACAAAATTGCACACGTGCGTGCAGACAAGGCAAGAATATGTTATCCTGAGGATAGTTTCCGCTGTGGAAATAGCGCCAGAATTGCAAGTTGCGAACCAAAGAAAGCCTTTTCAATGACAAAACGAGTAACGGTTATCGTATCCCTTTTACTTTTCCTGGG
This sequence comes from Rhodothermales bacterium, assembly GCA_045106435.1. GTDB lineage: Bacteria > Bacteroidota > Rhodothermia > Rhodothermales > JAHQVL01 > JBCCIM01. Next base: position 4,955 of record JBGCEN010000541.1, read on the forward strand.
AGCTCAGGAGATCTATGCGCAAACCAACGATCTCTCGATGCTTTTGACGCGTGCTGAACGCACAAATTACGAAGAGACAAGCCGTTACCAGGATGTAATGGCGTTTATTGAAACCGTTGCAGATGCTTCTCCAAAAATCAGCCATACGTCATTCGGCTACACCTTTGAAGGCCGGTCTCTGCCTTTGGTTGTTGTCGGCGATGTATCAGATGCATCGGCGAGTTCAGTCCTTGCAACCGGCAAAACCCGGGTTTTTATTCAGGCGAATATCCAC
>JBGCEN010000542.1:0-22390 GCA_045106435.1 Rhodothermales bacterium
ACTAAGCTCGACTTTGTCCTTTTGGACAAAGTCTCGAATATCGAACACCGATCAAGGAATGTCCAATTTTGAAGGGTTTTTAAGCGCTATCTCGATGTTAGACCTACCTTTTGAGTCTTCGCCGTTTAAGTTATCCATGTCTGGTTGGTAAACCGAGACGTATAAATAATCGAAAAAGACCTTGGTGGCGCTAAAAAGAGGCTTTGACATTTTCTTATTGGACAAAGTCGAGCTAATATACCAGAAAATTCGACGTTGCCTGGTAGATATCGAACGTACAGCTGTATTTAACCTGAATTCGTCGACGAACGACACGTAAACCAACCGATTCGGGATATACAGCGGCTTTTTGGTAGTTCACATGATGTTTTGTAGAATCAGATATGCGACAGGTAGCTCATCGAGATTGGCTTGGAATAATGAATCTTGCAGCTAGATTATCAACTGTATTTAACAAAACTGAGGTATCTAATGGGTCATTATTTTAATGCCGGCGGTCTTTTTATGACGCCGTTAACAATTATTGGATTGGCAGCCCTGGTGCTTGCTGCAAAGAAGATGTTCGACGTATTCGGACGGCCTGGCCAATCATCATCCAGTCACCGAGCTAGCGTAAGCCTTATTTTACAACTGGGTATTCTTAGTTTCTTTTTAGGAATACTATCGCAGGCGATTGGGCTGATATATGCATTTCAGGCCATAGAAGAGTTAGGCACAGTAAGTCCTGCAATGCTAGCCGGCGGCCTCAATGTATCGATGATCGCTCCCGTTTATGGTTTACTCATTCTGATCTTTACCTTTATCGTTTGGGCCGTCCTGAAGTATAAGCTTGATGGGGGGGAGGAGTCGGTGAGTCAGTAAGTCTGTGGGTCAGAAAGTCTGTGGGTCAGAAAGTCTATGACCTGCAGACTTTCTGACCTACTGACCTACTGATGCATCGACTCAATTAAAACGAAGTAAATCCAGTTCCATAAGGATTCCTTTTGCTTCGCTTTCAAACGTGAGGGTGAGGGCGTCGGTGCTGCTTGGGGCGGTGATGGGGAGGGTGACTTCTCGCCAGTTGATGTAGGCGTTGGGGTCGATGCGTCTTAAGCTACGCTCGCTTGCCGAATCAAAACGAGCCTTGTACCTCGCTTGCTCGAGCTCTACCGGTTTGCCGGCATCCTTGTTTAACGACAGAGAGGTAGAGAATGCATTCCCAAACGCTACATGCATTGTCACATCTTCATCCGTTCTGAACCTGAAGGTGATTGAATCAATGCCTGTAAGATTAACGGGCGCATACGTCAGTCGTGATTCATTTTCTACCGCGAGCACTGTGAGAGCCGTCCCGCCCCAGTGGCGTGAGGCAGGATGGGCACTGTGGGTTCTTCTCCTGGCGTTCTCGCGCGAAGATGTATGCTCTGCTTCTTTGTTCTTGGGATGAAGTCTGATAGTATCGCATGCAGTAGCAGATCCTTCTTCAACACAGGCTTCAATGGTTGCAAACCGATCTACATAATGGATATCTGGTTTATGGGTGTATTTCCTTGAAATAATCAGGTCGCCGGCTAACCGTTCGTATCGTTCAAGGGGGATAGGTGATGTGTCAAAACCGGTATAGGTTTGGACGTAAGCATTGTCTTCAAGGGCTTTGTCTGTAAGATCAACTGAATAAGTAATGGCTTCGTCGAAGTCGAAAAAGCCTCCATCAACAGGAGATGTAATCGTTATTGGGCCTTGTACGATTGCTGGTCGTTTTGCCGTCGTTTTCTTTGATTCGGTGCCGATGTAATCAAGCCTTACGAGCTGCGCATTCTCGTTGCTACCCCAGAACTCTTGTCCCCATTCGAGGATATAGAGCCGGCCTTGGGGACCAACTTCAATATCCATCGGGCTAATAAAATCGAGCCCCGGTAAAAATGGATCGATTTTCATGACATCGCCCTTGTCATCCAATGTCATAACTTGCACCCAATTTCGCATCCACTCATAGATCATCACCTTGTCATTGTAGTAGGCCGGCAGGGCATGAGGGGATGCTGTTTCAGGGTTATGATGAAATACAGGGCCAGCCATGGGATTCATTCCGCCTGCGCCCAGTTCAGGGAATTCTTGAGAGGTACCGTACAGATAAGGGATTATTGAAGGTTGTGCAGGAGGGAGTTCACGCGCTCCTGTGTTAAAAGGGGATGCATTAATGGGGGCACCGGGAATTTGATAGGCATCCATCTCCTCTTTGGCGCCGGCAAAGTAATAGCCGTTAAACGCAATATTTCGCCCCGTAAAAAGCGGCCACCCAAAATTTCCCGGGCCGCGCGCCTGATTAAATTCGTCAAAACCATTGCCGGCGCCCGGACCAACATCGCCCCAGTAAATCCAGCCTGTTTTGTCGTCTATTGAATAGCGAAACGGATTACGATGACCCATCGTGAAAATTTCTCCCCGGTGCAGATCGTCGGCCTCAAACAGGTTGCCTGCGGGAATGGTGTAGGTGCCATCTGGTTGTGGTGTGATGCGGAGGATTTTGCCGCGCAGATCATTTGTGTTACCGGCTGTTCTGCCCTGGTCAGCATATTTGCGGGTTGTTACATCCGAAGTGTCTCTGCTGCCACCGGAATTGTCCCCTGTGGATAGATACAGATTTCCGTACTTATCAAATTGTACGGAGCCGGCTGAATGACAACACGTCTCACGCTGATTTGGAATCTCGAGTACGGGAATTTCGCTGTCCATATCAATATGTTCACCATCATAGGTGAATCGAGACAGCCTGTTAAATGTCCTGTTGTCATCGATGGGTGCGTAGTAGATGTACATCCACCCGTTGGCATCGAAATCAGGATCTAATGCAAGTCCCAGTAATCCATCTTCAATTTTCTTTTCCACGGGGATCCAGCCAACAACGCGCATTTTATTGGTGTCAGGCTCCCATACTTTGACAGCGCCGGCCCATTCTACGATGAATACACGGCCATCCGACGTGACATCGAGTTCCATAGGATCTGTGAGCTCTTTTGTGAGCACCACTTCGTCAAATGCACTCGTCAGGGAAGCCGTGACGTCTGCGTCTACTTCGCCGGCGGCCCATTTGATAGCGCCCGTGAGGTGATCCAGAATCTGCGGGTCTGAATAACTCTCGATGGTATGGCCAAGGCCCGTGTAAAACGCCCGTCCGCCATCAAAGTGATGCGCCCAGGCAATAGGGTGATCGTGTCCCATATTGCCACCTTCATACGTTTTCTCGTCAACAACGGCGAGGACGTGGACATTGGCGCGCGGATTCGCTTTGTAGTTATACCACTCATCATAGTGGTTCAACCGATGCGGTAAGCTGGCAGTAGCTGGATGTTGCCTGTCGGTGAAAAGAACATCTGCAAATTGTCTGTCTGGATGACTTGCGAAATAAGCGCCGACCAATTCGCCATACCAGGGCCAGTCATATTCTGTATCAGCTGCTCCGTGTATCCCCACAAAGCCGCCACCTTGTTGGATGTATGATTGAAAGGCCATTTGCTCGCTTTCATTAAAAATGTCGAGCGTTGTGTTCAGGAAAATAATTGCCTCAAAAGAGCTCAGGTCTGCCGTAGTAAAAAAGGCGCTCTCTTCAGTCGCCGTTACCGAGAAATCATGTGTGGCACCCAGCTTTTTTATGGCTGCGATGCCGGCTTCGATAGAATCATGTCGCCATCCTTCTGTTTTAGAAAAAACGAGTACATCAAATTTGTTCGTGCTTGCCGGCGACTGAGTGTTTTCTGCTTGTACGTTTTCTGCTTGTACGTTTTCTGCTGGTCTGTTTTCTGCTGGTCTGTTTTCTGATTGTACAATTTGCGGGGATGAAGAACAGGAGGATAGGAGGACGCAAATCAGCAATCCTGAGATGATCTTATGCATGTTGAACCGGGAATATAAGGGGGCCGGGTATACTTGCGTCCGGCGCTGCCTGCGGGTGGGTAGGGAAAAGTAATGCTAAAGGTGGTTCTTCAATTTGCTACAAAAACAAGATGTTGTCAACAAGCGCCGGCTCTGCGTTGTAAATAGTCACCTGATGAGGCTGTCATGGTTGATGCATGAGTTTAAATTGACAGTTTATGGATATAAAGAGAGGAAGAAGGGGAGACCATTTCTCCCCATCCCCTCGTCTTATTTTCTCCCTGTCTATAAAAACAATTTCAGAACGTTTCGCTTGTCAATTGCCGATTAGATCCAATGTATGATTAAGTACAGTGTCTTCGCCGGCAATCAAATCTTCAATTGTCTGTTTCACCCTGATGTCAGGCAACAGGCCGCGATCTGGTTGTTCTGTGAGGGGATACGTAGCAAAAACAGGAATATCAATTTCAATCTTTGTATGCGGTAGATTGAGGAAAAATATCATGCCCCCGTTTGTGCCCTTCAAGTTACCGCCGGTTTCTTCTCCTATGATGGTGCCGATCCCATTACTCTGGAATATCTGGGCCATAAGAAAGGTTGCTGAACTGTTTGATGCATCTACCAGTAAGTAAACGTTGCCTGTAAATGGATTTTCTCCAGGCTTGATCGTCCGGTCTATTGGCTGCTTAAAACGCGATCTGTAAAATCCGTCTTGTTCTTCAATCACGTTGTTCGAAAGGTCAAAGATCTTGTTGTCCCAGGTACTCAGGTAGGGGCGAAGTTGATCAGAGACTTTTTGAAATCGGGCTACATCACGCTGGGCTTTTATTGTAAGCGTTTTGGGTGTGATTCTCCTTTGCAAAAATGGTGATACATCGGTGCTGCCGCCTTCATTCCCGCGAATATCCAGTATGAGATGACTGATGTTTTTAGATCTGATTTGCTCCAAGGCATCTTCAATGAATGCCTTCCAGTCCATTTCCATTTTCCATGTAACAAAAGTACCCAGTTTCAAATGGGCTGTATGTTGATTTGGGAAATCCAGTACCCACAGATCGTCATATGCATTGGAGGTGAGGCCATATTGCGATGTGAGTAATTCAGTGCGCTGGGTACGGGTAATCGTGTCGACCGAAATATCAAGAGGAGATTCGGATGATTGATCTGCCGGCGCAACGCTGAGTGTATATCGGTTATTCACTGGAGGAAATAGCAGCGGGAAGTAGATATCAAAGTATTCATAATCGCCAAGCCCGCTCAACTGCAGGTTGTTTATTCTTTTGCCGTTATTTGCGCCGTCAGCAGTTGAAACGGTCATCAAGCTATCCAAAATAGTATCGACGGAGACGCCATTAATCGCTAAAATCTCCGTGCCCGTATTTAACAGCGATTGCTGAGCAACTGATTTGTTGACAATCATCCGCCGGCCTAAAAGCTGGAACGTAAAAGGTAATTTGTCTGCATGATCATAGATCGCTTGTTTGATCATATCAGGTTGATTCCACGGGTTGAGGTTTGTGTGGCCGCACTGCAGCGTTGCTACAAACTTTGAAAAGGCGATGTACGCCTCCGTGATACTCATCTCTTTGTTGAGGGTCGTTTTGAATGCAGCCATGTTTGCATCAAAATCAGCCATGTCTGCATATCTTTTCAGACCGGGATGCAGGTCTCTGAGTACATTTTCCAGAATCTCCGCATCTTTTAGCAAGGAGTCAGCGGAAATAGTGACCTGGATACCTGTTTCTGACTGCAGGCCTGATTGTTGGGCATTACAACGAATAACCGTGTGGGATAAAAAAGCAATCAACAGGAAAACAATGGAAAGGGTGCTTTTCATAATTCTGATAGGTTGAGTTTTTTCAGCTTCTGTGTGCGTTTTTCAGTGACCGCAATCTCGGGAGATGGGGCCGGCCTATCGTTTTAAAAAAGATTTGAGACGTCTCAAAAGGCTTTTTTGAGACCTGTTAGGGATTTGTACACGAATATAGAAGTCTTTTGCGCAGCTGATACCGGTTAGATTGCACTCACTGCTGCGCTGCCTGAAATTCTGAGGGGGTTTGAAGCGTAAGCTTTTTGAATGTGCGATTGAACGTGGCTTTGCTGTTAAAGCCACATTCCTGTGCAATACCTAGAAGTGTAAGGTGATTGTATTCACGGCTTTCGATCATCGTCTTAACCGCATCTATGCGGTAGCTGTTTATAAAATCGTTGAAGTTTTTTTTGTATTGAATATTGATGATTTGTGATAACTGATTTGCCGGCAATCCTACCTCTCTGGCCAGGTCTGAAAGGGTAAGGTCGTGTTTTAGATAAGGTCTGGAGTCTTGCATTATGCGTTCAATAAGTGGCAAGACCGCAGCAGCTTGCTCACTTAATTGTTTGGTATCTGAAGACAAAGAGGCGGAGGATACTTGTGTAGAAGGGATATTGTAGAGATTGGTCAAATCAGTGAAGTACCCCTTGATACCGAGATAGAAAACAGCTGTTGCGGATGCCAGCCTTGTCCACCAGGTATCTGTCCAGGTCAAATCGGCAATGCTGCTACCAATGATGTCTATGAGTTGGTGAGCACAAAATAATAGCAAGGAAACTACAAGAAAGTTACGGAGCCAGCCAAGCTCCATTTCATAGGTGTTGGAAAAAAAGTGAACGATTTCTCGTCGATATTGAAGGTATAGTTGAATGCTGAAAGCGAGATAGAGTAAAATCGAAAACCCACCGAGCGTATACTCAAAGGTCGTGACAATTGGATAATGTATTTCAGACAGCCATACGCCGTTTTGCGTATCTGCAAAACCAGGCTGAGATGCATCATACACGTAAACAAACACCTCATAGGCTGCATATAAAATCGCCGGCGCAAAGTGCAGCCAGTCAATTTTTTTAATGGGCAGGCTCGGTTTTATGATGCTGCGAATGTACAAATACACGAGCGGACCAACGACAAATTCCGGGCTGAATAAGAAGTAATTTATTTTTGTTTGAGGAAAGGTATCATACCAGTCCATGAAGCCAACCACGTAGGATGTGCAGCTATATCCCACGGTAATCACCAGAAGCGCTAAAAACAGATCTGCTATTCTTTGTTTGTGTATGTACCGGCGTATCAACAACCCTGCAAAGAAAAATCCTTGCAGTACCAGAAAGATGAGGGGGAGGCTATAGATGTTGAATTGAGGAAAACCCATTACTTCGCGGTCTAATCCCGGCATTTGAATCTGATGATGCACGAGGATAATAAGAAAACAGTATTAGTGCTAACTTTTTGCGATAAACGGCTATAGATGACCGATGGGAAGAAAAGATTTGCTGCTTGGCAAGCGAGCATACATTACACGAAAGTCCAGTGGGTGAGCCGGCGCTGTAGGTAATTTTTTAAGTCGGTTGGGGGATGATTAAACAATAGTCTGGTCAGTTTTAAATTCTATTAACACCTCACATGACTCAAAAGGATTATAGCAGTGCTTTTGGAATTATTTTTCTCTTGACCAGTGTCAGCTAAATAACGTCAGTTCGGGAAACGATCCGACTATCTCTGCCGTCATTCCTGCGAAGGCAGGACACGAGCGAAGCGACTGATGCAATAATCCAGAAAAGCAATCTGCATGCAGTCAAAACACTGGATCCCTGCCTTCGCAGGGATGACGGGTGTGGTGAGTAATGCTGCTGTAATATTTTGTTGGCAGTCCTTTTGATAAGCAAAAAATCTCTCTCACTCTAGCTGTCATTAAGTCCAACTTAGTCAAATCGCTAAGTTGGACTTAAAGAAAAATAGCCCCAAGCAATGTGAATAAGAGATATTTTAGGCTGTAATCGCTGAAAGGAATGCTTCAAAACTGACCGGACTATTGTTAAAGCCAGATTTGGCCGAGGGTGCATATTTTAAAAAGAAACGCTGATAACGGAACGGGTTTATTTCGTAGAAGGAGCTTTGCGAAAGCCGCTGATATTCTTGGTTTGCCGTACGTTGTTTACAACCTCTTCCATTTCGCTAATATTGATCGGTTTACTGATGTAAGCGTCCATGCCAGATCTGAGGTACAATTCTTCGTCGCCTTGCATTACATTTGCTGTCATGGCAACGATGTACGGTTGTTGCAGATTGTTCTTCATGGACCGGATCTGTTTAGTGGTCTCTATACCATCCAGTTCTGGCATATTGATGTCCATAAAGATCAGGTCATAATGCGTTTTTTTTATCATCGCTATCGCTTCAATACCGTTATTTGCGATATCTGGTATTAGGCTGAAGCGTTCAAGGAATTTTGTGGCAACCTTTTGATTGATGGTATTGTCTTCAGCAAGGAGTATTTTGATGTCTTTATCGACTGATTGCTCATCGCTTTTCAGGGCATAATTGTCGTTGGCACTGCCAGCCTTCTGGTACGTGTTGAAGTGGGTAGCGAGCGCCTCTCGCAATTGCCGGCGCTTTATTGGTTTAAACAATCGATTTACCTTGTCTCCATAAAAGATATCGTCGAGCACATGTCCCTGGTTTAAAAGAATGACCAACGGATACTGACACGAAGAGATCAGGTCAGCGAGTAAGTCCAACACATAACGCTGATTCCAGTCTACAAGAATTCCGTCAATTTCATCTTCGGGAGTATACGTTGACAAAGCAGAGAAATCAGTCTGAATACGTACTTCTGCTCCCCAGGAAGATACATGGTGACTGATTATTTCTCGATTGGAATTGTTTTCACTAAATACGGCAATTTTTTTGCCGGCGAACAGATCACGGTCTTTATCTAATGCGGCAAATTCATCGGGCGCAATTTCTGCTTTGATCGTGAAATAGAATGTGGACCCAACACCGGGCTCGCTTTCTAACCACATGGTACCGCCCATCAAATCACTCAGGTTTTTGCTAATAGCAAGACCCAGCCCGGAGCCGCCAAACTCTCTGGTTGTTGACGGATCTACCTGACTGAAAGACTTGAACAGTCTGTCCTGTCGACCCTTTGGGATACCGATGCCCGTGTCGCGAACAGCAAAGGTAAATGTACCTGTAGTAGGAGTTTCTGCCTCGTAAGTTACCAGGATGGCTACTTCTCCTTCGTTGGTGAATTTGAGGGCATTGCCAACGAGGTTTGTAATTATTTGCCGGAGCCGTACAGCGTCTTGTATAATAGCCTGAGGTACATCCGCATTCATTTGAAAGGCTAGATTGAGCCCCTTGCTGGAAGCGGTAAAAGCCATTAAATCCAAGGTATCCTCAATAGATCTTCGGAGGTCAAACTTTATGGATTCAAGTTCGAGTTTGTTCGCCTCGATTTTTGAAAAGTCGAGGATATCGTTGATAATCGAAAGTAGCGTTTCACCCGAGGAACGAATGGTTTGGACAAAATCCATTTGCTCCTCATTCAGATTTGTTTCTAAAAGCAGACTGGTCATGCCAATGGTGCCATTCATCGGCGTTCGCAATTCATGCGACATATTAGACAAAAATTGCCCTTTGGCGATGTTGGCGTTTTCCGCTTCGTTTTTCATCTTGTCAAGATGAACGAGCTGGTTTTGAATCGTATTCGTTTGTCTCTTTATTTGCTGGCGGAGTAAGAGGCTCCAACTAACAGGTACCAGCAAGATCCCAAGCAGTCCCAATGCAATCCATTGTGCTTTTTCTTTCGTTAACCACTGGCCTTGTTGTAATATTTCAATATCAGCCGAATTACGAATATGCATGGTAAAAGGAAGTGTACTCGGTTGATCTTCGTAATAGCCAGAATAGTGGGTTTCAGCAACGCCCGTCAACCTGATTGTGCTTCCTTCACGTAGCTTTTGGTCATAATAATTAATATCCAGATGGGCCGAATACGTGATGCTATCCGCTATTAATGTCAGGTTTACATATTCTTTGTTCTTGCTTACTGTTTCAACGTAAGAGTCTAAATGTATTAATTTTGCATCCAGAGAATGGGCGCCACGAATAATTTCGGTATACGACTGAGGCACCGGAGCCAATGTAGAGGGGCCCATGCTCTTGTACTGAACATGCATTAACTCTGGCGAAAAAGCACCTAATTCTGGAAATCCGGCGACATCTATCTCGTCAAAAAGGTTAATACCGCTTAAAGAAGCTGTATGAGCTCTTATTGCCCCTGTTTCGTCCTGTACAACAACGTAGCCTTCTTTTTTATTGATTTGTGTCACTGTGCCACGCACACGAACAACGTGGCCTGCATTCTTTTCAAGGATGAATGCAGCAGTATTATGAACAGGCGACAATGGGATAGATAACAGATCCTCAGGTCCTTTTTGTATAAACGCTAGATCATCCCATCCCGGAACGTAAAGGGTGATGCCTACCAGCTGCCCCTCGTTGTTAAATTCCCCGCCGGCCACACCATTTATTCGTACAATCGAACCTACCAGATTCTCAATCAGTTGCTCCGAATCAAGTCTTACAACAACGATGTCGCTGCCAATGGCTACTTCTAGAAATACGCCACTGAATAATGTGTTATCATCAAACAGCTTGGCACTTCTGACAACCCCTTCAATGGTTGTCCAGGTTGCATCCAATTTCCCCGTCAACAAATAGAAGTTGCTGACATAGGGCTCAGGGAGCGTGCCTTTTTCAATGAAATCAACTTTTGCCCCATGAGAAATATTGGGAGCAAATGCGCCCGAGGTGGTCACTCCTTCAACGCTAACAATACTGCCTGCTGGGTAGTGGTGGCTTGGCCCCAAGATAAAAATTCCGCCGGTTTCATCCTGGAAAAAGCAGTATTCGAGGGTACTTTTATGGCAAAACGTAATGATTCCTTGTAGGCGAACAGGCAGGTTTTGGGAATTGTCTGTATTCGGTAATTCTCGAACGCTCTTTACATTCGTCAGTAAGTCAGCGCTTGAATTCTTGGCCTCAGTCTGCCCATATAAACCCGTCACTGCAGTCAGGGACCACAACAAAGTTATTATTGAACAGCTTAGTATAGAAATGTTACGCTTCATTACTCGATTGGAATTACCTGAATAGAGGGTTTCGACAATGCTGAGTGATTTTTAATTCAGCCTGATTCGTAATTAGCCAGATGCTTAAATGTCAAAATCAATAAAGATCAATCAAAGACGATAGTGACTGACATTATACCTGGTAGCTACTCAAATCCAGATAGGCAATCTTACAAAGGCAGAGAATCTACTGAACAAAAAAAGATGCGTCGCTAATTGTTACAGAGTCCACGGCAACAAGCCGTTGGTTTCTCCGCTCAGTTGTAAGGAGAGAGTTCTATCTAATATCGTTAAAATTATCATAAACTACAGAAACCAGGCCCGATTAATCAGGACAATTACATTTATATAGGATATATGTCTCTGTATCTTTTTTGAATGTAAAACTGCAGTTTTACATTCAAAAAAGATACAGAGACATATATCCTATATAAATGTAATTGTCCTGATTAATCGGGCCTGGTTTCTGTAGTTTATGATAATTTTAACGATATTAGATAGAACTCTCTCCTTACAACTGAGCGGAGAAACCAACGGCTTGTTGCCGTGGACTCTGTAACAATTAGCGACGCATCTTTTTTTGTTCAGTAGATTCTCTGCCTTTGTAAGATTGCCTATCTGGATTTGAGTAGCTACCAGGTATAATGTCAGTCACTATCGTCTTTGATTGATCTTTATTGATTTTGACATTTAAGCATCTGGCTAATTACGAATCAGGCTGAATTAAAAATCACTCAGCATTGTCGAAACCCTCTATTCAGGTAATTCCAATCGAGTAATGAAGCGTAACATTTCTATACTAAGCTGTTCAATAATAACTTTGTTGTGGTCCCTGACTGCAGTGACGGGTTTATATGGGCAGACTGAGGCCAAGAATTCAAGCGCTGACTTACTGACGAATGTAAAGAGCGTTCGAGAATTACCGAATACAGACAATTCCCAAAACCTGCCTGTTCGCCTACAAGGAATCATTACGTTTTGCCATAAAAGTACCCTCGAATACTGCTTTTTCCAGGATGAAACCGGCGGAATTTTTATCTTGGGGCCAAGCCACCACTACCCAGCAGGCAGTATTGTTAGCGTTGAAGGAGTGACCACCTCGGGCGCATTTGCTCCCAATATTTCTCATGGGGCAAAAGTTGATTTCATTGAAAAAGGCACGCTCCCTGAGCCCTATGTCAGCAACTTCTATTTGTTGACGGGGAAATTGGATGCAACCTGGACAACCATTGAAGGGGTTGTCAGAAGTGCCAAGCTGTTTGATGATAACACATTATTCAGTGGCGTATTTCTAGAAGTAGCCATTGGCAGCGACATCGTTGTTGTAAGACTTGATTCGGAGCAACTGATTGAGAATCTGGTAGGTTCGATTGTACGAATAAATGGTGTGGCCGGCGGGGAATTTAACAACGAGGGGCAGCTGGTAGGCATCACCCTTTACGTTCCGGGATGGGATGATCTAGCGTTTATACAAAAAGGACCTGAGGATCTGTTATCTATCCCATTGTCGCCTGTTCATAATACTGCTGCATTCATCCTTGAAAAGAATGCAGGCCACGTTGTTCGTGTGCGTGGCACAGTGACACAAATCAATAAAAAAGAAGGCTACGTTGTTGTACAGGACGAAACAGGGGCAATAAGAGCTCATACAGCTTCTTTAAGCGGTATTAACCTTTTTGACGAGATAGATGTCGCCGGATTTCCAGAATTAGGTGCTTTTTCGCCAGAGTTAATGCATGTTCAGTACAAGAGCATGGGCCCCTCTACATTGGCTCCGGTGCCTCAGTCGTATACCGAAATTATTCGTGGCGCCCATTCTCTGGATGCAAAATTAATACATTTAGACTCTTACGTTGAAACAGTAAGCAAGAACAAAGAATATGTAAACCTGACATTAATAGCGGATAGCATCACGTATTCGGCCCATCTGGATATTAATTATTATGACCAAAAGCTACGTGAAGGAAGCACAATCAGGTTGACGGGCGTTGCTGAAACCCACTATTCTGGCTATTACGAAGATCAACCGAGTACACTTCCTTTTACCATGCATATTCGTAATTCGGCTGATATTGAAATATTACAACAAGGCCAGTGGTTAACGAAAGAAAAAGCACAATGGATTGCATTGGGACTGCTTGGGATCTTGCTGGTACCTGTTAGTTGGAGCCTCTTACTCCGCCAGCAAATAAAGAGACAAACGAATACGATTCAAAACCAGCTCGTTCATCTTGACAAGATGAAAAACGAAGCGGAAAACGCCAACATCGCCAAAGGGCAATTTTTGTCTAATATGTCGCATGAATTGCGAACGCCGATGAATGGCACCATTGGCATGACCAGTCTGCTTTTAGAAACAAATCTGAATGAGGAGCAAATGGATTTTGTCCAAACCATTCGTTCCTCGGGTGAAACGCTACTTTCGATTATCAACGATATCCTCGACTTTTCAAAAATCGAGGCGAACAAACTCGAACTTGAATCCATAAAGTTTGACCTCCGAAGATCTATTGAGGATACCTTGGATTTAATGGCTTTTACCGCTTCCAGCAAGGGGCTCAATCTAGCCTTTCAAATGAATGCGGATGTACCTCAGGCTATTATACAAGACGCTGTACGGCTCCGGCAAATAATTACAAACCTCGTTGGCAATGCCCTCAAATTCACCAACGAAGGAGAAGTAGCCATCCTGGTAACTTACGAGGCAGAAACTCCTACTACAGGTACATTTACCTTTGCTGTTCGCGACACGGGCATCGGTATCCCAAAGGGTCGACAGGACAGACTGTTCAAGTCTTTCAGTCAGGTAGATCCGTCAACAACCAGAGAGTTTGGCGGCTCCGGGCTGGGTCTTGCTATTAGCAAAAACCTGAGTGATTTGATGGGCGGTACCATGTGGTTAGAAAGCGAGCCCGGTGTTGGGTCCACATTCTATTTCACGATCAAAGCAGAAATTGCGCCCGATGAATTTGCCGCATTAGATAAAGACCGTGATCTGTTCGCCGGCAAAAAAATTGCCGTATTTAGTGAAAACAATTCCAATCGAGAAATAATCAGTCACCATGTATCTTCCTGGGGAGCAGAAGTACGTATTCAGACTGATTTCTCTGCTTTGTCAACGTATACTCCCGAAGATGAAATTGACGGAATTCTTGTAGACTGGAATCAGCGTTATGTGTTGGACTTACTCGCTGACCTGATCTCTTCGTGTCAGTATCCGTTGGTCATTCTTTTAAACCAGGGACATGTGCTCGACGATATCTTTTATGGAGACAAGGTAAATCGATTGTTTAAACCAATAAAGCGCCGGCAATTGCGAGAGGCGCTCGCTACCCACTTCAACACGTACCAGAAGGCTGGCAGTGCCAACGACAATTATGCCCTGAAAAGCGATGAGCAATCAGTCGATAAAGACATCAAAATACTCCTTGCTGAAGACAATACCATCAATCAAAAGGTTGCCACAAAATTCCTTGAACGCTTCAGCCTAATACCAGATATCGCAAATAACGGTATTGAAGCGATAGCGATGATAAAAAAAACGCATTATGACCTGATCTTTATGGACATCAATATGCCAGAACTGGATGGTATAGAGACCACTAAACAGATCCGGTCCATGAAGAACAATCTGCAACAACCGTACATCGTTGCCATGACAGCAAATGTAATGCAAGGCGACGAAGAATTGTACCTCAGATCTGGCATGGACGCTTACATCAGTAAACCGATCAATATTAGCGAAATGGAAGAGGTTGTAAACAACGTACGGCAAACCAAGAATATCAGCGGCTTTCGCAAAGCTCCTTCTACGAAATAAACCCGTTCCGTTATCAGCGTTTCTTTTTAAAATATGCACCCTCGGCCAAATCTGGCTTTAACAATAGTCCGGTCAGTTTTGAAGCATTCCTTTCAGCGATTACAGCCTAAAATATCTCTTATTCACATTGCTTGGGGCTATTTTTCTTTAAGTCCAACTTAGCGATTTGACTAAGTTGGACTTAATGACAGCTAGAGTGAGAGAGATTTTTTGCTTATCAAAAGGACTGCCAACAAAATATTACAGCAGCATTACTCACCACACCCGTCATCCCTGCGAAGGCAGGGATCCAGTGTTTTGACTGCATGCAGATTGCTTTTCTGGATTATTGCATCAGTCGCTTCGCTCGTGTCCTGCCTTCGCAGGAATGACGGCAGAGATAGTCGGATCGTTTCCCGAACTGACGTTATTTAGCTGACACTGGTCAAGAGAAAAATAATTCCAAAAGCACTGCTATAATCCTTTTGAGTCATGTGAGGTGTTAATAGAATTTAAAACTGACCAGACTATTGTTTAATCATCCCCCAACCGACTTAAAAAATTACCTACAGCGCCGGCTCACCCACTGGACTTTCGTGTAATGTATGCTCGCTTGCCAAGCAGCAAATCTTTTCTTCCCATCGGTCATCTATAGCCGTTTATCGCAAAAAGTTAGCACTAATACTGTTTTCTTATTATCCTCGTGCATCATCAGATTCAAATGCCGGGATTAGACCGCGAAGTAATGGGTTTTCCTCAATTCAACATCTATAGCCTCCCCCTCATCTTTCTGGTACTGCAAGGATTTTTCTTTGCAGGGTTGTTGATACGCCGGTACATACACAAACAAAGAATAGCAGATCTGTTTTTAGCGCTTCTGGTGATTACCGTGGGATATAGCTGCACATCCTACGTGGTTGGCTTCATGGACTGGTATGATACCTTTCCTCAAACAAAAATAAATTACTTCTTATTCAGCCCGGAATTTGTCGTTGGTCCGCTCGTGTATTTGTACATTCGCAGCATCATAAAACCGAGCCTGCCCATTAAAAAAATTGACTGGCTGCACTTTGCGCCGGCGATTTTATATGCAGCCTATGAGGTGTTTGTTTACGTGTATGATGCATCTCAGCCTGGTTTTGCAGATACGCAAAACGGCGTATGGCTGTCTGAAATACATTATCCAATTGTCACGACCTTTGAGTATACGCTCGGTGGGTTTTCGATTTTACTCTATCTCGCTTTCAGCATTCAACTATACCTTCAATATCGACGAGAAATCGTTCACTTTTTTTCCAACACCTATGAAATGGAGCTTGGCTGGCTCCGTAACTTTCTTGTAGTTTCCTTGCTATTATTTTGTGCTCACCAACTCATAGACATCATTGGTAGCAGCATTGCCGATTTGACCTGGACAGATACCTGGTGGACAAGGCTGGCATCCGCAACAGCTGTTTTCTATCTCGGTATCAAGGGGTACTTCACTGATTTGACCAATCTCTACAATATCCCTTCTACACAAGTATCCTCCGCCTCTTTGTCTTCAGATACCAAACAATTAAGTGAGCAAGCTGCTGCGGTCTTGCCACTTATTGAACGCATAATGCAAGACTCCAGACCTTATCTAAAACACGACCTTACCCTTTCAGACCTGGCCAGAGAGGTAGGATTGCCGGCAAATCAGTTATCACAAATCATCAATATTCAATACAAAAAAAACTTCAACGATTTTATAAACAGCTACCGCATAGATGCGGTTAAGACGATGATCGAAAGCCGTGAATACAATCACCTTACACTTCTAGGTATTGCACAGGAATGTGGCTTTAACAGCAAAGCCACGTTCAATCGCACATTCA
Organism: Rhodothermales bacterium; assembly: GCA_045106435.1. GTDB lineage: Bacteria > Bacteroidota > Rhodothermia > Rhodothermales > JAHQVL01 > JBCCIM01. Next base: position 16,465 of record JBGCEN010000542.1, read on the forward strand.
AAAAGCTTACGCTTCAAACCCCCTCAGAATTTCAGGCAGCGCAGCAGTGAGTGCAATCTAACCGGTATCAGCTGCGCAAAAGACTTCTATATTCGTGTACAAATCCCTAACAGGTCTCAAAAAAGCCTTTTGAGACGTCTCAAATCTTTTTTAAAACGATAGGCCGGCCCCATCTCCCGAGATTGCGGTCACTGAAAAACGCACACAGAAGCTGAAAAAACTCAACCTATCAGAATTATGAAAAGCACCCTTTCCATTGTTTTCCTGTTGATTGCTTTTTTATCCCACACGGTTATTCGTTGTAATGCCCAACAATCAGGCCTGCAGTCAGAAACAGGTATCCAGGTCACTATTTCCGCTGACTCCTTGCTAAAAGATGCGGAGATTCTGGAAAATGTACTCAGAGACCTGCATCCCGGTCTGAAAAGATATGCAGACATGGCTGATTTTGATGCAAACATGGCTGCATTCAAAACGACCCTCAACAAAGAGATGAGTATCACGGAGGCGTACATCGCCTTTTCAAAGTTTGTAGCAACGCTGCAGTGCGGCCACACAAACCTCAACCCGTGGAATCAACCTGATATGATCAAACAAGCGATCTATGATCATGCAGACAAATTACCTTTTACGTTCCAGCTTTTAGGCCGGCGGATGATTGTCAACAAATCAGTTGCTCAGCAATCGCTGTTAAATACGGGCACGGAGATTTTAGCGATTAATGGCGTCTCCGTCGATACTATTTTGGATAGCTTGATGACCGTTTCAACTGCTGACGGCGCAAATAACGGCAAAAGAATAAACAACCTGCAGTTGAGCGGGCTTGGCGATTATGAATACTTTGATATCTACTTCCCGCTGCTATTTCCTCCAGTGAATAACCGATATACACTCAGCGTTGCGCCGGCAGATCAATCATCCGAATCTCCTCTTGATATTTCGGTCGACACGATTACCCGTACCCAGCGCACTGAATTACTCACATCGCAATATGGCCTCACCTCCAATGCATATGACGATCTGTGGGTACTGGATTTCCCAAATCAACATACAGCCCATTTGAAACTGGGTACTTTTGTTACATGGAAAATGGAAATGGACTGGAAGGCATTCATTGAAGATGCCTTGGAGCAAATCAGATCTAAAAACATCAGTCATCTCATACTGGATATTCGCGGGAATGAAGGCGGCAGCACCGATGTATCACCATTTTTGCAAAGGAGAATCACACCCAAAACGCTTACAATAAAAGCCCAGCGTGATGTAGCCCGATTTCAAAAAGTCTCTGATCAACTTCGCCCCTACCTGAGTACCTGGGACAACAAGATCTTTGACCTTTCGAACAACGTGATTGAAGAACAAGACGGATTTTACAGATCGCGTTTTAAGCAGCCAATAGACCGGACGATCAAGCCTGGAGAAAATCCATTTACAGGCAACGTTTACTTACTGGTAGATGCATCAAACAGTTCAGCAACCTTTCTTATGGCCCAGATATTCCAGAGTAATGGGATCGGCACCATCATAGGAGAAGAAACCGGCGGTAACTTGAAGGGCACAAACGGGGGCATGATATTTTTCCTCAATCTACCGCATACAAAGATTGAAATTGATATTCCTGTTTTTGCTACGTATCCCCTCACAGAACAACCAGATCGCGGCCTGTTGCCTGACATCAGGGTGAAACAGACAATTGAAGATTTGATTGCCGGCGAAGACACTGTACTTAATCATACATTGGATCTAATCGGCAATTGACAAGCGAAACGTTCTGAAATTGTTTTTATAGACAGGGAGAAAATAAGACGAGGGGATGGGGAGAAATGGTCTCCCCTTCTTCCTCTCTTTATATCCATAAACTGTCAATTTAAACTCATGCATCAACCATGACAGCCTCATCAGGTGACTATTTACAACGCAGAGCCGGCGCTTGTTGACAACATCTTGTTTTTGTAGCAAATTGAAGAACCACCTTTAGCATTACTTTTCCCTACCCACCCGCAGGCAGCGCCGGACGCAAGTATACCCGGCCCCCTTATATTCCCGGTTCAACATGCATAAGATCATCTCAGGATTGCTGATTTGCGTCCTCCTATCCTCCTGTTCTTCATCCCCGCAAATTGTACAATCAGAAAACAGACCAGCAGAAAACAGACCAGCAGAAAACGTACAAGCAGAAAACGTACAAGCAGAAAACACTCAGTCGCCGGCAAGCACGAACAAATTTGATGTACTCGTTTTTTCTAAAACAGAAGGATGGCGACATGATTCTATCGAAGCCGGCATCGCAGCCATAAAAAAGCTGGGTGCCACACATGATTTCTCGGTAACGGCGACTGAAGAGAGCGCCTTTTTTACTACGGCAGACCTGAGCTCTTTTGAGGCAATTATTTTCCTGAACACAACGCTCGACATTTTTAATGAAAGCGAGCAAATGGCCTTTCAATCATACATCCAACAAGGTGGCGGCTTTGTGGGGATACACGGAGCAGCTGATACAGAATATGACTGGCCCTGGTATGGCGAATTGGTCGGCGCTTATTTCGCAAGTCATCCAGACAGACAATTTGCAGATGTTCTTTTCACCGACAGGCAACATCCAGCTACTGCCAGCTTACCGCATCGGTTGAACCACTATGATGAGTGGTATAACTACAAAGCGAATCCGCGCGCCAATGTCCACGTCCTCGCCGTTGTTGACGAGAAAACGTATGAAGGTGGCAATATGGGACACGATCACCCTATTGCCTGGGCGCATCACTTTGATGGCGGACGGGCGTTTTACACGGGCCTTGGCCATACCATCGAGAGTTATTCAGACCCGCAGATTCTGGATCACCTCACGGGCGCTATCAAATGGGCCGCCGGCGAAGTAGACGCAGACGTCACGGCTTCCCTGACGAGTGCATTTGACGAAGTGGTGCTCACAAAAGAGCTCACAGATCCTATGGAACTCGATGTCACGTCGGATGGCCGTGTATTCATCGTAGAATGGGCCGGCGCTGTCAAAGTATGGGAGCCTGACACCAATAAAATGCGCGTTGTTGGCTGGATCCCCGTGGAAAAGAAAATTGAAGATGGATTACTGGGACTTGCATTAGATCCTGATTTCGATGCCAACGGGTGGATGTACATCTACTACGCACCCATCGATGACAACAGGACATTTAACAGGCTGTCTCGATTCACCTATGATGGTGAACATATTGATATGGACAGCGAAATTCCCGTACTCGAGATTCCAAATCAGCGTGAGACGTGTTGTCATTCAGCCGGCTCCGTACAATTTGATAAGTACGGAAATCTGTATCTATCCACAGGGGACAATTCCGGTGGCAGCAGAGACACTTCGGATGTAACAACCCGCAAATATGCTGACCAGGGCAGAACAGCCGGTAACACAAATGATCTGCGCGGCAAAATCCTCCGCATCACACCACAACCAGATGGCACCTACACCATTCCCGCAGGCAACCTGTTTGAGGCCGACGATCTGCACCGGGGAGAAATTTTCACGATGGGTCATCGTAATCCGTTTCGCTATTCAATAGACGACAAAACAGGCTGGATTTACTGGGGCGATGTTGGTCCGGGCGCCGGCAATGGTTTTGACGAATTTAATCAGGCGCGCGGCCCGGGAAATTTTGGGTGGCCGCTTTTTACGGGGCGAAATATTGCGTTTAACGGCTATTACTTTGCCGGCGCCAAAGAGGAGATGGATGCCTATCAAATTCCCGGTGCCCCCATTAATGCATCCCCTTTTAACACAGGAGCGCGTGAACTCCCTCCTGCACAACCTTCAATAATCCCTTATCTGTACGGTACCTCTCAAGAATTCCCTGAACTGGGCGCAGGCGGAATGAATCCCATGGCTGGCCCTGTATTTCATCATAACCCTGAAACAGCATCCCCTCATGCCCTGCCGGCCTACTACAATGACAAGGTGATGATCTATGAGTGGATGCGAAATTGGGTGCAAGTTATGACATTGGATGACAAGGGCGATGTCATGAAAATCGATCCATTTTTACCGGGGCTCGATTTTATTAGCCCGATGGATATTGAAGTTGGTCCCCAAGGCCGGCTCTATATCCTCGAATGGGGACAAGAGTTCTGGGGTAGCAACGAGAATGCGCAGCTCGTAAGGCTTGATTACATCGGCACCGAATCAAAGAAAACGACGGCAAAACGACCAGCAATCGTACAAGGCCCAATAACGATTACATCTCCTGTTGATGGAGGCTTTTTCGACTTCGACGAAGCCATTACTTATTCAGTTGATCTTACAGACAAAGCCCTTGAAGACAATGCTTACGTCCAAACCTATACCGGTTTTGACACATCACCTATCCCCCTTGAACGATACGAACGGTTAGCCGGCGACCTGATTATTTCAAGGAAATACACCCATAAACCAGATATCCATTATGTAGATCGGTTTGCAACCATTGAAGCCTGTGTTGAAGAAGGATCTGCTACTGCATGCGATACTATCAGACTTCATCCCAAGAACAAAGAAGCAGAGCATACATCTTCGCGCGAGAACGCCAGGAGAAGAACCCACAGTGCCCATCCTGCCTCACGCCACTGGGGCGGGACGGCTCTCACAGTGCTCGCGGTAGAAAATGAATCACGACTGACGTATGCGCCCGTTAATCTTACAGGCATTGATTCAATCACCTTCAGGTTCAGAACGGATGAAGATGTGACAATGCATGTAGCGTTTGGGAATGCATTCTCTACCTCTCTGTCGTTAAACAAGGATGCCGGCAAACCGGTAGAGCTCGAGCAAGCGAGGTACAAGGCTCGTTTTGATTCGGCAAGCGAGCGTAGCTTAAGACGCATCGACCCCAACGCCTACATCAACTGGCGAGAAGTCACCCTCCCCATCACCGCCCCAAGCAGCACCGACGCCCTCACCCTCACGTTTGAAAGCGAAGCAAAAGGAATCCTTATGGAACTGGATTTACTTCGTTTTAATTGAGTCGATGCATCAGTAGGTCAGTAGGTCAGAAAGTCTGCAGGTCATAGACTTTCTGACCCACAGACTTTCTGACCCACAGACTTACTGACTCACCGACTCCTCCCCCCCATCAAGCTTATACTTCAGGACGGCCCAAACGATAAAGGTAAAGATCAGAATGAGTAAACCATAAACGGGAGCGATCATCGATACATTGAGGCCGCCGGCTAGCATTGCAGGACTTACTGTGCCTAACTCTTCTATGGCCTGAAATGCATATATCAGCCCAATCGCCTGCGATAGTATTCCTAAAAAGAAACTAAGAATACCCAGTTGTAAAATAAGGCTTACGCTAGCTCGGTGACTGGATGATGATTGGCCAGGCCGTCCGAATACGTCGAACATCTTCTTTGCAGCAAGCACCAGGGCTGCCAATCCAATAATTGTTAACGGCGTCATAAAAAGACCGCCGGCATTAAAATAATGACCCATTAGATACCTCAGTTTTGTTAAATACAGTTGATAATCTAGCTGCAAGATTCATTATTCCAAGCCAATCTCGATGAGCTACCTGTCGCATATCTGATTCTACAAAACATCATGTGAACTACCAAAAAGCCGCTGTATATCCCGAATCGGTTGGTTTACGTGTCGTTCGTCGACGAATTCAGGTTAAATACAGCTGTACGTTCGATATCTACCAGGCAACGTCGAATTTTCTGGTATATTAGCTCGACTTTGTCCAATAAGAAAATGTCAAAGCCTCTTTTTAGCGCCACCAAGGTCTTTTTCGATTATTTATACGTCTCGGTTTACCAACCAGACATGGATAACTTAAACGGCGAAGACTCAAAAGGTAGGTCTAACATCGAGATAGCGCTTAAAAACCCTTCAAAATTGGACATTCCTTGATCGGTGTTCGATATTCGAGACTTTGTCCAAAAGGACAAAGTCGAGCTTAGT
>JBGCEN010000543.1:0-3248 GCA_045106435.1 Rhodothermales bacterium
TGGATAACCGGCCTGCGGATATTTATACAGGTATTTACAATAAGAATGCGTAGGTGTGGAGTCCAGATGGAAATACAACTCCTTTACGTCCTCGCCATGATTGCCTTGCGAGTTGGTGAGCCCAAACAATCGCTCTTTGAGAATAGGATCTTTACCATTCCAGAACGCCGGCGCCATACAGAGAATCTGCTTTTTATCACAAAACCCACCGATGCCATCTTCTCCCCAACGATACGCATAGCTTCTTGCCATATCGTGCGATATAAAATCCCACGGCTCCACTTCATTGCCATAATCTTCGCGCACTGTCCCCCATTGTCGTTCAGACAAATAAGGGCCCCATCTTTTCCAGATTTTGTCACTTCGGTTAGACAGTAACCGTTCTTTTTCTGCTTGCTCTGTCATTCGGCACGGTCAATCTCGTTGCTGATGCACACCAGGATAAATAGCTAAACAAATGTTCTCTCAAACTTTTACCAATAAACCAATGCAGCGTGGCTTTGATTCAATCCAGCTTAAGCTTCGGCCGGTACTTTGGCATTCAATTTCCCGCCGGCATACCACGGTAAATAGATCAATACGAATTGCATGAACAGGCGAAAAAGGGCAGCATTCAACGAACCAACAACTGGGTTTTCTCTAAAGACATCAAAAATATGCAGCGGTAGAAACAGAATCATCAGAATACATATGCCCTGAAGTGCCTTTGTGCGGTATTTCGGGATAAAAACACCCACTCCCAAAACAAATTCAACCAACGCTGCAACGATGTGTACAAGATCTACCGGTAGTCCTTCTGGTATCAGGCCTGTAGAAAGATCAGGATTGACGATGTGACCTATCGCCCCCGCGATCAAAAATACCCCGAGGAAATAGCCAATTATTTTCTTCGCTTTGTTCATATCTATTTGGAGGGTGGAGTGGGAACGCCATAAAACGCACGTTGGAAAACTGGTATCCAGGCGACTGGCATTTCACGCAATATACGACGCAAATAACTACTGATATTTTGTGGGGGCGGTAATCTTTTGCTCTATTGTATGCACAAGTGAATGCATGACTCGGTGAATGCCCGCAACAATCCGTTGGTCTGTGATAGCCAGGTCTTCCTTCATTTTACCTTTAGCACCTTTTATCAGCAACTTAGCGTCCTCAGGCAATACAGACTCAAGGGTCGTCATAATTAAACCAAGCGACTCATAGGCCTTTTCACCAGACGCAGCTGCCACAATCATTGCAACCGGCTTGCTTGAGAAGAGCGTGGTGGAAACAGTCCACTCAATGGCGTTTTTGAGGCTTCCGGGTAAACTGAAGACATACTCCGGCGTGCAAAAAAGTACGCCCTCTGCCCGCGCTATTAAGGCCCTGAATTGGTCTACGGATTCGGGTAAATGTTCTTTTTTCAGATCCGGATTAAAATGAGGTAGGTGACCTATGCCGTCATAAATCGTTAGTCGAATTTCGTTTTCAAACGATTTAGCTACGTACTCAAGCAACCGCCGGCTCGTTGACTGTTTCCTGGTGCTCCCGGATATAGCCAGAATGCGTCGTCTTCTTTCCGTCATATGCACTTGTATCGATTTCCAATACTGTTTTCCAATCTCCTTTCCCAACAAATCACATCAGTCCCTAAGAAATATCTACTGCATAGCCCCCCCACCCAATATCAACTCAAACAATCTTTAACGCAGCAATCCTCCGGGAAAAACTACAACGCTCTCGTTTCCATCTTTGCCAACGGTAGCCACACCAAACAAGTAGTTGTCGATTACAATGTTTTCCAGCGTAAAATCGGTCTGCTTTGCTACAAATCGGCTGTATTCCCACTGAGGCGACGTGGTGTCTCGCCAATAGATTCTGTAGCCGGCAACGGAAGGGTCATCGACTGCATCCCAGGCCAGTCTGGTTGAGGGTTGTACCGCGCCGCCAATCTTTACATTCGTAGGCTGCGGCGGCGCCCAGGCGAGGCCGGCGAGGGTAATCGCATTAACAGCGGTTAGGTCTGCAGCATAATCGAAATTAACGCCTTCAATCACGTCTCCATACGCGATGCCATTTTCTACGCGAATATCCTGATGCTGCATCGTATAATTCTCATGCGTTTCCATAATCCTGACGCCGGCAAATCCCTCGTCATTAAATGGACGATGGTGCCCGCCACGACCAAAACGATCGAGCCGATAGATCATCTTGGCATTCAGGTTCGTAAAATACTTGGTTGTCATTTTATGGACGTATCGCGCAAGCTGCCTTGAATGGCCATCTATTTCTCCCCCAAAGAAACGCCGGCGCTGCCGAGATTGCTCTGTCTCAGTCACAGGTGTAGGCTCTGAGAATACTCGAAAAGACGAGTTATCTATGACTCCATCGATTCCCGTGATATTTCCAATCATGTCGTTGTTCAAAATACCGACGATGTCCCATTCTTCTGCCTTGGCCATCTGAGCCATATGCTTTCCACCGTAAAGGCCTTGCTCTTCACCCGATAATCCTACATAAACAACGCTGGTTGGGAAGGTATATTTCGTCAGTAGCCGGGCCGCCTCAATGGTGCCGGCCATGCCCGACGCATTGTCGTTGGCACCAGGCGCATCCGTTTCACCGTCGGTACTACTCGAAGCGCGTGAATCGATATCACCCGACATGATTACGTAACGATCGGGATGCCTTGTACCGCGCTGTACAGCAATCACATTGACAATCCACGTATCTACTGGAATACGACTGTTGCCTTCTGCCGGGACCAGTGTTCTTTGGTAGAAAACTTCCAGGCAGCCCCCACAATTGGCAGATATCTTATCAAATTCAGCCTTAATCCAACGTCGGGCAGCGCCTATTCCTCTGGTTGTAGATACCGTATCAGAAAGGGTGTTTCGGGTGCCGAAGCCGGCCAGCGTGCGAATGTCTGCTTCTATGCGCTCGGCAGAAGAGGATTCGATGATGTCGTACATACGCATATCATCTGCCGGCGGAAGTGATTGCGCAAAGCTTGTTTGGATTCCGAGTAGAAAGACGATTAGCAGGGAATATCGCATGGGCTATTGATGTTTGGGGGTTAGCGCTACATGCGAATATAAAAGAACTATGGTAAATATCTGCTAAAATAACCAATGGTCCGGTCAGTTTTTCAAGGCTTCTTTCAATGATTATAGCTCAAAATGGCTATTTCAAAGGATTTAGAGACCGTAATACATTAAGTGCAACTTAGCTAAATCGCCAAGTTTGATTTAACGCCGGCTCAAATGACT
>JBGCEN010000544.1:0-8878 GCA_045106435.1 Rhodothermales bacterium
CTCAGTCCCTGGCTAAACGCTTCGATAAAAGCCCCCGCACAACGCCGCGCATTTGCCGGGATATCCCCGCGCAAAAGTTTTTGCGCAACAGGGTGTTAAAAGTGGATAAAGCTGTATTGCGATTATACAACGGAGCAACGCGTCACAGCAGTACTTAAGATTCAGAACAATTTTAAATGCAATTGCCCTGTCCGGCGATCGTATGTGTTGGCGAATTACCCATAGATGGCTTATAGGTTTGATCGACAGGAGCGTTTCAAAGATGAGAACCCATGCTTTCGAAAAGATTAACTAGAATTTTAACAGGTGTCAGGTAAGTATAGCCTATTCTGTAATCCGTTGTCGTAAGTTTTGGATCCTAATATCAATCCCTACTTTTCAGATGCATCAGTTTAAAGGAATCCTCATCGTCGTCATAATGCTCTGGGGCAGCAGCTGTGCATCCACAAGGCATGCAGGTATCTCCGGAAGTGAAGGCCTCTTTTCTTTCGCGCTGATCGGCGATATGCCCTACGCACCGGGGGATGTGCCTCGTTTTGAGCAGTTAACCAAAGAAATAAATGCGGAAGTCAACGTGGATTGGGTACTGCACGTGGGCGATATAAAAACGGGCGGGTCTTCTTGTTCAGATGCGTTTCTTGAGAGCCGGCTCGCCTTACTGCAGCAATTCAATAAACCACTCGTGATTATACCTGGCGACAATGAATGGACCGATTGCCACAGGCCCACTGCCGGCAAATTCCAGCCGCTCGAACGACTGGGGAAACTAAGAACTTTGCTGTATCCCGTGCCCGGACAGTCTTTAGGGGGCAAAACCTTGTTGATGGATACGCAGGCTGCTGATCCGGCTTTTGCAGAATTCCCGGAGCACGTACGCTGGATTCGAAATGGTGTTGTCCTGTCCACATTGCATATCGTTGGTAGCATGAATGGGATGGCACCGTTTCCGGGTAGAACAGCGGCAGATGATCAGGAGGCTACTCGGCGTATGGACGCAGCAGTAGAGTGGATGGAGGATACCTTTGCGGTTGCCCGGGAGAGTGACAGTCCGGGTGTATTTCTAATGATGCATGCAAGTATTGGATTTACCCAAGCGACAAAGCAGCCCGTATTTGCATCGTTTCTGGAAACCCTTGAGCGGGAAGCCATCCGGTTCGGGAAACCCGTGATGCTCGCGCATGGTGACTCACACTACTTCCGTATTGATAAACCGCTGGTTCATTCAAGTACAGGCCGGCGGATTGAGAACTTCACGCGTGTAGAGGCCTTTGGCGCTGGAGATGTGCATTGGCTTCGCGTGACGGTAGATCCTGAGGATGAGAATGTGTTTGAGGTGAAGCAGGAAATCGTCCGGGAAAATCTGATCCCGCACGCGATACCGAATTAAAAGGTTCGCCGGGTACGGAAAGTACGGTGGGTACAAAAAAGTGATCGGGGATTCCCCTGCGTACTCCTTGAACTTTTCGATCTCATCGTACCTTTGTAATCAAAAGTTTGTGAAATTGCTTACTTTCAATCAGCACCATCATTTTGCTTGAACAAACCACCTTTGCTCAAGCTGAACTTTAACCGGCAAGATTGCCGGATGACACGTTTTTCGAACCACCCATATATAAGCGATGAAAGCCACCCTTATTACCAGTATTCTTTGTGTTTGTGTTCTTTTTGGATGTACCTCTTCGCCGGATACACAAGCTGAACAATCCGTTCCATCGGGGCCGGCGCAATGGGTAACGAATGACGGACATGAAGGGCCGGGTGCCGGCAAACATATCGTATTGGTGAGCGGAGACGAAGAGTATCGTTCTGAAGAAGCACTTCCTCAGTTGGCAAAGATTCTGTCGCACCACCACGGATTTAAAACCACTGTGTTGTTTGCACAAGATCCTGCAAACGCCGGCATGATCGATCCCAATTATACCGACAATATTCCGGGGATGGAAGCGTTGGCTTCAGCCGACTTAATGGTCTTGTTTACTCGATTTCGCGCGTTGCCGGATGATCAGATGAATCACATCAAAGACTACTTGATGGAGGGCAAACCTGTATTTGCCCTGAGAACGGCAACGCATGCTTTTCAGTTTAGAGATTCTACGAGCAAGTGGCTTCATTGGAGCAACAGTTTTAATGATGAAAGTTCTCCATGGAATGGTGGATTTGGCCGGCTGGTGCTTGGCGAGAAATGGTATACTCATCATGGACACCACAAACACCAGAGTACCCGAGGATTGATTGCGGAGGGAGCGGCTGATCATCCGATTGCAACAGGATTGGCAGATGGCGACATCTGGGGATCAACCGATGTTTATGGTGTCCGCTTACCGATGCCGGAAGGTGTTACGCCGATTATTATGGGGCAGGTGATTAACCGTCCTGGTGCGTTTGATGAAAACGATCTGTTCTTCGGCATGAGTCCAACCGACACCGAAGTAGCCACAACAAACCCGGGCAGCAAAAAGACTTATAACCCCAACGACCCCATTATGCCGATCGCCTGGACGAAGCCGTATCAGTTGCCGGAAGGAAAGTCGGGCATGGCATTTACTTCGACGATTGGCTCTTCATCAGATATGGTGAATGATGGTGTCCGTCACCTCATGGTGAATGCGGTTTATAATCTATTAGATATGGATGTGCCGGCGCAGGCTACCATTGATGTGGTTGGTACCTTCAATCCATCTCAGTACAGTTTTCAAACAGACGAATACTGGGATGAGAAGAACCTGAAAGTAGCAGACCATTCATCGCACGAAGGAGATCATTGATTGAGAAGAGGGAATTGAAAGAGGAGGACATGCGGGATGATATAGATGTCAATGATGAGGTGCTTATAGTCATTAAAAATAATAAGTTAGCAAAATAATTTTATGTAACGACCCGACTATTCCATCCGTCATTCCTGCGCAGGCAGGAATCCAGAAAAACCATTGATTATAGCCAACTAAGACTGGATCTCTGCCTTCGCAGAGATGACGGGTGTAGTTAATAAAGGCAGCCGAGCTAATGCTTATCGCAATTGTAACAGTTTAATTGATGCCTGTTTGCGGGATGAGGGAAAGAGGGATTCATAACTCGCTTTCCTCTCTTCTCTCATGCTCTTTCCATATATAGGTTTTACTTAATTCACAGGCTTGCCGGGAATGGTGCATTATAATTTGTCAAAGTCTCCTCTTACCATGAAAAAATCCGTATTGCTAAGCATCGGTTTTGTATTAGTTTTCCTTTCAGCCTGTCGGACATCGGTGCCCGATGCGGCGATTTTGCAAGATGCTCCGGAAGAACCTCTGGTTTCGCCGGAAGCCAGTTATCTCCTGGCGGAATCAGCTTTGCCGGCATATGAGAACGACCTGGATCACGCTGCTTTCATCTCTAACTGGACGGATGAGTTTTACCATAAAGGCCGTGTGGTCTATCGAACAACCTGCTATAATTGTCATGGAGATATTGAGCAACCTGGCTCTATTCCAAATTCCCGCCAGTTCTGGAAAGAAGCGTTTAAAAATGGTTCAGATCCGCATGCGATGTACCAGACGTTAACGCGTGGCTATGGGCTTATGCCGCCGCAGGTGAATTTGACTCCACAGGAAAAATACGAAGTCATTCATTTCATTCGGGAAGAATTTATAGAAGAGCATAATCCTGATCAGTATTTCGAAATAACAGATGCGTGGGTGGAAAGTCTCCCCAAAGGCACAACAACCGGCCCCGAGCCGCAGCCGTACAAGCCCTGGGCAGAGATGGACTATGGCAATTTCCTGATGCGCACCTATGACCTTGCTAATTCTACCGATCCACCGAAAGGAATATCGAGAGATTGCTGCCCTATTCCGGATGAAGATTTTCGCCACCTGAATTTTGCCTATAAAGGGATCGCCATGCGATTGGACGAAGGCGCCGGCGGTGTGGCAGCCGGCAATGCTTTTGCACTGTTTGATCATGACTTGCTCCGCTTTACTGGTTTTTGGACAGGTGAAGGTTTTATCGATTATGAGGATATCCTGCTAGACGATCAGCACAACGTTTTCCCTCGTACCGTAGGCACCATTCAGGTTGAAAATCCAATCACGCCGGGCTGGGCAAATCCACAAACAGGCACTTTCGAAGATCCACGTTTTGTAGCGGTAGATGGTAGACCGTTTGGGCCGCTGCCTAAATCCTGGGCACACTACAAAGGCGTTTATTATCACGGTGACAGGGTTGTGATCAAGTATACCGTGGGAGATGCCGAAGTGTTGGAGACGTATGACCTGGAGCAGACAGGGGCGAGTCCTGTCGTGAGCAGAACGCTCAATATCACGCCGGCTTCTACAAAACTAAAGATGCGTGTTGCCCCCGAATCCGCAGCTGTTGTGCTCAAGGGAGATGGTGCGACGTTGGCTCGTGAGCATGATTTTTGGGTACTTGAGGTGCCGGCTAACACCTCTGTTGCGGCAAAGCTACTTATTGCTGGCGAGGCTTTTGGCAACCCACAGGCTTTGGCCGGCATAGGCGGGCCGCCTGCTGATTTGTCTCAATACACGCAGGGTGGGCCGGCGCACCATGATCAGGTCCTCACCTCGCCCATTATCAAAGGCGAAGAAGACGATGCTTATGCAGTAGATGTATTTGCGTTGCCACTAGACAATCCCTGGAAAAGTCGGATGCGGCCAACGGGCATTGATTTTCTTGATGACCCGGATCAGGCGGTTGTGAGCACCATTGATGGCGAAGTGTATCGGCTGGAAGGACTCACCCAGACAGAAGGTGTGGTCAAGTGGCATCGCATTGCAACGGGGTTATTCCAGCCGTTAGGTATCAAGTACCACGAGGGCAAAATTTATGTAGGATGCCGCGATCAGATTGCCGTGCTTCATGATTTAAATGGTGATGGCGAAACAGATTACTATGAAAGCTTCAACAGCGATCATCAGGTAACTGAGCATTTCCACGAATTTGCAATGGGATTGCAGACAGATGACGAAGGGAATTTCTACTACGCCAAAAGCGGCCGGCATGCACGCAAATCACTTATCCCGCAGCATGGGACGCTGATCAAAGTAAGTCCGGATGGCAAGGATTCAGAAATTCTGGCGAGCGGATTTCGGGCAGCCAATGGCGTGCTGCGCAATCCTGACGGATCTTTCATTGTGACGGATCAGGAAGGCTTCTGGAACCCGATGAACAGAATCAACTGGGTTGAAGAAGGCGGCTTTTACGGCAATATGTGGGGATACGGTGCGCCGGCTGATACATCGGATGAAGCCATGATCAGTCCGTTGATGTGGATTGACTCGAAATATGACCGTTCTCCTTCAGAACTGCTATGGGCAGAGAGTGATCGGTGGGGGCCGCTTGGTGGACACCTGTTAAATCTGTCTTACGGCTACGGTAAAATGTTCGTCGTGATGCCGCAGATGTTTGGCGATATCAGGCAGGCCGGCATGGTCGAAATCCCGATTCCTCAATTCCCCACGGGCGTCATGCGCGGCCGGTTTAATCCGCAAGATGGACAGTTGTACGCGCTGGGTATGTCTGCCTGGGCCACCAATCAAATGATTCAGGTTGGAGGGATGTATCGCATCCGCTATACAGGCAACGATTTGCACCTGCCAGTGAACATGAAGGCACTTACTTCAGGCATGCAGTTGACCTTCGCCTCAGCCCTGGATAAGGGCATTGCAGAGAACCCGGGACAATACACGATCACGACCTGGGATCTGAAGCGGTCAAGGAAATACGGCTCTGACCGCTACAATACAAAAGAGCTCACGATTGATCAGGTCACGCTCAGTGATGATGGGAAAACCGTGATGATACATTTGCCGGCCATCCAGCCCTCCTGGATCATGGAAATCAAATACAATCTGAAAGGGACCTCAGGCAAAGCGTTCGACGGTGCTATTCAGAATACCATCTACGAATTGGAGCCGGCGCCGGAGGAAATGTAGCTCGAGGTTGTCTATCGGGACAACCTCTTGAAGTTAAAAATCAAAAGGTAAAAGTTAAAATAACGCCAGTTCGGGATATGGAGTAATAAAAAGCCACGAAAGGTCTTTTTATCACGTCATCCTGAGCTTGTCGAAGGATCTAACCAATCACAGCGCTATACTTCAAATCCTTGGCTGAATCGGGTTTACCGTATTTCGAGAGATCATCCAATCAAGCTGAGAGCACGCGCTTCGTCTAGTATTGTAATGGGTATAGTATTCCTGCTAGCCATAAATACCTTGTATCCCATATTGCCAACTGCATAGGTATATGTGCTGCCAACCGGGTATGAATGTAAATGAACTAGCGCAAATACGAACCTGATGTGGAAATTCACCGGCAAAGAACGGCCTTCGTTTGCAAAAGAACCAGCTCCCGGACAAGAGTCCGTGTGGGATTATCCACGCCCTCCGGAATTGGTTAACGATAGCCGATTGGTTGAGGTGCGTTTGGGTGAAACCTTGATTGCACGTACCCATCAAGCATATCGCGTGTTGGAAACAGCCAGCCCGCCTACTTTTTATCTACCTGAGGAAGATGTGATTCTTTCTTTACTGATGCCGGTTGACGGTCAATCAAATTGCGAATGGAAAGGGGCCGCGAGATACTGGGTGCTTAAGAAGGCACCTGAATTAGGGCCCATTGGGTGGGATTATCCAAGTCCAAATCCTGCGTTTGGGTCTATTCGAAACGCTCTATCCTTCTATCCAGACAAGGTTGATTGTTTTGTCGATGGCGAGCATGTAAGACCACAGCCGGGCCAGTTTTATGGTGGTTGGGTTACCGATGAAATTGTCGGGCCGGTGAAAGGCGAACCGGGTACTGGGCACTGGTAGCAAGGTGCTTGGGAAAGAGAAAGCCCGGAAGCAGTTGCTCTTTTTACCAAAAATGAGAATCAGGGGTTGAAATACTGTTTTTTATTCGGATTCAACTTCCCCTCGTCATCCTCAACTTGATTGAGGATGACGTTACACGTTGAATAAAGAAGTCTATAGAATTCTCGTTCTAGCAGAAATCTGGTTTCTGAGCACCCTGAAATCCTAAACTTGTGATGTAACAATATGAATCATAAATATTATCGCAAGTAGCTCAAAACGCCCAATTATGTCATCCTGATCGGATGTCGATGATTTTCGTCGACGCAGGAAGAGCCTGCCCTCAACTTGATTGGGGGATCTTCATGAAATGCCACATTCAGGTTATTGGAGCGTTTTACTTCGCGAAGATCCTTCAATACGATCCGAATAATCGGATCTCCTCTCAGGATGACATGAAGAAAGGTCTTTGTTAAGGCAATCGTGGCATCTTATCAATGAATCTGTTACATCAAACCCTAAACCCTAAACTAGTGGGTCATTTGGTTAAGTTGCCGCCATTTCTGGAGCAAGGATTTCGATTGTCTCATGGATCGTCTTGTGTAGGCATAAGAACCGCCAACATTTTGTCGCCTAATTTGGCTACGTGCTCGCCGCTCTTTACGCTTGCCACCCCACTCAAATGGTGTTGGGTCCCGGTTCCATCCTCGAGCTGTTGCTTCAAGCCATTCAATGATTTGCTCCGGAGTTTTCGGATGCGTACCTGCGAGCGCTCTCTGCTTCAATATGCGTTGTATTGATTCAGCCATGTTTAACCACGAGCCTGATAGTGGTGTATATAGCGGCATGATGCCATGGGCAAAGAGCCATAATACAAACTCGGAGGAGCGATGACCGGCCAGGTTATCAAGTACGAGTAGCATGCGCAGGCGAGGTAATTTTTGCGGTAATGTGATGGGCCGCGTTAAACCTTCTTGCCAACGTTTCCACTGAGCACGGTTCTGCTCATCTGTGACTTCACCGACAGGCAGCGTTTGCAACAAAGCTGATAGCTGCTCCTTCATCCAGGGATGCAAATCCACATTGCGGCACCTGCGCGTGCCTTTGACACGAACCTCGCCAGTAGCTGGAAGGAAAAGTGTCATGAGTTTTGCAGTGCCATTACGTATGTATTCGTAATCAATCTGGCAAGCTTTCGTCTCTTTGCACCACCGCCTTCCGGGATAAGGAATTGTTTGAAACGGCCCTGCCTGATCAGCGCAACTGATAGCTAGCCCAAGGCTGGCAGCGGTCAAGTAGGCCTCTTTAATTAGTTTTTTTTGCCTCAGAATCAGGATCAATCACTTTTACGATTCCCTTTTTTCGCTTACGCATCACTTCCCCTGTTTTGCACCAAGTGCGGTCTTCCTGGCACGTATATCCCGCTTCATGGAGCACCTTCCAAAGTGTGTAGGTACTCACAGCTGGCAATCCATCTGGTGCACGGCGCAAGGCATCCCGCAAGAGCGAAAGTGACCAACTGGCGCAGCCGTCGGTCTCACGATCAGGGGGGCGTTCAAATTCTTTGATGATGCGCGCGCGTTCATCCTTATTATAGATCGGTAGTTTGCCACAATTATAGTAACGGCTCTCCAGAGCAGCCAGACCCGTTTCATTAAAGCGAACTACCAATTTTGAGACGGTATTGCCACAACGACGGCCAGCACGGTGCGCGGCTTCGCTAAATGATGCACCCTTGCTTACGGCTAACAAAACCTTAGCTCGAGCAACATGGGCTGCTGGTTCAATGTGAGATCGGCTTATTGATACTAAACAATGTTGCTCGTATTCGCTGAGTGAACGAAGAGGATATTTGGCTGGACGACCCATCGAGAAAAACACCAATTTGATTTATCATAAACTATGGTGTTCTTTATATCGGTTCCTTTCTATGTCACTTAACCAAATGACCCACTAGGGGTGTTCAGAAAAAACATGTTCGTTACAATTGGAGCTTTTTGAGCAAAACTAGAAGCGCTATGATCGTCCAAAATCGGCTAATTTCGCGCTTTGAAATCCAAGCGAATCCTGGGAATTTACTCTAAAAGATCGATTCG
>JBGCEN010000545.1:0-30398 GCA_045106435.1 Rhodothermales bacterium
GATGCAACGCTGATGATGGTCTACAAGCTCGGACTGGAGGCTGAAAAACGATGGCGTAAACTCAACGGCTCACAACTTTTGATCAAGGTACTCACGGGTGTAAGATTCGTCGATGGAGAAGAAAGCGGCGATCTAACATCGTCTAATCAGGAACGCTTAGCAGCTTAAATCAGATGAAACAGGAACGCTTTCGAAATCTCTCATCCACAACATTTGCTTATATCTCCCTCCTGAAGTGCTATAGTAAAACACCCCCGTCGGTCATGTGCCGGCGGGGGTGTTTTTACTTTACATTTCAAAACTTCGGCAAGAGCCATTTGAAAACCAAAACCTATTGAATCAACAAGTATTTTGCTATCAAAGTTTTAAAACTGGCTTTATACAATTTCATTCTTTTCGAAAGATAAATATTCTTGCCCTGTTTCTTTTAAATAATCCTCCCATCTCTGGTTCAAAGCACGAATTCCAGTCTTTTCACTAGACGAAGGCATATAACGAACAAAACCCTTAATTTCAGTCGGATATTCGAAATCTGCATAAAGTAACTCTACAATTTCTAGAGGGTCTTGTACTGATTTTTTGTTTTCCCATAACCAAGCTAAAGCAAGAAAAAGCCATCGTTTATACAGTTTACTTACTTGTTGCATCGATATATCAATTTGGGCCAAAAGCTCATCAACTACTGCTAGATCATCAGATAGTAACAAAGCTAGTTTTTGCTCAATGTCACTTGTTTTTAGATTTGCTTCTAATTTAGCTAAAGCTATTTTGACTACTGTGGACTCTGAAATCCATCCATTTTTGTATCCGTATACTAATTCTGCTTCTGTAGGAAAGCCCCAAGATAAAACGAACGTAGATGGAATCTTGTATTTTACTAGGTCTTGCATATCTACATGATTTAAATTAATTAGCCTTCCCATCGACCTTCGCTCCAGCCTTGAATCTTCTGTGAGTTAAATTCCCTGTAGCATCAACTATCCATTCAAATATACCAGAATTATTATTTACTTGCCCAGGCATTTGGACTAATATCGCTTCTTTACCATCCCCATTAATTACTGTGAAGATACTTCCTTTTGTAGCAATATCATCCACTACAAAATCAGCAGCTCTATGATAAGAGTCCTTTTTAAGAGCTGAACCTATCGGATTAGCGTTTTTTATTAGCTCAGCAGCTTGTTTTGGAGAGACTGTTTTTGCAGTATTTTTAGCCAGTTTTTTTACACTTTGACCAACAGTCCCGCCTCCGAAGCCTTCAGGGTCTGGTGCATCTGATATCAAGCCAGCTGAAAAATCTAATCCTTCTTTCACAATAACTGATGAGGTGGCAGGCTTTGTTGTTAAGAAATTTAATACACTACGAGCACCTGTACCGACGCCAATTCCTAGTGTAGCAATTGTTACCATTAAGGTTAGATGCGTTTTGACTGCTTGCTGCGCAGTCTTATCACCTAAAATAGCTCGGGTGTAAGTAAGCATAGAACTGGTAGAATTGATGCCAGTGTTACAACATGGCATTTGCCCATCAGGATCAGTCAAAGTAATTGGATTGTTTAGTGCATAGTTATACGAAGACCAAGCAGCAAACTGGTCAGCCAGCGGGTCCACGCTAGTCCACCTCCCGATCTCCGGCATTAAATACCTGGCGCCGGCATACACAAGCCCAGTCTCCGTGTCAAGTTCATGGCCTGTATAGTTCTCCTTTGTTTGATTCACACCTACAATCGTACTTCTTCCTGGCATCTCAAGGCCAAATGGGTAGTAATCGGTGTGGCTTACAATTGTACCAAACTCATTGACTGTTGCCCTTACGCTACCTAGGTGATCTTTCACGTAGTAGTAAGTGGTAGCTACTTGATCGGTTAAGATGAGAAGTACATCTTCTATACTTACAAGGCTACCATCACTCACTTTAACTCTAAGTAGCTCTGTCTCTCCACTAGATGCTGCTGTATGGATGTAGAGGCCATCTGAGCTGGTTACGGGTGTCTCGATTGATCCGTCGACAATGAACCAGTCTATGGATATCGGATCTCCATCAGGATCATCAGAGCCGCCGGCGTCGAGTGTTACTTCTTCACCGTGAAGAACAGTTGTGCCTGGGGTAACAATGATCTCAACTGTTGGTGGAGAATTGGTCGAACTCACAGTAATGGACTGGTTTGCCGTGCCCGAGGCCAACTGCTCATCGGTTACAGTAAGGGTTACGGTATAGGTGCCAGATGATGCATACACGTGCGCTGGGTTTTCTGCACTTGTCGTGTTGCCATCGCCAAAGTCCCATGACCATGTCTCGATGGTGCCATCATCTGTAGAGGTGTCAGTAAAGTCTACACTAAGGCCTGTTTGTGTGTGTGTAAAAGAGGCTATTGGATCCTGGTTACCACCGGTTGAACCGTCATCCCGCGGACTCTCTGCATCCCCCAAGCCTGTTGGTGTGTAATTGCCATCAGTTGTTAGCAAGACCTTATCGATGTAGACGCCGTCTTCTCGCATCCATATGCTTACCGTGTGTAGTCCGCTGGTTACATCCAGATAAGCATCATCGTTTGTGTTCTTGCGATTCTTGCTCCATGTCCAACTGTTGTAGGTGGTCTCTTCCATCGCCTTCGCGCTAGTTGGACCAGTACCGTCATAGCCGGCGTGTACGGAGTTATGCTGATCGCCGGTTGAGCGCATGCGCACCCATACCCAGTATTGTCCCCCCTGACTAAACTGTACATCGAAGCGCAGCTCGGGACTATCATTTACATAGGTTGTACCGATGAGCGTACCGTTGTTAGGCAAAGCCTGCATCGCAGATGTACCGCTGTAGCCACTTTGGTCGGTAGCAATCACCCAGTTCAGGTCATCAGAACCGTCACTATTGCCGTTATTACCTGTGAATATACCTTGGGCATTCTCTGCTTCCATAACAACCTTGCCTGCCGATTCGAGGTATGCTCCGGTGCCTGTACCACCACCATCGCCTGTCACTGAGACTAGCTTCGTTGTACTGCCTGTGGCTCCTGCGTCATCGATTACTGTTAGCATGACATTGTAGTTGCCTGCGCCGCTGTAGGTATGGCTTGTTGTTTCACCGGTACCAGTACCGTCATCAAAATCCCAGTCCCAGCTAATGATCGTACCGTCGTCTGTTGAACTGCTGGTAAAGTCGATCTTAAACTCTGCGTTTCCCGGCGTTGCCGAGAAGTCAGCAACGGGGGCGCTGTTGCAATTCGTCTCGCAGCCATCGCGCGGGCTTTCAGCCGGCCCCGTGCCTTCAAGTACTTCAACTGATACATCATCTGTCATCAAGACCAATTTGTCAAAGTAGATCCCGTCCTTCTGCATCCATATGTTGATGGTATAAGTCCCCGGCGTATCAATCGTCATATAGGCCTGATTACCCGATGAGGCCCGATCGTTGGTCCATTGCCAGCTATCGTAGGTAGACTCAATCATATAGGAGCCTTTTGTGTCCTGTCCGTTTTGCCAGTTCCCATCAAGTCCTGCGTGAAGGCGATCTGAGTTGTGGTCATCCACCCAGACGCGGGCCCATATGTTATAGACACCGGTTGTGGTAAAGGTAACCTCGTAGGTCATTTCCGGTCCTACGCCAGGGCTGTAGTTGTTATCGACTGCATCTTCGGCTGCGTACATGGCCGCAGAGCCGCTGTAGCCCGATGGAGCTGCGTTGCTCGATGAAGCACTTGTTTTCTCTAGCCATTCGTTCGGGTTTACGGTGGTGCTGGTAAAGAAACTTTCGCCTTCAATCGAGACCAGACCGCCTGATTCAAGGAAGGCACCATCGCCACCACTACCGCTGCTGGGATCATTGACGTCGATGAGCTTCGTGGCAGTATCGGTTGCGCTGCTCTCATCGGTTACGGTGAGGGAGGTAGTGTAATCACCTATCGTAACATAGGTATGGGTATATATCGCGCCAGTGCCGCTTGTGCCATCGCCAAAATCCCAGGAGTAGATAATAGAGTCAGTGCCATCAGTTTCTCCTGGATTGGAGGCGTTTGCATCGAAGCTTACGGTAAGCGGAGCATCGCCTACCTGCGGAGAAGCAGTGAATGAGGCGACAGGCGGGATATTAACACCACCACCTGATCCATCAGTGACCTCAAAGGTAATCGTAAAGGTTGTGCCCGCGTCGCCGTTTGAGCCGCCGAGCGAGTAGGGAGTTGCTGATACGGTATGAGATCCTATCGAAGGGATCCATGATCCGTAGTTGCCTTGCTGATTGTCGCCATTAAGTGCATAAGGTGCGACGGACTCGATGCGATAAGGATCTGTGCCATCGAGCGCAAAGGCAACACTGCCCACGGTGCCTGTAACCTCTGCTACAATACTAAACTCTGTAGTGCCGAGGTCTGATGTGTTGACCACCGTTCCACTCGTGAGCGGGTCAAAAGCGCTGATGATTACATCGTTTTCTGCATCATAAAGCACTAGTTTGGTTACGCTGCCTACCATAGCATCAGCTTTATTTATCTCAAGACTATCTACAGCAAGATCGATCGCAAAGGCTTGCTGCGCTGTAAAGAGGCAAGCGAAGAGCAGGGCAATAAATTGGCGATTAAACATCATCTTCTTTCGGGTATGGAAATTTCTTGGTATTAGTTTTAGATGCGGCTTCAGTAATGGAGCTAGTTAGCCGCCAATACGGCGCTGTGCGCGGGCTGCGTATTTGGTGTCTGCGTAATTTGTGATCACGTGTTGGAAGAGGGCGCTTGCGTCTAGACCCTGCCGTTCTAGAATGAGCGCTTTTAGGTAAATCAGGTGGGCTCTTCGATAGTGGTTCGCGGCGGCGCGGCGCAGCCTTTCTTCGGGCTCGCCCGCGGCGCTCTGCTCCGAGAGCAGCGCTTCGGCGCCGGCTAGTGCCTCATCAAGCTCGCCGGCTCTAAGCTGAATCTCTAGCTTGAGTAGACGAGCCTTGATCTGCTCTGCGTCCGTACCTAGTTGGCTGAGGTCATCAAAGGCTTCAATAGCGAGTTCGTAGTTTGTGCTGTCAGTATGGGCATATCCGATTGCTTTCAGCGCTGCGCGCCGGCGTGTGCCGTCAATTGATTCAAGCTTTTGCGTGCCACTGGAATAAGCGCCCAGTCGAAGCTGCGTGATGCCGCGACCCAGTGCTGAGGCCTCCGCTGCATCGCCGCTATAGCTGCTCTCGACGCCTTCATAGGAAGACAGCGCACTCTTGAGGTCACCTGCTGCCTGTTCTGCTGCCGCGATGGCGTGTGCGTAGGCTGCTCGTTGTACCGATGTGCGAGCATTGCTTTCTTTACTGCTGAGGTAGTTTCTGGCCTCAGTTTTCTGTCCCATTCGGTAGAGCGCCTGTCCATATCTGATGGGGTAGAGATCTTGTAGTAAAAAGCGCTGCTCATTAGTAGCAGTTGCAAAATAAGGCGTAAACTGGTTGTAGAGGCTATTTGCCTGGTTTAAATGCCCTGATTCGAGTTGTAAAAGTGCTGCATCCAGCAAGTAGCGCTTTCCACTGTCGCCAATTGCATAAGCAATGGCCTCGAAGTCATCGGTCATCAAGTCGCGTACGCGGGAGGTAGGTACGATCTTCTTTCCATCGTGCGCCAATTCTATAGTTCGTGATTGCTTGTTGTTGTTTATCATCACAGCATGGCGGCGGCCTTCCATCTGCCATCTGCCATCGATCTCGAAGTAGAAATAGAAAGCGAGATCAACCGGTGTGCCGGCCTCAAATAAGACAGTTGCCTGCCATAGATTACCTTCTTCGCTCATTAGCACTAACTGGGATGGAGCAATGGGCCCCAATGGCCAGCGTTCTCCTGATATCCCAATAGCTGCGGGATGCTCGCCAGGATATGCGTCCATGTCGAGTGCAAAGGTGATTTCGAGGTCTTCAGTCAGGGCTGGGCGGTCCAGGTCGTTGAAGAATACTACATCAAACGATTGGTGGCCGGCAGCCAACGTGAAGGATCGGCTGGGTCGGGACTCCCAACGCACATCGTCTCCTTCAAGGATGGCAAACTTGTAAAAGTGCACTTGTGAGAGATCACGCTCGGGGAAGGGGACGGTTATACTGTATAGACCGCCTCCGGCAGGCAACAGTTTGAGGTCGCCACCATGCCATCTGCCTAGTGTTGCACTGCTTCCCCGGAGTACCACGGTTTGATTACCTACGAGCGGAGTATACTGCAGATTAACGACAAACTTTACTGATGCAGCTTGACCGTTTGATTGTATTACTGGGATGCTGCATAGAAGGGTTATGTATAGTATGAGATGCCATTTCGAAGCTTCGGACTTATTATTAGGCACAGAAAGGGTAATACGTTTCATAGTAAAACGATGCAAGTTTTGAGAAAGGGAAGGAGGAAAGCAGTCTTAGCAAATTAGATTATTTGCTTCGACGGCCGATCACATCTGAGCCGGCCAGAAGATTCCAGTAACGCAGATTACCGCTGCCGTCGTACACTGCTACAACTTCGCCACTTGCGCCGCGAATGTAATGTGAAGGATCGGCACTGCTATAGACTCTTTGGCCGCTGGCATCATAACGATAGATGAAGGTGGAGCCGCCTGTTGTGATGGTTTCGGGCAAGTTGCGGTAGTCATAGGCAAGGATGCTGTCAATGCCTTCGGTCAGTTCGCCATCTGTAATGTTGCCGTTGGCGTCGTAGCTGTACGTTCCATGATTGGTGACGGAAGACATACGATTGGTTCCGGGAGTATATGAATACGTCCACGACGTACCACTTCCAGCGTCGTTATTGCGGTGTAGGGATGTGATATTGCCGGCTTTGTCATAAGTCACCGAGTTCAAGTTGAACAGCGATGAATTTAACCATGAGCCATTGTACGCATTATAATCAGCTTCTTTAAGACGATTCAGATCGTCATAAAAGAAAGAATATCCTGATCTTGATCCTCCCACAGCATTATTGTCTCTTGTTGACCACTTGGCAGAAGCAATATTGCCGTTGTCTTGACTTGTAAAACTCGCAGGCCAACCAGGATTATCTTCATAGGCCAGCTCTATACCAAAAGCATCG
This sequence comes from Rhodothermales bacterium, assembly GCA_045106435.1. Classification (GTDB taxonomy): domain Bacteria; phylum Bacteroidota; class Rhodothermia; order Rhodothermales; family JAHQVL01; genus JBCCIM01. Next base: position 7,023 of record JBGCEN010000545.1, read on the forward strand.
CCCAACAAAGAGTTGCTATCCGTAAGGTTATCTGGGTCATTAATAGAAGCTAAAAATCCGCGCACATGATAGGTGTAATCGAGTGTTTGTACCGGATTCGAAGACGGGCCTAATTTTAAGGATTCTACAGATCCATCGGCTAAATAAGAATACGTAGCGGCCTCAGTTGCACTAGCCTCGTTATCAATGGTATGCACTTTTACTTGTTTGAGCCGGCCGGCCTCATCGTATTCATACCAATGATAAAAAGCATCGTTTTTGCCTTGCTCAAATACAACCTGTTTGGGGCGTCCTTGTAAATCATAAGTATAATCGATGGTACGTGCAGCAAGATCAGGTAAGTCAATGTCCAGTTGTGAAATACGTCCTTCATTGTCGTATGTATACGTGTAAGATCCGCTTGACCCATCTTTATGATGGAATGCGACCTCCTGAAGTTGAATGCTGTTATAGATATAACTTTTTTTAACAGTCTTATCTCCAGTAGGGAAATTGTCTGCGTCTACATCTGCATTGTCAAATGTAGTTGATCCTGTATAAATTCCTTCTTCTATAGGCCGGTTAAAATCATCATATTTGATATATAAATAATCATTGGATGCACGCTGATTCGGGTCCTCGATAAATCGAAGATTGCCGCTTATGTCATATTTGTATTCAAAATCGCCCTCTGCGTCGGGCGAGGTTTTTTTTATCATTTGTCCCCGGTCATCGTACTCATAAGAAGTAGTCAGACTTGTTGGGGACTCTGAATTTTTTAATTGCCCAAGCACATCATATGTAAAATTAGTTGTTGTACTTAACGCTGCTTCTATTCTATCTGCATTGCCATAAGCATCTACATAACTTGTTGTTTGGTTGCCATTTTCATCAGTTTCCTTCACATACATGAAGTTGCCAGAAGTACCATAATCTGTTTTAACCGTTTTGGAGGATGAAGTAACGCCTTCAGGCCAGATATTAGATATCCTGGACAATGGATCGCTCAGATAATCTGTTTCAATGTATGGACGGTTGTTATCATGAAGGAAATTACCATAGTAGGTTTTGGCTTTTGAATCATATCCCGTATGAAACCAACCCCACCCCGAAGCCACTCCGTTGTTGGCTTCATACGGCTTATAGGACTTGTCCATTCTGCCCATGTTGTCCAATGTAGATGCGCTGACAATAGCGTTGCTGCCCATTTTTATATGGGATTGCCTTTCTGCGCCGAATCCATCTGCATACGTCCGTGATATTATGTCAGGACTCGTGCCTCCAATGTTTGTACTTTCAACATAATTTGGGTTGATATGATAATTATAGGAAGAGACTACCAGGCCGGCGTCGTTTTTTATTTCGTCTAAACGACCAAGGGCATCGTACCCGAAAGATGTTTGTACACCGGCTGGATTAGTAGTTTTTGTCACGCGAAGCGTGTTTGCATCATAATCTGCTGTTGAGACTTGTGTGCCGACGACGTTGGAGTTGATACTAATAACGGTTGGTACAGAGTTGTCTTGTCCCCAAGTAAAAGTAGAACTGTTACCACGGGCATCTTTGCTCTCTGTAAGGTTGCCAAAATTATCGTAGCTAACATATGTTGCTAGTTCCTCGGCAACGGAAGTAGAAGGAATGTCTCCACCGTCGCTACCGCCTTTCCATATCCATTCTTTTTCTGGACGCCAGTAGCCATCTGACCATGATTTCCACTCGGTCCAGTTCTTCCTGAGTAACGTAGTACCTTCACTAATTTGGGTCCATTGTTTTTGAAGAAGCATGTTTTCAGTTTTCATGCCACTGTTCACACCTAGCTCATGTGCATATTTGTATTCTGTGATGCGATCACTTCTGCCCGGCGCTTTTTCAACCAGCTTGGTAAGTTGGAGATGTTCATTATTGTCGTAGAAGAATTCTTGCTCCAACATCTGCGTCAAACCGCCGCTTCCATTGTCCTCATGATTGATCTTTGTTTTCAAATGATGACGGGCAGAGAGCAAATAGAAGCGTTTTATGTAAGTCTGAGGCGTTTCGTTTTGTCCTTTTGCATCTTTACGGACTGCAAGCGCCGGGACCAATCGTGTCAGGTCTGAACTGCCAGTCGCATCGTCGAAATAACTGTCAAAGTATGTTTGCGTGCTTTTGGCAACTGCTTTTAAAGTGCCATCTTTCTCAAAATGTGTTACATCTTTTTCCGCACCTCTTTTGTATCCAAGGGACATGAGGCGAGCAAAAGGCCACAGTTTTTGGTAAGGGTCAAATGTAAGATCAGAATCCAGAAGTGAATCGTCTCGATAGGTTTGTCCTTCATCTGCTGTATGGAAGGTGAACTCGCTTTTGCCGTTTGAGTCGTCTGAAGCATAGAATACTTCAATTCTGCTGTATCCTAATTCTTGACCAACACCGAGCATGCCCATGGCACTGGTAGAATTGAATAGCTCTACACAATTTCCTCCATCATGTTTGACGTAATAATGTCGCGGCTCGCCAGATAATACACCACTGGAGAGTCCGTCATTTCTTTCATAAACAAAACGTTGTATGCGGTCTGGCGAGTTTGCATCGGTATTATCTTGCTGCGTGATTTGTTTTATCCGCAAACCGCCGGCTAATCTTTCTGTCGCCGTTTTCCTTTCGACCCAGTTTAAACCAACTTCAACACTGGTTTCATCTCCAGTCACCTCATTGAGCTGAGATCCAACTTCTAGTGAGTAATTCCCTGGTGATAGCGTAAAAGACTCATCAAGATTAAATTCTTGATCTTGAGGGCAAGAAGGAGAGCAGTCATGCTCATGTTCGTAATAATATACTTCTGCTCCTGTTGCATCGATGATTCGAATCCATGCAATTTGCCCATCTCCTGGAGTTGCGCCAGTTAATTGACCTGAAACAAATAGTGCACTTTCGGGGCTGAATAATTCACTGTTAAATAATGCCTCTATTCGTATTGTAGCGTCAAAATCGCCTTCAACAATGAATGGCTTTGGAAGCGGAATTACCTCTCCTAATGCAGATTCAGCTATAAATTCTGCTGTAGTAGCTTCGTTAATCTGTCGGTAATCGTTTAGGTCTCCTGGAGCGACAAAACGGCTATAACTGTGACCTTCATATTCGTATTCGGTAAAACCTTGTGTGGGGTAGGTGATCGTTTTAAGTACCCCAGTTTTCATCGCCTCTTCGTCAGGTTCTCTCCAAGCTCTCAGATAACTGCGGTAGTCGCCATTAGGATCGATATAAACAACTGTGCTTAGATCTGTGTTATTGCCGGCATTGTTAAAATAACCACGGTGATCGGTGTCGTTTGAAAACCGATTAGGCAATGTTAGGTTACCACTCTCGCCGTAATAACTAAACTGGTAGGGAGCTAAAAGCCCTGCTCCACTTTCCCCTTTCTCTTCCACAGAAGTGAGAAGCAACCGATTGCTGAACTCGCTTTTTTGAGCATAGCTAAAATCAAAACTTCGTATAAGCGCACCATTCCGGCCTTTGATTTCTATTTTGTCCAGTTTACGATAGTCTGGTGCCATATATCCTGCTCTATTGCTGGAATTAAACACGGCTTTCATCCCGTTATCTCCGGTAATCTCTGTTAGATAAATACTGCTATGGTGCTGGAAATTATCAACCGCAGGTTGAGTAGAAGGAGCGTTGGCTATGCAGGCATCATCAACCAATGAGATAGGGATGTATTCTTCGTGGAAATCTTTGACTTGGTGGGTAAATTTTGCGCCGGCGCTTGCATAAGAGAAATCGATGACGTCATCTCCATTCGCTGATTCAATTCGACGAAGATACCACGCTGATACGTAAGCAAGCTCCGCTAACCCAATGGAAGCTGCAAGATCAAAATGGGTGAACTCCAGACTTTCAAAATCTGATGTGGTTGTTCCGAATATGTATTTAGTGCCATCTTCAGATGTGATTGTGATCTGACTGATCGACTGAGCAATCGAAGAGGATGTACCTGGAATAGACACACTTTGTCGATCTATTTTAATATCAAGGGGCATGTTAGGAATGGTGTAGATATCCGTCTCGCTTGCCATCACAATTTTACCACTTCGGCCGGCAAAATTGAAGAAAAACTGGTCAGGCTCCGGGTCCGCATCTCCTCGATGAACTGCTTCGATATAGGTCTGGACTTCTGTAGTCCATCCTGATCCGTCAAGAAATGAAACTCCGTTCTCGTAATCTTCCAGATCGCTCCAGATACTGGCAAGCTCGTTCGCATTGTCAAGATATCCATGTGTTTGGCGATCATCGGGCAGTGCACGCATCGTGCGGGTGATCACACCACCGGCGTCCAGGGCCCAGCCCATACCAATCCAGCCCGGGGTTTCTTCAACACGAATGCCGCTCCCTCCATTATAACGTAGCGCAATGGGGACTGATAGCGCACGACTATCAAGGCGCGTGAGGGGGATAGATACATTGGCTTGCCCTGTATAGTAACTGACAGGTGTGTCGCCAAATTTACCTAGAGACGCAGCGGTGGGAGACTGTATACCAATGCTGGATGAAGCTATGTTTTGAGCTGATACCAGTGTACAACTGAAAGCTAATCCTAGCGCCAATAATAACGAATGCTTTAACCATTCTTCTGCTTTCCTATATAAGGAAAAAGTATGAAGCGTGAGGGCCGGACAGATGAGGATAAACGATTTATATAGCTCAGTAATCAGGATAATGACATTCATCATGTTGATCTAGGATTGGATGCGAAATAAATACACATCCAATATTCCCAATCATAAATGGAGAAGCATTAAGAGCAAATTAAAGCCGCATTAAGATTTACAGATAAATGCCGTTAGTTGAGGTTCGCAAATTCTAAAAAAGATGCTTGTCAATAGCTCTGGGTACTATCTATTCAATCAAAATATCTAATAGAAGCAGTTCTCGTGAGGTGGAGACGAGTCTTAAGGAAATCCTAATGAAGCCTTAATGTTTGCCTTTAGAGAATCTCCGTTCTTTTCAATATCGATTGGGTTTCGTGTTGACAGGTCGTTTCTCCATATTGTAAAAGCATCACGTTTTTCTAAACATCGCTTCGATTGTATTAAAAATGGAATTTCCTCCGACATTGTTACTGACTCGGCTACCACAAGAAACGATGCGGTTGTACCGGATAATTCCCTTAAAGGAAGACGCACAGTTCTTTTCGCTTGGTGTGAGTAAGCCGCCTTCAATAGGTTTGTTGAGAGACCTATCGTTTATGCTGGGAAAGCAGGTTGTACCCGTGCAGTTGCCGGCTGATGAAATAGAATCTTTTCTGAAGAAAAATCTCAATAGCAGTACAGGTGATGATGCTATACCGGCACTGGCTCAGAAGCAATCTGCCTCATTAGTTGCTTCTTTCAGCACCTGCGGTTCTGTAGTACAACAAGTCGACGCTCTCATTGCTACAGCCATTGAACAAAATGCAAGTGATATCCACATCGAGCCTTATGAAACGGTTTTTCGTATTCGTTACCGCCTTGATGGGGTGTTACACAAAGTCGGGGAGTTATCGCTACTACAAAAGAGTGCTGTCATTTCACGTCTCAAGATTATGGCGGCGCTGGATATTGCCGAAAAGCGCCGGCCGCAGGATGGTCGTATTCGTTTTGACCATGATGACAAGGTGATAGACTTACGCGTTTCCACACTTCCCACAGTTTTCGGGGAAAAGGTAGTGCTTCGTATCCTTGACAAAAGCAGCCTGAATCTAGACCTCAAAATGTTGGGTTTTTCGCCGGTAGATCTTCGTAGTTTTCGTCGCACCATACACCTGCCGTTTGGGATGGTTCTCGTGACAGGGCCTACAGGTAGTGGGAAGACAACCACGCTTTATGCAGCCCTCAATGAGCTGAATAGCCGTGAGATAAATATCACTACTATTGAGGATCCAATTGAGTACAATCTCGCCGGTATCAATCAAGCCCATGTACGCAGCGACATTGGGTTTACGTTTGCTCAGGCGTTGCGTGCTTTCTTACGACAAGATCCTGATGTCATCATGGTTGGGGAGATGCGTGACAAAGAAACGGTCGATATTGCCGTACGTGCTTCGCTTACCGGTCATCTTGTACTTTCGACGATTCACACAAACGATGCATCTTCAACCGTGGTGCGGTTAACAGATATGGGTGTGGAGCCTTTCCTGGTGGGCGCTTCAGTTAAGCTCGTCATTGCACAGCGGCTTGTACGTCGAATTTGCGACCATTGCAAAACCGAAGCGGCACCAGATGAGGAGAGTATGGAGCGGTTGAGTTTTGACGGATTACCTGGCCATCTTTGTGTAGGAGAGGGATGTGAGCAGTGTAGGGGCACTGGATATCAGGGCCGAACGGCTTTATTTGAGGTGATGCCAATTACCGAGCAGATCTCCGAAATGATCACGCGCGAGGCACCTGGACACGAAATTAGAAAAAAAGCCTGTGAAGAGGGTATGCGGACACTTCGAGAAGTGTCTACCGAAAAAATGCTTGCTGGAATTACAACCATCGAAGAGGTCCTTCGGGAAACAATCGTTTAAACCATTAGCAGCTACAACTTATCCATTACAGAAAAAGGCATACGAGATGAAGGCTTTTGGATTTAAGGATATTACGTGGAGCGTATCGGGCCGGCGGTGCCTTTGTATGCTGTTGTTGCTTCTGTTTCTAGCCTATCCATCTAGGCTTTTGGCGCAGGATTCCGTCGAATTAGTAGGGACTGAGGGCCGGCCTCTTATTGATCTTGAACTGCTCCCTTCGTCTGTCAGAGATACGCTGAAAACACTGAGCATGAAGAACGTAGACTTGCGTGATGTATTTCGGGGCATCGCACATGAGCACAATCTTAACCTCTTTGTCGATAACAGTATTGAGAAAAAGATCACTATCCGTTTGTCAAATCTTCCAGTCATTGAGGTCCTCTCGTTTTTATGCCAGCAAAACGGACTGTTTCTGACACAACAGGGAGGAATTTTTAGAATAGAAACCGCGCCAGAGCCGCTTTCATCTCCAGTGCCCAAACCAAGTATAGAAATAGCCGCAGGATTACTCACTGCTGACTTGCAAGGGGAGGAATTGGCTGATATCATCAGGGCTATTGTCGAGGCAGACGAGATTAATATTGTGATTCGCCGAGGGGTTTCTGGTCCTGTGAGTGGTATGCTTAAAAAAGTGCCTTTGATAGCCGGCTTGAAGACCTTACTCGCAAACAATGGCTTTTCCTTACGTGAACGGGAAGGTATTTATCATATCGATCGCACTGGGATGGAGGGCGGTGGAAATGGAAAGACCGGGGCTGCCTTTTGGGTGCAGGTCGATGAAGGTCTGGTAACCCTGGATGTTGTTGATGCGACCATCGCTCATGTTATTCGTGAGATCGGTATTCAATCTAAGACCAATCTCATTACATATCAGCTACCAGAGGGCAATATCACTGCCAAGTTTAATGGTCTGTCGATACAGGAGTCCTTCAATTATTTATTCAAAGGTACTCCTGTAACCTATAGAGAACAGGGGGGTGTTTTTGTCATTGGTAACAAAGAAACAAGTGGAATTGCGTCAACTAAACTTCTTCGACTTGATCATCTGAGGGCAGATGCATTGCTTGAGTTGATACCTGAACCTCTGAAAGAAAATACCATTATACAGGTAGTAAAAGAACACAATGGCATCATGGTGATGGGGACAAATGACCTGATTTTAGAAGTAGAAAACTTTGTATCTGAAGTAGACCATCCTACTCCTCAGATTCTCATTGAAGCGCTGGTGGTAGATTTCACAGATACCGACCTGTTCAGTTTGGGTGTGGAGTTTGGATTGAATGAAGAACTCGCTACTGCACAGGCCGGCGGTGCGTATCAATTTGGAGATGGTGGGCTCACGGTGGCCGGAGATGGAGCTGCGCTGAGTGATGTTTTGTCTCCATTGGGAAATATGTTTGGGCTGAAGGGGATTGGCAAGCTGCCGGCAGATTTCTATTTTAGAATTGATGCACTATCAGCGGAAGGTAAAGCCCATATTCGTTCTCGCCCACAAATTTCAGCACTCAATGGGCATCCTGCCAGTATTAGCATTGGCACAACCCAGTATTTTATTCTGGAAGCAAATACGCCCTATCCGGCCACGCGAGATGTATATGTGCAATCCAGTCAGCGTTTTGAGTCAATCGAAGCCAATGTAAAACTGGAGGTGATTCCCTGGGTGAGTGCGTCTGGTGAAGTGACTGCTGAAATACACCCAGAGTTTAGTACGCCTGTTGGTAATTTTGACCCGGAAGTTCCCCCAACAATCAACAGCAGGGTGCTCGATTCAACTGTGCGATTAAAAGACGGTGAAACGATCATTCTCGGGGGGTTGATTACAGATGAACAAGTAGTCAATTATAACAAAGTACCTTTTTTTGGTAGCATACCACTGCTTGGCCACCTGTTTCGCAGCCGCTCCCATGATACGCGAAAAACTGAATTGGTCATTTTCATAACACCTCATGTGTTTTATGGAGATGAAGAAGAAGCGGATAAATGGAATGATCTGAGAAGTGAATTTGGTTTTTCTTCAGAAGCTTTAAATATACATGGATCCGTAGAAGGTCGAGAATGAAAATCCCATTCGTTCATAAAGAAATCGTGGCTCTCTATCCAACTGAAGGGAAAGTAGATTGGGCTTGTTTATCAACGAGAGTTGCCCGTGAACAACAAGTTGAAACGGGGACGCTTCAATTTGAGGGCGCTATTCAATGGGCAGATGTAGCAATACTCATTGCAAAGAAGGGTTGGGAGGATGCACAAATTGTAATCCGATTAAACTCCTTGTACGTTCGCCATTTTATTATACAGGGTCCTGTAGTAGAAAGCATAGAGGAATTTGATCGATGGGTGTCGGGCCAATTGGCTAGTCATCTGCCGGCTGGAGCTGAAGTCAAAGATTTTACGTGTAGAAGTCGTGTCTTATTTCAATCGGAAGATTCACTTCGATGTCTGGTTGGACTTGTACGAAAAAGCAACATTGAAAATGAGCTGTCGATGCTGCAAGCAGTTGGTATTTTTCCTGACAGATTTTCCGGCTTGATCTCAGATCTGGACCAGGTAGTAATGGATGAGTTAGCTGTTCAGAAGTATGGCTATAGATTCATGGTAAACGAAGTTGAATCTATTTATTTGGGCTATGAGGATGGTGTGTTGAAAGAGGTTCAGCATTTCGACGGGTTGAAAAACGAAGAAGACTTGCTGATTTGGAGGCAATTATTAGTTGGTTGGATCACAGAATCTCATCCGGGTCCAGAACATGGTGTTTTACTGACTTCTGGCGATGATATCGTATTCCATCATTTGCCGAATAATCAATTAGAGGCTATGGGATTAAGTAGCCGGCCATGGTATTTATCTTTAGCAGGCAGGCAGGTGGGTGTGAATGGATTTATCAATTGTGCAATGATTAGAGGACTGTGTACTGATATCTACGAATTTAATTTCTTGGAAGAAGAGTATGTTCTGGCTTTGAATAACAGACGAGAGAAAAAACTTGCTAAACAGGTTGTGCTAGCTAGTGGAGGGATACTGGCGGGCTTATTCGCACTGGTTTTGGTATTGCAGATATTCTTTTCAGGCCGACTAGACGAGGTTGAAGAAAACTTGCTACTTATGAGCACGCAAATAAGTGTTCTCGATAAGCAAAGCAAAACAATCAAATTGCTTGAAAGCGAATTGCAGCAGGCCAGGTATTTTCTTGGAGAACGCACTGGAACAGCAGGCATCTTGGCACAACTTGGGAAAAGCATTCCTGAAAATGTATGGCTGGATGTTTTTACAGTTTCTAAAGAAGACGAGCAGCTTTGGAAAGTTCTGCTAAAAGGAGCGGCAGTCAATGCACAAGATATTGCATTACTACTTGGCCGAATAGAACAACTAGATCAGGTAAGTGAAGTGGAGTTGGTACTGTCTGAATCGGTTGAAGCCGGCCAGCTTTATAAAAAAGAAAAAATTCAATCGATAGATTTAACGCGTTTTACAATCGTCGTCAGGTTGCCAAAGACGCTAGGTTTGCCAGTACAATCTATGCCGGGGGTGAGTTAAAATGAGCCAGTTGCGTACATGGGTAACATTACATTATTGGCAATTTGTTGGTTGCTGTTGGGTTGTATTCTGTTTGTTGTTGGTGTTGATTGAAATATTGCCTCGTGCTATAGTGGTAGTAGATACCCGTAAAGAATGGAAGATCAGTGAGGCCGAGAAATTGAGAATGGGCACATGGGAAGTCAAAAGCTTACAATTAGCCCAACAAACCAAAGTACTCGAAGCGCAGCTTGATGCCCTTTATATAAGTGTCCCTCGAAACGATCAGATGTCTGTTATTCTCGACTGCTTACAGAAAAGCAGTCGAGATACTGGCCTTTCATTACAGCAGATTAAAACAGGCACATCGGTTTCAAAAAATACGCACGAAGAGCAGTCAATTAGTGTAATTGCTAAAGGTACATTTCACGCCTTAGGTACCTTTATCGACAGAATTGAGCAATCACCTTACTTAATCAAAATAAAATCGCTGCATATTGAAAGGGAAGGGAAATTAAAGGAAGAATTGCTTGCTAAGTTGGAACTGCAAGCCATTGTGGTGGGGCGCTAAGATGGTAGCTATGATTCGAGAAACTAGATATCGCCGGCAAATCTTTTTCAATTTCTTACTCTTCGCTTTGGTGGCAGTCTGGGCACCCGTTCTTTACGCAGTTTATGAGCATATGGCAAATGAAGACATATTACTGTCTGAGAATACTTCACTGTTAAAAGATAAGTTAAACATGGATGTTAATGTCTCTATCAGCCATCCTGCTTACATCGCAGATTTTCTTGATCCGTTTGAGCCGCCAAAAAGTCTTTTCAAAAAGACAAAACCTACAGTTGAAAAAGTAGCTGTACCCCAAAAAGAAGTGATTGTATCCGAGATTCCTGTCTTGAGATTGAAAGGTGTGACGGGCGTTACCGCTACTGTCAATGGAGGCGACGATGTCGTTCACTTTGTGAGACCCGGTGACTCTATTGGTGAGGTTGAAATTCTTAAAGTAACGAAGGATCAAGTACTAGCAAGGTTCAAGAATTCAACATTTAACCTAAAAATAAAGCCTTGATATGATGACAATCTACAAAAAAGAAATCATGCCGGACGATCAGTTTACGCTGAAATTACTACCTATGCAGTTCATGAAAGATCAGCAAGGCTTTTCGCTTACAGAGCTTATGGTTGTACTCGTCATAATAGGTATTCTGGCATTACTTGCGATCCCTCGGTTTTCGAATGTTGCTACAAAAGCCAAAGCTACGGAGGCTAAAACGATGTTAAAGCAAGTCCATACCCTTCAGTCATCTTATCACTTCGAATACGATGTGTATTCAAGCAATCTACTGGCTATAGGTTTTGAACAGGTCGCGCTAGTGTCAGATGGTGGGACGGCCAGATATCGTATTGATGTAGAAACCGCAAACTCTTTAAGCTACATCGTATCAGCAACATCCGTAGTCGATTTTGATAAAGACGGGGTTTTTAATGTTTGGCAAGTAGATCAGACAGGCAGAATTCTGGAAAGAACACCAGATTGAGCGAGACCGTCTTTGGCAAATCGTTTAGCTAAATACATGAATGATTCCATCTGAAGAATTTGGAAAAACGACCTTTGAATTTCCACGTTTGAATCCCTCTGTTAACTATGGAATGGGTGCAATTTTTAATAGCCGGCTTAATAGGTGCTTGCCTGGGTAGTTTTTGTAGTGTTCTTGTTTACAGGATTCCTATAGGTGAGCCGGTCGTACTGGGAAGGTCAAAATGCAATTTTTGTAAACATATCTTGTCAGGATATGAATTGATACCAATTGTCAGTTTTCTTTTGCAGGGTGCACGTTGCAGAGAATGTGGAGATTCGATCTCATGGACATATCTAATGCGTGAAATAGTATTTGGCGGTGTCTGTGTTGTGCTGTTTAGTGTATTTGGATGGTCGCTGGATTTTGTGCGGTTTAATATCCTGGCTGTTCTGTTGTTGTCAACTTCTGAAATTGATTATCGGCATGGCATTGTGCCCAATCAGCTCGTAATGGCGGGCGTTGCTGCGGGTAGTATTCTGTTACTGTTTACTGGTTGGAATACGTTGTTATTGGCTACGCTTGCTTCTGTGGCGGCGTTTGCATTCTTGATGATCGTACGAGAAGGAAGCTTGTTGATATTCGGTCGAATAGGACTTGGAATGGGAGATGTTAAGCTCATTGCTATGGTTTCTTTTTTTATTGGTTGGCACAGCTTCTGGGCTTTTTATCTAGCTACTTTGATTGGGGGGCTTGTTGGCTTATACGGCATTGCGACTGGACGCTTATATCGTGCAACCCGCATACCTTTTGCTCCATTCATATCAGTGGGTGTTATTGGTGCGGTATTTCTCTATCCGCTGGAAGTCCTTTCATGGTTTTTATGATGGAATATGTGGCAAACTTAAAAAGCGAACAAGGTTCTGCCTTGGTGTCTGTGCTAGCAATAATTGTCATCCTGACAATTATTGCAGGGACTATTTTGTCTGTTGAAACCTTGCAAAACCGCTTTATCCATAGCGATGTTGAACGGCTTCAGATGCTCTATAAAGCAGAAGCTGGCGTATATGGAGCCATGCATTTACTCCGACAGGATCCTTTTCTGGAAGTCTCTGATACATTGTTGATTCTTTCAGAAGAGATCGCGAGCATCGTTTCCATTGAAAGCATTGGCGGGTACTATCATATTCGTTCAACAGCCGGCGCATCAGATAATAGCAGGCAGCGACAGGTGGTTGTGCGCGCCACAGTGGCTGAGCGAGCACCTATTGAATTTCATAGAGCTGTCTATTTATGGGACCAAACATCTCACCTCAGTGTGGCTGGCACAACAGTTATTAATGGAGATGTTGAGGTAGGGCAGCCAGGCATTAGGCAAAATGCGATTGCAGGGGTTAGATATACGGGTGCATTAAACGGGGTTGCAAGATTTAATCCTGAGATAAAACCTCCCTTCTTTGAAGATCGATTATTACAGCGTTCTTTATCTGAATTTGATCAAGTCATTTCTGATAGTCTACAGCGAAATATTGCCTATATGGATAACTCTCGGTTTGAGCCATCAGTGCTTTTACCTAGTGAACTTCCTATTTATTTCGTTGATGGGGATTTGGTGCTTACACAGGCTGATAGTATCCTTTTTAATATCCCACTTGTAGTTGTTACAAGTGGTGATTTGAGGATAGATGGCCCGGTACGCTTTGCTGCCGGCTCTCATTTTCTGGCGGGAAATCGAGTGCGTTTACAAGGAGAAATTCAAGGAGAAAATGGCGTTTTTTATGGTCGTCGGTCTTTAAGTACTTCGGGCAAAACCAAAATCAAAGGACAGCTGCTTTCCAGACAAGAAATCATTATTCGCGATAGCACTTATGTATCCTTTCCTTCGCTCTTGTTTCTTGGCGGAATTTACGAAGATACTACAGGAAGCATTGAGATTCAGGGACGTGCAGTTGTAGAAGGATCGTTAATACATGGCTATCTGGCTGAAGAACCCAAACAGGTGCGAGGACACATTATTGTAGGGAGAAATGCGCTGGTTAAAGGAGGAATCTATAATCCATACGGTACAGAGTTACACGGCACCGTGCATGGTTCTGTATTAACACATCGTTTTTTCTTTTATAGGTCTCCCACAAGGTATGTAAACTGGTTGCTTGATGCTTCAGTAGATGTAAAACTACGCCCAGAGAATTTCCATGTACCTCTTTTATTTAGCGTAAACCCGGATTTGATAGTTATACAGTGGGAAGTGTCTCATCCTACAGAATTTTGGCCTCAGCGCAATTTGGGATGATGCCATGAAAACTGAAAAAATATACAATGATGATGCCATGAAAACTGAAAAAATATACAATGAGGCAGGTTATTCTTTGGTTGAATCAATTGTCGCACTCGCATTGCTAGCGACAGTTCTAGTGCCTTTAAGTAATTTTGTTGTGGGTCTTACAACCCATCGGATGAACACGCAAAAAATACAAGCATTTCTGGTGGCTCAAGCTGCGATGGAGGACGCGTTGTTAAAACAATATTCTGAGGATAGATCAGCATTGATTAGAAAAGGTAAGTGGCTGGTAACCGAACAATATGAAATACACGAAGATATTATAATTATTGAAGTTAAGGTCTCTAGATTGAATAGGGAGGATCCGCAAATAATACTGCAAACGGCCCGGCTACTCCCCGCTATTATTCAACCTATTCAACTCGCTTTATAACTGCGTAATTTCATTAGAATTGATGTGTCGATGATATCGTGAGACTTCGTATTAGACAGGCATGTTATGAATCTGCAGAACGACTCCGATCAATTATCATTTTTCGAGCTTAAAGAGGGAGAAGCCGGCTATACTCTGCTAGAATTTATCATTGTTCTTGTTGTGGTGTCTATTGTGGGAAGTGCTGCGATGAGTTTGTATTTATACTCAACCAAATGGATCAACCGTTGGCAGGAAAAATTGGAAGTCGAAAATAGTGGACATCTTTTGATGAGCCAGGTCTCAAGTGATTTGCGTCATGCAGATTTCCTTGAAGTAATTGGTGATTCATTGTGGTCCATTCGGTATTCAGGTAAGGATGAAATTATTTACCTCTTTGCTGATTCCTCTGTTTATCGAAATGGCGTGCCCTTTGGGAGAAATCACAGGTCTGTAAAACACTTTTCTATTCGATTGGATAGTTCATCGTCTTACAAAGAAGATCCACTATTAAAAGGTAGTGTTGTTCGAATGATGACAATTAGTCTTGAATTGGGGTTAGAAAGATCAATACGCTCCTTTGGCTCAAAAATAGGGATGAGGCAGCAAAAACCATGGCCGCAACAAACTTTTAACACAGACACTGTAGTTGTAAGAGACTAAGGAAGTAATGCAAACCCACCCATTGGAGACATTCAAGCGCCGGCACTCTGCAAGCAGACGTGTCGCAAGGCCTGAAAGGAGGCTCTTCCTATCATTATTTAAGAGAAAAGTACCCAGAAAAGTACTGGTTGATTTTACGCGAAGTTTTGCACTTATGATTAAAGCGCGATTGTCGCTTATTCAGGCACTTGACACGGCTACAGGACAATGTGGTCATGTGCAGTTCAGAAATGTATTGATTGATATCAGAAAACAAGTTGAAGGGGGTAAAGGTCTTTCAGAGAGTTTTTCATTATACAGTAACATTTTTGACCCGCTCTATATTAATCTCACAAGAGTAGGGGAGGTGGCGGGGATTTTGGATCAAGTTCTGTTACGCATCGCTGCTTACCAGGAAAAGGCGGAAGGCTTGCGTCGGAAAATTCGTCAGGCAATGGCCTATCCCATTGTTGTAATGGTAGTCGCGGTTGGGGCAACGACTTTTCTCTTAACTACTATTGTCCCAACGTTTGCTGAAATGTTTACCGACTTCGGAGCAGAACTACCAGCGCCGACACGTTTCATTCTTTCATTAAGTAGCGGACTTACGCAGAATTTGTGGCTTATCATTTTGTTATTGATTGCATTTGCCGGGTTGTTGGCATGGCTACGAAGTAAACCAGATTTTCTTCAACTTATTGATCAATACAAATTTAAGATACCACTGATAGGAAATTTAATAGGGAAAAGTCTGATCGCCCGGTTTTGTCATACTCTTGGTACCCTGCTGGAAAGCGGTGTTAATCTTGTTGATGCGCTAGGCATAGTAGGATCGGCCACAGGCAATCGGCATCTCGACAAGAAAATTATGATTGCCACAAGGCAAGTAAGCCAGGGAAGAAATTTATATACACAACTTCAAAAGACTGAGCTCTTTCCTCAACTTGTCGTGCACATGATAATGGTCGGTGAACAGACCGCCGAATTGGATCAAATGTTGATGCATGCAGCTGAGTTTTACGAAATTGAAGTAGATGCAACGCTTGAAAGCGTAGGTTCAATTCTGGAGCCTGTTCTTATTGTTGTGATCGGTTGCATCCTGGGGGGAATTCTTGTGGCATTGTATCTGCCGATGTTTGATCTGGTAAACGTTATTGGCTGAACTGAAAAGTTCAGATTGAGGGTATGCGCCATATGTTAAAAGTGTCTATTAAGATACTTGCTCAATTGAATGGCGCTTACAAGGCCCCCAAAAGTATAGGAATTGAATGCCGAGCAAGAACATAGTTTACTGAAACCTACTTCATTCTATGCTCTCCTTATGTCTTACTCGGTATCTAAATCACAACAAACCAATATCCGGCATCAAAACCGAACGGACATTAATGTCTCGATGCATGATGTCAAGAACAGTGTCTTGTTTCTTGTGTCCGATGATCGGGCTTTTTATAAAGAAGTATTAAGCCAACATATTTATCTTGAAGAGCTCGTTTTCATATCCACAAGCTCATTGTTAAAAAAAACGAGCGTTGAATTACGTGAGTTACTAGAGCCGGCTATTGCTGTTTTGATAGATTGGTCCAAGCATAGTGCTACGCTGATTGATATTGCTCGACGCGATAGATTTGATGGTAATACACCTATTATTGCCCTCTGTGGTCAGGACGAAGTTGATCATATCGAGGCACTTGTTTTAGGGGCAGATGTTACTATAAGCCGGCTCTTCAGTCCGATTATGCTAAATGCAAAATTGGTTGCTTATCAACGGTCGATTGAAGAAAAGAAACAGGCTGAACAAAAAAGATTACTTCAGTCAAAGCAAAAAATCAGGGAGAAAACGATCCCGGATCTCGCCACACAAAAGGGGCAAGGTACCTTATCGGTTGGTGTCTTAAGTCTTGACAAGGTCGCTCGTATCTTTTACGCTGCTAACGAGCCGATTCGCCTCACTTCGATGGAATTTGACTTGATGGCAATGCTCATGAGTCATACGGGGGTCTGCCTGAAGCGTGATCAAATCATTAACACGGTGTGGGGTATTGAATATGAGACCGGGACTAATTTTTTAGATGTGCACATTCATGCCATTAGAAGAAAGCTGAGAAAAGCCGGCGTTCTTTCATGCATTTATACCGTCAGAGGAATTGGCTATCGCTTTGATCAACCTTGCTTCCTGGACACTGCGGCCTAATAACAAGCTTTCCTTCGCTCTCAAATCTTGCCTCAATTCCCCAGCCAGAAAAAAATTACCTCAGTCGTTGCGGGTTTTACCCATCTTTTGCGCAGGTGTTAGGGAGGAGCGGATGATCACTTCTGAATCAACCGCTTTGCTTCATGCTCTGGCCCACAGATACGCACTTCACCCGCGTTGCTTTCGTGGCCGGCAAGTCCCTGCTCATACACGATGCCTAAAACCCGACTCAATCTTTCGGCCCTGCGCCCACGCAGCCTGTCAAAAGCCAAACAGGCCATCACACCATCTGAACTGTTTTCCAAAGAGCCGCTCTTTGTGCTAAACCGGCGCGAGATGCTGGGCATGATGGGCTTTCTGGGGGCCATCCCAATGGTGAATTCCGTGGGTACTACAGTTCTTGGCTCTGTAACCATGGTGACCGCCAAAGACCGCATTGTGTTCAGGATGCGTGGCAAAGAGAAGTGGATCATCGATACTAAACTGTTTGGGGGAAAGCCGCGTCTTTCCCTTGATCGTTCTGCCGAGCATCTATGCATTCAGCTAAAAAATGCGACCTACCCGGGCACGGGAGTGTCTGCTGATTTCACTTGCACACTTTCGCCAACGATCAAGGGCTGGCGCATGCTGTTGCAGATGCCAAATGGCTTCGAGAATGAAGGGGGCTTTGAATCCTGGCTTTTGCGTATGCGTCGCGTGTTGTCAACTGCGGCGCTCAATCATACACTGCATACGCCAGCCGGCGATCCGCTTGTACAGCTCAAAGGCAAAGCTGCTGCAACGTTTTGGCCAGATTGGACGCTGTCGCTTCAACGGCCGCGCCTGGCTACCATAAACCTGCCCGAAGGCACGCTACTCGCTGATGACTTGACGCTGTCCTTGCAGCGGAAAGACAGTGGAAATGACAAAACCCCTGCTTTGATGAATCAGGCGGTTACACGTCGTGCAGCCATTGATATTGACCGGGGGACAAACAAATGGGCACTCAGCCCTGCATTAACAGACGAAACAGACTGGGATTTCCAGGCAGACGATAATCTCTTTGACCATCTGCGCATTGAAACAGCTGAAAGTCAGCGAGGACGCTTCTATCAGGCGTTGCTGCTCAATGGCGTGGACGCAGAAGGCATCCTGCAGGTTAAGCCTTCTCCGAGGTTATCCGAACTGGGAGGTGAGGTGTTTTCCCTGCCGCTCCGTAAAGCCGCTTATGCAGTAGCGATGAACAAGGAAGGCCGGCATGCCGCATTGCGTGCTTCGTTTTCTGACAATCCGACCTGGTTACATCTGGATCAACACAGTTTGCTCATTGGCAATGATGAAAGCGTTCAGGGCAGGAATCTGGCATTTGAGATGACCGCTCTTGATGGTCGGCTCGAAAAAGTGTCGTGTAGCCCTGCGCTGTTAAGCACCATTGTACCACCGCGCAATCCGGATATTATTGTCCACCCAATTCACACCGAGCCGGGTACGCAACTGGCTTTTACTACACAGAAAAGGCTCAAGAAGCCGGCGCCTACTGAAAATGTATTGCACGTACGGCAAGGTGATGCTGTTGTAAGGCCAAAGCTGTTTCTGGCAGACCTTAAGGTGCAGATGATTCGGCCAGAGGATTTTCTGACGCTGGGTTTTGAGTTTTATAATGTACAGTTACAAGATAATGGAGATGAACTGGGTATTGCTGCGCCAGGCGGAGGCCCCACGATTACAGGACCCAAGTTGATTGCAGGGGGGAATGCGTACATGGTGGTACATTTCCCGCCGCAAAATATTGCTGAAGAGGTGTTCCCGGAAGGGGCCAATGCTGCAGCACCAGATCCGCCTCCTGTGAAGGCCATGTTTTCTGGCCAGAGTCGGATCGCATACAAGATTCCGGCAAATACCGCGATTCCCTATACATTGGAAGGATTACTGCAGGCATGCAGCGACCTTAGCATGAATCTCGCACCCAATGCACGTGCGCCAGAAATTAACCGACTGGTTGATTTTTTGGGTGGGTTGGGGTATGCAATTGAGCGTGACAATCAAGTTTCAAATACGCAGCCACTACAGACTGTTTTGGCCAGCGTACCAGCCGTTCGTGGGGCTGTAAAACAGCTCCGTTCCAGAAATGAAACGCTGCTTAATCAGGAACTGGATACGCAGTTTGGTCGGGCAGAGATTTCCGGAGAGCAACTGGCAAACGCGAACGAGCCGGCGTTTGATCGGGCACGAAGGTTAATCAGTGGCCGGCGCGATACCCTCATATCCCAAACGTCTACGCTGGCGCGATCTGTTGTCAGGCATGCGGGTACGCTGGATACTTCAAGTGTTGCATTAAGATCAGGAACCATTGGCTTAAATAATGCGCGCAGTGGGGCGAACAATATTACAAACAACGGCGCAAGTAACAGTGCTGCCAATAACAATGCTGCCAATAACAATGCTGCGGCAAGCAGTGTGGCGGTTTCAACCGGGGCTATTGTAGCAATCAATCCCAGGCCTAGCGAGCCATCGCCGATTCATACGGCCATTGAAGCACCGTTTCGGATGTATATTTCGCCCAACGAATATGCAGCATGGACGCATGCTACCCTGCCAAAGGCTTCGAATAAAACCGGGCATACCGAACTCTGGCATTCTCGTATGGGCATCCGGTACAGGGGAGAGATTAGCGAAGAAGATTTTGACATGAAGTCTGTTCGCGCCATTTGGTACGAAAATAAATCTGATAACCTGCAGAATCTAAACGATGTTAATTTCAATCGATCATTACTCAATAATGACAGGTCTCAAATTGTAGACTTAAGTTCAGATTTTAGCCAGGGCTTTATTCCAAAGCCTGTCAAGGCAAAGCAGTTAATGCTCAGTTCGTTAGGCGCCTGGCTTCACCTTAGAGGAAACTGGCCAGTAGACAAAATTGATGACTATAGTCTTTCCGAATGGGTGCACAGAGGGACATTGGGGCGGGATCATTATGTAAAGGTTGTTAAAGAGGGGATACTTTACCCAACCAAACATGAGGCAGCGCTGGTAAGAATTACTGAACGAAAGTTTCAGGAACACCCGAATGATGATGATGCCAACGTCGCTTATTTGATGCAACGGCGGTTTATTATAGTCAGGAATCCCGAAAAGTTGATTGGGGTTTCCGGTTCTGCTGCTGAACAGCGGCAGATGCCTTTTAAGCGTGCGGAAATTACGACACTGATTACGCCCATACTTGATGGTATTGACCCTGATCCTGATGCGGATTCTAATGTTAATGAGATGGTTTTTTGGCCTCAAGTAGGCAATCAAGACTTCTTATTCAATCTGAAGTTGGAAGATACCAACGGAGTGGAGCACAAGGTTTCTATGCCGCTTGCCTTCATCGATAAAACAGTGATCGACGCTGTTGCAGATGGTGATATTAGCATCGCCTTTTTAGAATTGCAGCAAGGGTTTAATACCAATTCTGAACATACGGCAGAGGCAAGAAACAAGCGGCTCTTGAACGGGCAGTCTGTAACCTATACGCCAAGTGCCATTCCCGGCGACACGTCTTTTGAGACGTTTAATGTTGAGTTTAATACGGTTCCTGTTGATGCGCGGCCTTTCTTTGAACCTGTTATTAAAAGAGCAAACGTTGTGGTGCCGGCGGTCAAGCATTTGCTGGGCAATAATATGCCGAATGGCTCGGTTAACGTGGAGTATGCAAATATCTACCTAAACCACGGGCTAGATAATGCAGACAATAAAGGCGATGTGTTCTTTAATTTCATCGATACCCTGGGTGTTAATTTTGATGGAAAGGGAGAGCAGAGTGGCGGGTTGATCAAGCCCAATATGGAGGTGACTGCTTTTTCGAGAAAGACGGGGCCTGTTGGTGGTGATGCAAATGCTTTTGCAACCGAAAATTTTAATCCCCAGGAGTTTTTTGGCGGGGAGAAGGTACCGATGCCGATGCTTTTTGGCGTCATCAAACTTTGGGATATTATCGGAGCAGCCGGCCTGGATGAACTGGACAAAATCCCCAAGGTCATCACAGAATCTCTGGATGCTGTTGAGTTCTTTCTGAAGGACGCGGCCTATTTTATTGACGTTATTCAAAATGACCTTAAAAATGATGTTGCTGCTTCATTCGCAACGCAGGTAAACAATTTTGTCGGTGACATCAATGGCATTATGGACGCCATTGAGCAAGGCAACGTTGGGGCCATTCCTGATCTTGGTACCGTTGTCAGTCATATCGACTCCTTACTTGCAGGGTTACCTGCTTCGGGTCTGAACCCGGGCATTATTAAAGATGCTGAGAAACGGCTCCATCAGTTTCGTTCGTTATTGGGAGATGCTACCGGATTTTTAGACTTGATCAATGGCTTTCTGAATGCCATCGAAATGGCCAAAGAAATGAAGGTCCGGCTGGAATGGCGGCCCCATCTGAAAGACTGGGAGAATATCTTTCTTACTAATGAACAAGACACGCCGGCATCGATGGTGCTCGGTGTGGAGATACGGGCAAAGTCGCCCGATGGAAACGGAGGAGAACCGAGCACCGATATTTTTTGCAGCCTGGATAACTTTACCATCAACCTGAACATCATAAAAGCCCATTTCGAGCGAGTGCAGTTCTTTGCCAGCACCGGACAGAAAATGGGTATCGATGTTGTGTTTGGCGGGATTGAATTCGACGGCATTCTCAAGTGGGTCGAAAAACTTCGCGATATTATTCCTTTTGACGGGTTCAGCGATCCGCCTTTCGTCGATATCGATGCTTCAGGCATAACTGCCGGCTTTACGCTGCCGATTCCAACGGTGGCCATGGGCGTCTTTACCATTCAGAATCTCAGCCTGGGCGCTCAGCTGAACCTGCCGTTTATCGGCGACCCAGCCACGATTCAATTCAATTTTAACACCCGCGAAAATCCATGTACCGTCACGGTTATGGCCATTGGCGGTTCGTTCTATTTTGGCCTGTCCATCGATATGGAAGGGATTCGTACGGTTGAGGCGGCGATTGAGTTTGGCGCATCCATCGCCTTTAACATCGCAGTGGCAAGCGGTGGCGTATCGCTTATGGCCGGCATTTATTTCAAGTACGATGGCACAACGGGGGATGTAACGCTCACGGGATATCTGCGCATTTCAGGTCACGTTTCGGTGCTTGGCCTGATTAGCATTTCTCTGGAGCTGCGCATGGAACTGACCTATGAAAGCGCCAATGGCGGAAAAGTCAAAGGACGCGCATCCATCACGGTTGAAATCGAAGTGCTGTTTTTCAGTTTCGGAGTTGAGATTACGGTTGAACGCAAGTTTGCCGGCTCCAACGGGGATCCCACTTTCCTTGAGCAAATGGGTAGCTCGTACATCGACCCAGTGCAAGAGGATGTGGTTGAGGCATGGCCTGAGTACTGCATGGCTTTCGCTGACTAACGGCCAATCATCCAGCCACATCCCACAAATTTCTACTTCAATATTTCTACGACAATGCCTAATCAACATCTCATCTGGACAGTGCTTCCAAACGGCGTCGAAAACAACATGCTTCGCGTGTCTGTTTTTGTTACGCCGAGGCTTTTTGATGGCAACAGACTGGGGGATTTTTTCCCTGGCTTTCCGGAGTTTCAGAACTGGCCGGCTGTTGTCAAGCAAAATGGCTTGTTCAACCTGAAAGTTGGTAACGTGACGCAGCAGGCCACGTTGACTTCTGCACCAGAAGAGCAATACTGGACGGCAGTCTTTGATGCAGATACGCCGGTGATTCCACATGAAGTTAAAGACTTGTCTCAGCGCAACATCCTGTCGTATCCGGTCTCAGAAGTTGCGCAGGCATTGAAGCGAGAATTTGCCCGCGTCATGGTGGAATCGCCCACCGAGTATCCGGTGCTTTTTAGAAAAGAGGGCGATGACGACGATCAACGGACAAACCTTTTGCAGTTTGTAAATCAAGTGGGCCGGCTGGGTGTGGCTGAAGAACGCAACATCGTGCGCGCTCAAATATCCCGTCAAAGACAGTTTGAGCCTTTGGGGAATGTAGTGCCTAACACATCATTGCTCCAGATTGCGAATGCCATTCCAAATGATGACGTGACACGGGAAACCGTAGCCTTTGCTATGCTGGATGAGTTTTATGAGCGTAAAAAACTTGCAGCAGAGCCCGAAACAAGAGATCCGAGTAATATACTGAGGGCCCCGACAGAGCCACCGCCGCAACTCCCGGACATCGACTTCCACCGTGTTCATGGTATTCTCGGCGATTACCCAACGTTGCTCCGTGTGCTTGGTTTTGTGGTAGATCTGGAGGTCCCGTACACCCCTGATATGCCGGCAGAGGGCATCGTAGAGTTGATCGCTCCAGAAGACGT
>JBGCEN010000546.1:0-6265 GCA_045106435.1 Rhodothermales bacterium
CAGCGATACATCGATGGAAATCTCATCACTGAAGGCGAACGTGCCATCAAAGTCTATTTGCTTTAAGCGAAAGGTATAGCTGCCAGAAAGCAGTGCCTGGGTTGAAAAGGTATAAGACTGTGGCTCATTGGTTGTGCCGGCGCCGGCGATAAATGAAACCGCTTGAAACGCTGTGGCATCCGCGTTCTTTTGCTGTATTTCAAAGCCGGCGTTGTTCAATTCACTTGCCGTCTGCCAGTTCATATGCACTCGATTGCCATCTAATGTGGCATTAAAGCGGGTTAATTCGACAGGCAAAGGCGGATTGAGGCTACAGGCAAACTTATGCAGCGTGGCAAAAGAGCCGTAGTCTAGCAGATAGACGGTGCCAAATCTGTCACGCGCAAAAGAAGATATACTGATGTTGGCATCTTCAATAACAACTTCATTAGATAACACTGCTGTATCATCATAGTCAATGGCCCATACGCGTTGCGTCACATAATCTGCATACAGATATTTATTGTGGAGTGTACTGCAGCCATCATTGGTATTTGTGTATACATATCCGCCTGTAATTGAGCGCCCTTCACTTCTGCCATAAGTCCATACAGGCGGGGTAATGCCATTGGTGTTGCATCCAACTGAAGGAGCGTAGCACAGATCGCCTTCGGTTACATTCCACCCATAATTGTTGCCCGATTCCACCCAGCTGATTTCTTCCTGCCCCGTTTGGCCTACATCACCCACCCAGATCTTACCCAGTGGCCCAAAGCTGAAGCGCCAGGGGTTTCTAAACCCAAGCGCATATATTTCTTCCAGATATCCCTGTAGGTTACCAACAAAGGGGTTGTCAGAAGGAATACTGTAGTTTCTGCCGGGATCTGTGTTGTCTACATCAATACGCAACATGGCACCCAGGAAATTGCCCGGGTTTTGACTATTTCCCAGGGGATCTCCTTGTGGCCCCCCGTCGCCAAAGGGGATATAAAGGAATCCATCGGGGCCAAAGTGTATTTGTCCGCCGTTGTGAAAAGTCTGGTCGCGATTAACACTGAGCAGTTCTACTTCACTGTCTGGATCTCCGAGGCCTTCGCCTGAACCGGATACCTGAAACCTCGCAATAATAGCGCGTTGTGGGTTAGAAGCCATGTAGTGTAGGAAGAAATACCCATTCGTTTCAAACGACGGATGAAAGGCGATACTTTGGAGTCCCATATCACCGCCTGCATATACGCGATCTTGAATATCAAGAAAGGTAACCGTTTCAGATGCCTCGCTATCTAACGATATAATTCGAATGACGCCTCTTTTTTCTACAATAAATAGCCGGTCACTCCCGTCGGGTGGAGCCTGAATATCCATCGGTTGTGAAAATGTGAGATTCGGATACGCAGGAATGAGATTTTCCTGAGCATTAGCAGAAATAGCGCAAACGAGCAGCATGCATAACACGCTGAAAATAGACTTTCTCATGGGAATTGATACAGATGGTCATATGGGTGGAGGTGCTGGAAGTCTATCGCAAAAGATATGCCTGAGGCATTTTATGGCGTAACACACTAATTGCAGCTATAGAATCGCCCTAAATAGTCTGTTTAAGGCCTATTTCAAGAAATCACGTTGAGTTAAACGAAAATACGTTTGTTACTAAAGGATTCTGCTGGTATTTTCGAGGCCAAAATCATCACACCTTATTGTACGACCTAAAGAAAAACAACGAAGTCGTGTTGCCTGAAATTAATATTCGCCTTATTAAGACCTACGATGAATACATCGCAGTGGCTGAACTTCAGAAAGAAGTTTGGGGGCATGAATCTATAGAGATCGTACCTCCTTCTATTTTGATGGTAAATCAGAAAATAGGTGGTATTGTCGCCGGCGCCTTTGTGCCTCGTGATATGTCAGCAGACAAAGATGGAGCTGATGAAACGCTCGTTGCCTTTGTGTATGGATTGCCGGGCTTTAGGGAAGGGAAAGAGGTCCATTGGTCGCATATGCTCGCTGTAAAGCCGGAGTGGAGAGGAAAAGGATTAGGGGGGAGACTGAAGCAGTACCAGCGTGACTTTGTGATTGCAAAAGGAATTGATATTGTACATTGGACCTACGATCCACTGGAATCAGTAAATGCTGTGCTTAACCTGAGTAAATTGGGTGCTTTGCCGGCAGAGTACGTTTGCGATTTGTATGGGAAGGGGGAGAAGAGTGTATTACACAAAGGTATCGGTACAGATAGATTTATACTCACCTGGTATATGAGTGAGGAGGCAAAGTCAGCTCATTTGGCCCGTTATCATGCAGCTGATCCCGCAACTGTGCCGGCCGTCATATCTGGGCCATTGCAGTTTGAGCCGGCTACGGCTGAAACCACGGTGCTCAAAATTGAGATTCCCCTCAACATCCAGGAACTTAAAGGTGAAAACCCGCAAATTGCAAAATCCTGGCGCGACGTAACCCGTGCCGCTTTTTTGCATTATTTCTCCAGAGATTTTAGTGTGACTTCATGCTATACAGATCCACGTTCTGGCAGATGTTATTACGTCATGGCCAAACTTCTCTGATGCAATATGCTGGTGCTTTAAATCGACTCATTCATTGATCCAACTTTTACTACTCACACGCAATAACCCATAATTATGCTGCAGATTAAAAGAGCCACGCTGAGAGAGATTCAGTTGCCTTTGGTTGAGCCTTTCACCATCTCTTCCGGTACGGAGTCAATGCGGCGCATTGGGTTGGTAGAGGTTGAAGACCATGAAGGATTTATTGGATGGGGTGAATGCGTCGCCGGCGCATTTCCTAATTACAACTCGGAAGCCATTGATACTGCCTGGATTGCTTTAACAGACTGGATTTTACCGATCACGGTAGGTGCTTCGTTTGATAAACCGGCTGATATTTATCCAATGCTCGCAAGCCGTATGCGAGGGAATGAAATGGCCAGAGCAACCATCGAGATGGCTGCCTATGATCTCTGCGCGCACCGAAAAGGCGTCTCATTGTCCAGATTTCTTGGTGGCACGCGCGACAAGGTCGCTACGGGCATTTCTGTGGGGATTCAGGATTCGCCGGCCATTCTTGTTGAGAAAGTGGGGGGCTATATCAAAGAGGGGTACAAAAAGATCAAGATCAAAATTAAGCCAGGCTATGATCTTCCCTACGTAGCTGCAGTAAGGGAGGCGTATGGATCTGCTGTCTCTATCATGGTCGATGCAAACAATGCCTATACATTGGCAGATATGGATACGCTGAAAAAACTAGATGCGTTGAATTTGCTGATGATTGAGCAACCGTTCGCATGGGATGATGTGGTTCAGCACGCAAAGGTACAGCGTGAGCTTAACACACCAGTGTGCCTGGACGAGTCGATTACAAAGGTCGAGCGTGCTCAAGATATGGTAGAATTAAAGTCGGGGCGCATCATCAATATTAAGCCGGGACGGGTAGGGGGGTTTGCTTCTTCTATCGCGATCCATGATTATGCCGAGGCACATGGCATTCCTGTATGGTGCGGCGGGATGCTGGAAAGTGGTATTGGACGGGCGCACAATGTAGCGCTGGCATCATTGCCTAACTTTACCTTGCCGGGCGATATATCTCCGAGCCGGCGCTACTGGGCGCAAGACATTGTGAAACCAGAATGGACGATGGAAGATGGTATGCTGACCGTGCCGGTGGATAAGTCGGGCATCGGGGTTGAGGTAGATCTGGATCGCATAGATGATTTGACGGTCCGCCGGGTAGAAATTTAGATAATTAGAAACGCGACAATACGCAAGTATGAAACACCCGCTTGCATATTGTCGCGTTTTATCAGATCAGAATTGTCTCTCTGCAAATCAAGATGTTATACAAACATTCCTGATGGATTCTGATCTGATTGGAGTTCTGATGTCAAATCAATGTGCTTGATTTTGCGCAAGCCTGTTTTTATTCGAATGACAGCAATGCTGGCAAGGGCGCAGGCACTCAAGGTTACAAATGCACTCTTTTTCATGTTTGGGTCCTCCTTCACGAGATGCGTTGAATGATGTGATGTATTGGGTACGAAGAGTAGAACATGAATCGTGCCGTGAAGGAAGCAGACCTGAAATTAATTAGGGGATTTACCTCTTCTTAATAAAGCGAGGCCTACTGTTAATTAAACACCGAGCAAGGAATCTTGCCGGCGAAGGAATTACTAAAAACCCTCCGAAATTGACTATTCCTTGGTCGGTGTTCGATACTCAAGAGTTTGTCTAAAAGGATAAAGTTGAGCTAAGCTTTTTTAACTCTGCTACAGCACCTTATCAGGATGGCTCTTTTTTGTAAAATTGACCCTGCCGAAATGCTTCAGCAAGTGCATGAGGAACCTGGGCCTCTGCCTTGACCACGCGTGCACGTTGTGCTTGCACTGAGGCCATCATCTCTTGCTCAGTAGCAACAGCTGCTGCTCGACGTTCTTCAGCTTTGGCCCGCGCCACGCGAAGATCGGCTTCTGCCTGATCGGTCTGCAGCTTTGCGCCAATGTTTTCTCCTACGTCTACATCTGCAATGTCAATAGAAAGGATTTCAAACGCAGTGCCTGAGTCGAGGCCACTGCCAAGGACAGCTTGCGAAATTGCGTCCGGTTGTTCAAGGACGTCTGCATATGAGTTAGAGGACCCGATCGTCGAGACGATGCCTTCTCCTACACGGGCGATAATGGTTTCTTCACCGGCGCCCCCTACAAGCCGCTCAATGTTAGCACGCACCGTTACACGTGCCATGGCACGCAACTGAATACCGTCTTTTGCAATGGCTGAAATGTGCGGTGTATCGATGACTCTTGGATTGACCGACACCTGGACTGCCTCGAAAACATTACGGCCGGCGAGATCGATGGCTGTTGCCTGTTCAAAATCGAGATTGATATTTGCTTTGTCTGCCGAAATTAGCGCGCTGACGACCTGTGACACGTTTCCTCCCGCTAGGAAGTGGGCTTCCAGTAAGGAAGGGTCAACAAAAATGCCGGCCTTGTGTGCGGTGATGAGCTGCCTCACGATGATGTCAGGAGGGACCCGGCGTAAGCGCATCCCAACCAGATCGCGAAAGAGGCTCAGGCGCACGCCAGAGAAAATGGCTGTGATCCATAGTCGTATAGGTACGAAATAAAGTACCAGGGTTAGCCCAACTATGGCCAGGATAATAATAAGCAGGCTAAAGTTACCAATCAGGTTTTGCATGTAAACGGACATCTGGAAACTGGATGCAGCGCAATCTAAACCATTGCTATCACATCCTGTTTTGGCGAGGCAGGGAGGTCGGGTTCAAACAAGGCAATCGCTTCATCTATGGTATCCACGATATTAAAAAGCAGGGGAAGCCCCAGTAAGTCAAAGACATTGAGTATCTTCGAGCTAAGAGAGGCGATCTTAATGTCACCACCTTGCTCGCGTATATCGTCAATATGGCCCACAAAAGCGCCAAGTCCTGCACTGGAAATATAGAATAGTGAAGAACCGTCTACAACGATTTTATGTCTTCCGTTTTGCCGGCACATCAGAATGGCAGCATCTAGTTCGGATACAGTATGTGCATCCAGGTCTCCAATAAGGGTGAGCACCTCAATAGCGCCAACTGAATGGAATCCAACGGAAAAACTACTCATTTTTATCTCGATAATAGTCGAGTATTCGCGATAGAACAGATGAACGCTTTGACAAGATAAAACAGGCTTGCGGGAATCAAGGGAGAGGGAAAAGACAACGATTTTCTCTTGCCGGCTTCCTTCCTTTAGAAATTTACAGACCAGGATGAACTTGTCACTGCACTATAAACTTTGGTGGCAGAACACGAAATGCTGCTAACGTGATCTGTCTGAGCCTCGGAAGGCGGGGTGAGGCACGGGTACCATGGCAGGCTGTTCTTTGGGAGCAGCTTTGGGCAAAAGTAATCGTTTTTCGGCTTCTTGAACAAGTTCAGCAAGCGCGTGCTTTACCTGCGCCCGGATTTTTTGTATTTGCGAAGCGTCCGAGAAGCGACCTAATAACAAAAGCATGCTCTTGTACTCAGCAATGCATATCGCAAGTGTACGAGGAGAAAGAATGTCCAGCGGAAAAAGTGTAAAGTGGTTTGTCATAGATCATCATCACACATTGAGCGGAAGAAGGGTGATGACACAACAAGGTCTAGCATAGACGAAAATGTCGACTATAGGAGACGAGGTCAAGAGACCATCCTATATACAACGAAAAAGTTATATAGTATAGAAGCTAGAAGGTTGCAAACCGGTAGAAGACGCCGGCCCGAAATCGGGATCGATTGG
>JBGCEN010000547.1:0-11918 GCA_045106435.1 Rhodothermales bacterium
TTCTAACTGCTTCGGAGGATGAGGCCAACCTCTGGGATGTAGGGACCGGGGCGCACATCCGCGCCTTCACTGGTCATGTCGGAGACGTCAATGCAGTCGACTTTTCGCCAGGCGGTTCGGTCATCGTAACGGGCTCGTCAGATGAAACTGTGCGTCTGTGGAATACCAGCACGGGAGAGCTTTTGCAAACGTTGATCGGGCATACCGGCGGCGTAAACGATGTGACCTTTTCGCAGAATGGAATATATTTGTCGACTGCAGCTGCGGATAGCACAGCGCGGTTGTGGGCGACTGATCTGGGAGAGGTTGAATTAGCTCCTGGGCCGCCTGCAGTTCTTGCCGCCGTGCCTGCAGATAGCGAAGTGACGCTGACCTGGAATCCTAATCCCGAGGATGACATCACCGAATACCGGCTCTACCGAGACACCACTCCCGCTCCGACGACGCAGGTGGCGACCATGTCCGCAGACACCGAGGAGTACTAGGACACGGGCGCCGTCAACGGTACGGTTTATTATTATCGACTAACCGCTGTGAATGCTGCCGGTATGGAGAGCGGTTTTTCTGAAGAAGTAAATGCGACTCCCAACGATATTATCGAGGTACCAATCGACGCCATTTCGGGTACTGTATTTGATCTTGAGTTGCTGGATTCTGGACGGCTCGATCAATATCCAATCGATAGTGCCACTGTTGAGCTTTTTGTGGATGATGTTCTGGTTAAAAGTGTAACAACTACAACGAGTGGCGTTTTCGAATTCTCGGACCTTGAAGGTGAGAATGTAACTTATGATGTGCGTGTTCGGGTAATTGGAACGGTCCCTGAAACAGGGGAGAAGATCGAAGTAAACATGGTTAGCCGAGATGCGAATACTGGGGGGTATTATGAATTACTCTTACCTCGGACGTTAGCCAGTCAAAAGCTCTCACTTGTTTATAAGTTGGATCATTTAAAGATCAAATCAGACCTTCTTTTTGGTTTGCTACCACCATTATCCTTAAGCCAGAGCTATGATGAATCTCAGGCCAAAGCGCTTATTGCTACCTGGCTTGCTGATATTGACGACAATGCTGAAGCTATCAATACCTCATTAGCGCGTTTAATGCTGGCTGAAATGGTCTTGGCATCGATGTATGACAACGCTACAAAGATGTCTCATGAGACAGGAGAAGCCTTACTTGAATTAGTTGTTGCTTTTCATACAACATATGAGGTGTTTAACATCATCGTCAAGGCACTTGATGAAAGTGGCACACCCAAAATCTTATATCAGAAGCTGGCAGAGCAAATCGCGAATCTTTACGTTTACTTATTTCTCGAACGGCCAAGTAGTCTGCTGGAATCCAGGCTACCCGGGTGGATAGGCCCTTCTGTGGCATCTGGGCTACGTGCGATGAATGCGGCGGCAACGAGCAATACTACAGAAAGAGGAGCCTCTTTTATAGAGAGTATTGTCGAGGATCAACTCAAGAATTTGATCGTCACGCAGATGGATGATATTTTATTATCCTATTCTTACGTGCAGCCTCGAACGCAGGAATATCTCGATCAAGCTGTCGCTAATGCTGAGTCGTTTAATTATCAAGGGGAACACATTGCAGCCTATGCTGCATCGCAAACTGTTGTAAACCAGAGTACTTTTGAGACGGATGAGGTTCATGCGAAATCAGAATTATTGCAGGAAATTGGCTCGATAAGCGGAAAGATAAGTGATATCACGATACTAGCTTCGGCGATTCCGGGTGTACAAGTTCTAGGGGCAGTTGGTGCTCTTTTGAAAAGCGTTCAATTGTCCACCCTGATTTCTGCTGCTGGTATCTCTGCGTCCCAACTGCGTAATATTCAGCAGAATGAAGTAGCACATGGAATGCAGTTAGCATTCAACCCGGGTGCCTCTAAGGTAGGGGGAAAGCAAAGAATAGAAAGCACTCTAGCTTTTGCAAAGAAATCAGGTAAATCAGATTTTTATCAGGCCAAACTGCTCGACCTTGTTGAGGACTATATACAACTCCTTGACGACATCATAGAGTTAGCTCGGAGCGGTGAGCATGAAGAGGTCATTACAAAGATTAATGAACTCTTGCAAGCAGACGATGCATTAGCGAGTGCATTTCTCATAGCTGAAGCGCCTGTCTATGCCGCTGCTGAGCAGGCGATTCAACAGATAGAAGGTTTTGAGGATGCTGACATGCGGTTGAATACCGCCATCACAGCAACTACTACTGAACGTATCCTGCTTTACACCCGACTGCTTGAATATTCTTTAGCTCCGAGTAATCAAGCCGATAGTCTGATTGCTCAAGTAGAAATCACGACGCAGGTAGTGGAGAACGCTGTAAATGCCATTACAGAAATCGACGAACTGATTTCAGATGTTGCGGCACCTCCACTCTTAGTTGTCAAAAAGCATGGCATAATTAACACTGGACAGGGTGTCGTACTAAGGGCTAATATCAAGAATATAGGAGCGGTGACAGCAGAGAACATTACTGTCGTACTTATAGCAGACTCCTCATCAACATTTTTCTCAGAGTCTCAATTAAGCATTGTTGGGCTTGAAGCTGATGCAGAGCAAATCGTTGACTGGGAATTACAGATTACCGACTCTACGCGGACTTTTAGCACGTATGTTATAGAAATAGCCTCGAGTAATGCAAAATCGCTTTCTACGAGCGGCATTTTTTCGATAGCTACGGCAGGGATTCCAACAACGTTAGATGACAGGACCGCCCTGATTCCATCAGAATATAAATTGGAGCAAAACTACCCAAACCCGTTCAATTCATCCACACGGATAGCGTACACTTTGCCAGAAGCGCATCGGGTGACGCTCACTATTTACGATGCGCTCGGTCGAGCGGTGCGAGTCCTGGTGGATGAGTTCAAACCCGCAGGTCACCACACGGTGACGTTCGATGGGAAAGGGTCGCTGAGCGGGTTGTATTTCTATACCATTCAGGCAGGTAGCTTTAGAAAAACGAGATCATTGATCCTTCTAAAATAGAATTATGCCTCTCCTTAAATGATACTCTACACCTTTGTAGGCCGCCATCAATTAGGATTATACCTAGCTAATCCTTTTTGAGTTAATTAATAAAGGGCAGATTTTACCACGGCTTTTCTACGATATCAATACTCTCTCTGGTGGCTACAGCATAACGCGCCGAAGTTGGGTTCGTCTATAGGTGCCGTTGTAATTTTACACGTCCTTTACTAATTGGAAGTTAGTTTTACCGTCCTAACTTTTGATCTTCCTCACTTCGCCGAAGTTTTCGACATACTTGGTCGAAAAGCATTCAGCTCAGAAAAAAAACAATATACTGCCGGCATTAATCAATCTATTAATCTAGATGTATCTTCACTTGCTGCGGGTGTATACGTATACAAAGTTATAATAGAAGACGCAGGTTTGCCAATATGACGTGATTACGTTATATCATTTCTTTAAATGATTCAGTAGCCTTTCAGTATTGGGGGGGGCGTTTGTGCCTTCCAATACCTTACCGTATATCGCCTTTTTTCGTTAGTCTATCTCTTTATCAGAAACAAAACATGAAGCAAATTCACTCTCCCCTAATTTTGTTGGTCTTACTGACCTTCATCATCACTGGTTGTGCAAGTATCACTAAAGGAACCAGTCAGACGATTACCGTATCAAGCAATGTCGAGGGAGCGACCATCTTTCTTGATGATGAAATGATCGGGTCAACGCCGTTCGCAGGTCCAGTGAAAAAGAATAAGAAGTTCCTGAAGATTGAAGCTGAGGGGTATGGTACGGAAAATGTCGCTTTGTCCAAATCTCTTGAGCCAATATTCTGGGGAAACATCATTATTGGAGGTACTCTTGGAAGTATAACGGATTTTGCTACGGGTGCCGCATATCAGTATGCCCCGGCGTCTTACCAGATCGACCTTAAAGCAAGTGGGCAGACTGGTGCTGCCTTCCTTCGCGAAGTTGGCGTCAGAAAGTTTGGTATGCTTTACATTGATTCCATCTCTCAGGATATTGCTGACGGTGGTGGTCAGTACATCGATGCTTTGGTAGCCTTGTCTCTCTCTTCAGAAGGGGAGGGTTTGAATGTTTCTGGCATTGCATCTGCTTTAGAGGTCAGTCGAGGAAATCAAGTTGCCTTTGGTAACCGCTTAGTCGATTTACTCTGAGTGTTGAGCCTTATCTTCGTGATTAGCCTGATATCCCAAGTCATCACCGGGGTTCAGGCCAATAATCCGGTAGAGATTGATTCCCATGAGTTGGGGCCCGTCTATATTGCTTATGCGGGCCCCTATTCATCCAGTCCTTCTTCTGCTTTCGGTCATCTAGTACTTTTGCTTCCAAGTAGCTCTGCCGAGCCGGTGCCACTCTGGGACGTGGTTACCTTTGGAGCAGAGACGTTTGACGCTGGTGTAATCCGTTACCTGGGCGTTGGCATTATGGGCGGTTTTCTTGGCCGATACCAGAGAGTCCCCTTTCACGAGAAAACGCGTGAATACGCGCTCCTTGAAGATCGTGATCTTTGGCTTGTTGAACTCGAGCTGACTACTCAAGAAAGAAGCGCTCTCGATAAGGAACTCTCTTCCGTGAAAGGGTACTGGTATCCCTACACGTTCTTCAGCAAAAACTGCGCATACTACCTTCAGTCGATCATCTCCCGTGCAACGGGCGCAATTCCTCCGCCGAAGGGTACCGTAAGCCCAATCGGAGTTCTTGATGCCGTACTTAAAAGCAGCCTTGCCGGTCAAAGCTATTTTCGATCTGCTGAGTCGTACAGACTTGCGGACATGAGCGAAGAAATACCTCCTAGTGTAATCAATCGGCTCCGGAAGGATAACTGGATCACCGTGGCTGCAGATACAACTTGGTTGATGCAACTTGCCAACACGGAACGGCGATTTGTGCAAGATTTCTTCATTTTGAAAAGCCTGCACGAACGGTCTGCATTAGATGAAAGGTCTCGAGCTGGGCTTTCCCGCTTGAGACTTCAAAACGTTCGAGAATCAAGTCGACAACCTGCTGTACGCTCAACTGCTCCTGGCGTACCAATACCCTCACCACGCTTTCACGAGTATACGCGCCTCACGATTTCTTATCTTGTAAACAACTCAGAAGATTCGCGAGTTGCTCTTCGCATACGGGGTGCATTGCACGATCTCTCCGAACCTCCACTCGCACATCGGCCCTTAAACTCTCTTGAGCTACTTGCCGTTGAAGCTTCGGTGTCAACAGAGGGAATATCACCTAGAATTGATGAACTCATTCTTTTCTCTCAACGGTCCCTTAGCCCTTCGAGTTGGCTGGTAAACCGAAACTCCTGGATGCTTGAAACTATCGGTCGATATGGTGGCCTTTTCGGCGCAGATGCGTTTCATATGGAAATGCGAGCAGGATCTGGTAAGACGTATCGTTTTCTTAATAGCGGATTTGCTTATGCGCTTTTTACAGTCGCGGGAACAGGAACCTGCTGTAAAGAAATAGCCCTTGCCCCAGGATGGGAGACTGGCTTTGCATGGCTACCCAATGGACCATGGCGTGCGGGCCTGCGGTGGACACGCGAATATGATATCACTGATTGGAAGCGCAACCATGAGCGGATTCATTTTTTTATAAGGCGTGATATTACACAAAAATGGGCTTTCAATCTTAAAGGGGAGGCGGGGCCTCTGGGTACTTATGCAAGATTTGGAATCGATTGGTATCCATAGGATAGTCGAAACACTGGCCTTAGCGTTCGTTGCGAAAATTACAAAATGGGGCGGGGGAGAGGGCCCCGTTAAGTAATCAGTAGTAGCTGTCCATGCAGTAAATCAAGTTAACTGCAACTCATTCTTAGCAAACGCCCCTTTCTAAGAGTTATTAAGGAAAGCCTCTCATTTCATGGGCGAATCACACCTGAACCGCCCCGAGTTTGCCGGAGACTCCAAAATTTGAGAACTTGAAGTTATGAACAAAAGAACAAGGTATTCCCCTGAGGTTCGCGAACGGGCTGTTCGTATGGTATTTGAGCACGAACGCGACCACACTTCACAATAGGCTGCATTTCAATCTGTTGCACAGAAGATTGGCTACACACGCGAGACGCTTCGTAAGTGGGTACGTCAGAAGGAACGTGATCATGTACAGCGATCCGGCACAATAAGCGATGAACGCGCCCGGCTGAAAGAGCTTGAACGAAAAACCGGGAGCTACGCCGGGCCAATGAAATCCTTCGAAGGGCATCGGCCTATTTCGCACAGGCGGAGCTCGATCGCCGGCCGAAGTAATGGTGCGTTTCATCGACGACCATAAAGCATTGTACGGGTTAGAGCCAATCTGCAAAGTATTGCCGATTGCTCCATCGACTTACTATGCGCGCAAAGCGGGATAGGCAGATCCTGCACGACGTTCAGCCAGAGCACGACGCGACGAAGAACTCAGTGTCGAGATCTGGCGGGAGAACTACCAGGTTTATGGCGTGCGTAAGGTTTGGCGGCAATTGTACCGTGAAGGCATCTACATGGCGCGTTGCACAGAGGCCTGGTTGATGAAAGAGATGGATCTTCGTGGCGTCGTTCGCGGCCGCCGAGTGAAGACAACGATTCCTGCTAATAGTGCAGATCGTCCGCATGATCTGGTTGAACGTAGCTTTAAAGCCGACCACCCCAACCAGCTTAGGTTCGCAGATTTGATGTTTACCGCACGGAAGCGCGCAAGATATGGGAATATTCTCACTATATATAGGCAGGGCTAGCCCTGGAAATGCTATTAGAGGCTGTTTGGGACTGATGTGGTAGTAGTTGAAACTTCTTGTTGAAATAGCCAAATGTACCTATAGTGTACCAGCGTGCTGTGCATACCTCTTTATCTCTTGCGCTGCAACGAGTTAGAAGGGCAGGTGTGCGGTTTCCTAAACCATAGGTCATGCATACCGATCTGTCAATGGCAAAACGAAAGTGTCCCCTCAAGTGTCCCCTCTAAAAGCGCGCAGGATAGATAGGGAAAAATGCACGGTCTGGTGCGAAGTGTTTGTTTTGCAAGACTTTGAATACAGATAAATATCCATACGATATCGCTCAAAACGACTCGAATCGCCGTAAGGCTGGGCTTTTCGCGTTTTAGAACACGACTTTCATAATATGTTTTCGGCTGGTTTTATGCATTGTCTACAGGTAGGGTACCCCTATAAGCGCCTTCACTTTGCTCCATGGAATGGCCACCAAGGCAAAGCCGGATTCAGGAATTGTGTATCTGGGCCGAGTTTTTATATTTGGGTAAGTATGCTACCTTCTGTCGTCTATGTAGGAACGAATCATATCATCGTATCCACCTAGTAATAAGAAATCCTTACCGCTCATAGCACTGTTCATCACTGCTTGTTATACACAATGAGCTATAAATGTCGGGCGTAAATATCGAGTAACAACCAGTTATGACAAGTTTTATAACTGCAGTAATTTCGAGTAGAATCCAGGATGAATAACAAGAACTGGGCCGGCAACTTCTCATTCAATGCATCACAGTGGCACGCGCCGCGCTCATTAGATCCGCTGCAGGAAATCGTGGCAGGGCTGGAAAAGATACGGGCCGTTGGTACGAAGCACTCGTTTAATCGGGTGGCGGATAGCCGTCACGCGCTCGTTTCTCTGGAACACCTCAATCGGGTCGTGGGGCTGGACCGGGAGCAGCAAACGGTTACCGTGGAGGCCGGCATCCGCTACGGCGAACTCTGCCAGTATCTGAACCGCCAAGGTTTTGCGCTACATAACCTGGCGTCGCTGGTGCACATTGGCGTGGCCGGCGCCTGCGCAACAGCAACCCATGGTTCAGGCATGGGGAGTGGCAATCTTGCCACGGCGGTTTCTGGGCTGGAACTGATGAAGCACGATGGACAGCTTGTCCACCTGTCTCAAGAGACAGATGGAGCAACGCTTAACGGACTGGTGGTTGGCCTCGGTGGATTTGGTGTGGTGACAAAGCTCACGCTGGATATCGAGCCGGCTTTCCAGGTAAGGCAGAGCATCTACGAAAACCTCCCTTTTCAGCAAGTTGTCTCACACTTTAAAGAGATCATGTCCAGTGCCTACAGTGTAAGTATATTTACCGATTGGGAAGGGGACACGGTGAATCAACTCTGGCTGAAAGTGCGGGGGAAAGACACCTCAGTCGCATTTCCAAACTCATTCTTCAGCGCGAAGGCTGCACAAAAAAAACTGCACCCCGTACCGGGATTCTCCGCTGAAAACTGCACCGATCAGCTGGGTGTGTCGGGTAGCTGGCACAATCGCTTGCAGCATTTTAAACTCGATTTCACCCCCAGCGCCGGCGACGAATTACAATCTGAATACCTGCTCCCTCTGGAAAACGCTGCACCGGCGCTGCAAGCCATCAAACGCCTTGCCACGGAAATATCTCCCCTGCTATACACTTCAGAAATTCGTACTGTTGCACCGGATAACTTGTGGTTGAGTACCGCTTACAAACAGCACACGGTAGCCATTCACTTCACTTGGAAAGCAGACTGGCCGGCTGTCAAAACGTGTCTGGCGAAGATCGAAAGTGCCCTGATGACATTGGGAGCACGCCCTCATTGGGGCAAGTTATTCACCTTATCACCCGAATATGTACAGGCACAATACGAGATGCTGCCGGCTTTCCGTGAGTTAATGAAAGACTTCGACCCTAAGGGGAAATTCCGCAACAACTTCCTGGATAGATACATTTATGGGTTTCGGGTTCTTTGAATTCAAGGCGACTGCGTTACAGCATAATTGCTGCTGATATTCAGATCGAATTCCTTTAAGCCTGGGACTTTTACATTTATAACTTTTTGTAGAAATAGTCGGCCCCATCCCTGTGGATTTCTGTTGAGTTTGGCTGGATCTCGCTAATTCATCTTTGAGTTATCTAAGGCATTCCGTACCATCTGCACTCCACGTTTGCGTATTTAAAGATTTTGCAAGACCTACAGGCCCATGGATTATCTGAACTACTTGATTTACGACGTCCCGCTTATCGATTGGTTGACTGTACTCGGCATTGGCCTGGGCATTGCTGTGATCATGATGATTGTTCGCAAGGCGGTTGTTGGCCGTTTTGAGCGTCTTGCCAGTAGCACTGCGAACATCATTGATGATGTCATTGCTGTTGTCCTGAAAAACACCAAACGGTTTACTTTCTTTGCGCTCGGTATCTGGATTGCAACGTTGTTCAGACAGTTGCCTGGCAATATCTCGGAAATGGTGGGCCGGTTTCTGTTTCTTGTACTGCTCTTTCAGATTGGTATCTGGGGAACGAGCGTTATTGACTGGTGGATCAATTACTATCGAGAGAAAAAGCTGGAGCAGGACCCTTCAGCAGTTACAACCATTTCTGCGATCGGGATGCTCGCCCGTATCGGCCTTTGGTCCATGCTGCTGCTCGCGGTCCTGGATAATTTTGGTATCGATGTAACTGCTTTGGTCACTGGATTGGGCATTGGAGGGATTGCGGTTGCGCTGGCTGTTCAGAATATCCTGGGTGATATTTTTGCATCGCTGTCCATCGTACTTGATAAGCCGTTTGTGGTGGGGGACTTCCTTGTAATGGATGACTACAAAGGAAACGTAGAATATATCGGACTTAAAACAACGCGCATCAGGAGTTTGTCAGGTGAGCAGATTATCGTGTCAAACAGCGATTTGTTAAAAAGCCGGCTCCGCAATTTCAAGCGGATGTACAAACGCCGTGTTGTTTTCTCGATTGGTGTAGATTACAGCACGCCACGATCTACCCTGGAAAAGATTCCTGGCATGATACGCGGTTGTCTTGAGAAGCATGATGACGTGACCGTTGATCGATCGCATTTCAGTAGCTTCGGAGACTCGGCGCTTATTTTCGAAGCCGTCTATCATGTGGGGAAACCAGATTATGGATTACACATGGATATTCAACAGACGGTTAATCTTGAGTTGATGGAATTATTCGAAGCAGCTGGTATTGGCATTGCTTACCCGACACAGAAGGTGTTTGTCGAGATGGAGGGCGGCGCGAAAAATGAATAACTTTCTACAAGGGATATTTAGAGACACTGAGAGGCCTGGCAAAGATGTTTTACTGGGCAAGTGTTGATGGGCGGGTGGGAAGACGAGGGTCTTGCTTTATCCTACCGTTTTCCCGTCATGAACTCACATCAGAAAGTAGTTTGATACTGCCCTAAGAATGTCTGATACGTATCTGCAAATAGTTGCTACACAGATTACCGAGATCAAGGTGAAAGGGTCTCGGTTTATTGGCGAGGCGCTATTGGTCTATGATGAAGCTGAGGCATCGAGCGCATTGCAGGCAGTCAGGAAAAGAGCGTATAATGCAACGCATCATTGCTCTGCTTATCGATTGGGGCAGGATGGTGGTTTGCAGCGATACAGTGATGACGGAGAGCCCAATGGTACAGCGGGTCAGCCTATCTTAAGGCAAATAGATGGACGAAGCCTGACCAATCTCCTGGTTGTTGTTACTCGGTACTACGGCGGGACAAAACTCGGTACCGGCGGCCTGTCGCGCGCCTATGGAGATGCAGCCGGCGCTGTGCTGGATCTCTGTAAAATAAAGCAGCACATCATCCGGGAGCACGTAAAGATCAAGTTTGCGTATGCAGATACGTCGCCGGCCATGCATACCATTGACAGCTTCGACGTGAAAATCGAGTCCTCCAATTATGGGGATGATACCGAGTTGATTGTTGCGGTCCGGAAGTCGGATGTCGCCGGCTTTTTGGCTCAATTCAAGGAAAGCTTGAGCGGCAGGGGGACGGCAACGATTGTATGAATGAGGTACCATCTAATACTCTTATAGTATCCAGAGACTGATGCCAGTAATTCACAAGACAATATTGACCCGTATATAAAAGATCATGAGAGCAATAGGATATAATAACGCTGGACCCATTAGTGCAGTAGATTCGCTTGTGGAATTTGAGGCAGAAACTCCTGTATTGGCTCCTTTGGATTTGCTGGTTGAGGTGCGAGGTATTTCCGTTAATCCTGTTGATGTGAAAATACGTGCCAATGTGGCGCCGGATAGAGGTACCAAAATACTTGGCTATGATGCAGCCGGAGTTGTGCGTGATGTTGGCAGTGCCGTTAGCAAATTTAGCGTTGGCGATGAAGTCTTCTGCGCCGGCGACATCACCCGCCCAGGCACCAATGCTGAGTTACACGTCGTGGATGAGCGCATCGTCGGCAAAAAACCTGAATCTCTTGATTTTCCGGAAGCAGCCGGCTTTCCGCTGACTTCTATCACAGCCTGGGAGCTCTTATTTGAATCTCTGGGTGTTCAGGAGGGCAAAGGTCAAGAGGATAGCTTGCTGATTATTGGGGGAGCCGGCGGTGTTGGATCTATCTTGATCCAGCTTGCTAAAAAACTTACAGGATTGACAGTTATCGCTACGGCATCTCGCCCTGAAACAACGGCTTGGGTGAATAAGATGGGCACAGATCATGTGATCAATCATCGGGAGTCACTGGTAGATCAGCTCAAAGCACTTGAGATTGAACCGCGTTATGTGGCTTCTCTTACGGCTACGGATCAGCATTTCCCGGCAATCATCGAACTGATCAAGCCTCGTGGTCGGGTTGCTTTGATTGATGATCCTCAGACACTAGACACCAAGGCAGGCAAACCCAAAGCCCTTACTTTTAGCTGGGAGTTTATGTTTACCCGGTCGATGTTTCAAACTGAGGACATCGAAAAACAGCATGAACTATTAAATCGTGTCTCTACCATGATAGATGAGGGCACATTGATTTCAACGGTGACCAATAACCTCGGGCAAATGGATGTCGAAACGCTTATGAATGCCCATGCACTGCAGGAAAGTGGTCGTGCGATTGGGAAGAATGTTCTTGGAGGATTTAGCTAATCGGGAGAAAATATTAGTTGTTCAATTGGGCGATTACTTTTGTATAA
>JBGCEN010000548.1:0-16091 GCA_045106435.1 Rhodothermales bacterium
TTCATCGAACTGGCCGGTGAAGAACTCACCTACTGGGATGATGTAAGTGTCAAAGCCCGATCCTGTTACATAACTATCGTTGAAGTTCTGAATGCCAAGATCTTGCGATCCATCAAGCTGGAAGAATGTCGAATCCAGAGTCGTATGCCCGTTGGAGAAACCAATGCCCTGGATCTCGCCTTCAACGTCGCTCTTGAAGTCGACCTTCATGACGGTAGTGGCTGTGATCTCTGTGAAGTGATCCAGAGTCTTCCAGGCACTGCCATCCAGTTCTATGGACAACTGACTGGCTGATACCGTGGCGGTTCCTTTGTCTTGAGCCGCAGAGTAGCTTGAAACGGCACTTGCTGTGCCATCGACTATGACGCTGTCATAGTCTCCCACCTCAAATTGGATAGTTACGTTGTCGAGGACAGACCCTTTTCCATTTTTTCCAGAATAGGCGGTCAAAGTGGCGAAATGCGTGCCGTCCGACAGTTGCATTCCGCCATAGAAATTACCTTTGGCATTATCGCCAAATAGGGCGTAGGGGGTTACATTTTCAATTCCGCTATACAAACCGTCCAGATCAAGCTTCATGCTGCCAATGCCAGATGTATTTGGGTCTATGGCTTCTACCGATATTGTGATTTTGCGACCTTGAATATCGTCATTGGATATCTTGGCCCCGTGATGAAGTCCCGCAATAGCTTTGTCAGGACGTGTATCTACCAGAAAGATGTTGAGACTTTGGTTGTTCATAGACATCGGAGCATCGTCTCGTGCAAGGTCCGTTTCCAGAACCGGTGCTGGATCTGCCACCACAGGATCGATAACAACCGGGTCTGCCACCACAGGATCGATAACAACCGGGTCTGCCACCACAGGATCGATAACAACCGGATCTGCCACCACAGGATCGATAACAACCGGATCTATTACGACAGGATCTATTACGACAGGATCTGCCGCTGTGGGAATAGCGCCACCGACCGTGAAATCAAATGTCACTTTCTCGAGCTTTTCTTCAGAACCATTCTTCCCTTTATACGCAGTCAGTGTGACGGAGTAAGTGCCGTCAATCAATTCTTTCCCGCCATAGAAATTACCTTTTGAATTGTCTCCGAATAGTGCGAACGGATCCACATTCTCGATGGTTTCGCCCATCCCGGGAACTTCGAGTTTTACGCTGCCAATAGTCAGTCCATTGTCTTTAGAAGTTGCATATATAGTCAACTTACGGCCATCTATTAGTGCGCTGTCGATACTGGCGCCATTGCTTAGCTTTACCACATTTTTGTCGGTGTCTGTATAGGCAAGATATACGTCCAGAAACTTGCTTGTAAAATTCACAATGGAGTCCTGCACAGATGGAGTGACAACAGGATCTGGAGTGACAACAGGATCTGGAGTGACAACAGGATCTGGAGTGACAACAGGATCCGGATCTACAACAGGATCTGGAGTGACAACAGGATCCGGATCTACAACTGGGTCTGGGGTGACAATGACAGGATCTGGCGCAGGTGTGCCGCCTGAAGGATATGAGAGGTCTGACCAATCGGGGCCCGCCATATCCCGATAAGCCGCATCATCAATGGACGTTCTGGCAGAACCTGTAGAGACATTTGTACCAGATACATCTTTTGGCAATCCTATGTTTAAATGAGAATCTGCTCTGACTTCGGTGACATTTCCCAGCGTAGATATGTTGTCCCAATGGATGTTGTAGCTATCCTTAATGAGAAAAATACGGCCGCTTCCAGATC
Source organism: Rhodothermales bacterium (assembly GCA_045106435.1). Classification (GTDB taxonomy): domain Bacteria; phylum Bacteroidota; class Rhodothermia; order Rhodothermales; family JAHQVL01; genus JBCCIM01. The sequence continues at coordinate 1,749 of JBGCEN010000548.1, forward strand.
CTGTTTGTTCTACAGTGGAATCTTCTAAAGTTATGCCCTGTGCGGCCCATTTAGTAGCGTTCCCTGTGTTTAGATAATTACCTCTGTCTAAAGTTGTAACAACTATAGCATTGTTAATATTTATGAATTCAGATTTGGTAATTAGAAGATTGTCGTTCCGTGGAACACCGGCATCAAAATCATCATCTGAATCTAAAATTGATTTTATATCGATCCCGACGAAACCACCTATAAAATAGGAATCTGTTACAACCGAATTTTTTAGCCCGCCTGTGACATCGATCCCATCTCTGCTATTGTTTAGAAACACGGAGTCTGAAATGGTTGCATACTCAACGCTTTCTCCACCTTTACCTGCAGACGTTTTGATTCCATCACCTAACGAGTCTTCAAATAAACTGTTTTGGATTTTTGTGTTGGTGGTTTGCGAGATGCGCATCTGATAGAAACCACCATTGAATTGCGTATCTTGCACAATAAGATTATCGCCACCACCAATGTGTACGAAGATTCCTACGTTGCCTTCAAAGCTACTATTAATAATTTTGATATCGTCCTTACCGCTTGCGGAAAAGGTGATCTTGTCGTGATAGTGATAGCCTTTAGTTGGGTTTAAAGATGTTGATGGTACTGTTGGTGCATTGCTATGCGTCACGGTCAGGTCAACTAGGGTGTTTGAATTTCCAAGATCTAGCAGTCGCTGAGGGTTGGTTGCAGAATCAATGACATCGATCCCGGCGCCTGGAGAGCCACCTGCTAGTGTGAAATTATCTGGAAGATCTATCCCTGCACCGGAAATTTTGTACATGTGATCAAATACGAACACATCGCCGGACTTGAATGTTTTTGCGAGTGCTGCAAACTCTTGGGAGATATCTTGACCAGCTTTCCAGCCGAGGCTGGACGAGTGGATTATTGTCATTCTGAGTACCTAACTATTTTGGGGGCAATGGTTGTTAATACGCTGACGCTAAAACAACCTAAGTTGGGCCCGATGATGAGCATTGGGGACGGCTGAGTAAGTAGCGTACATAGCGATATTTTGTTTATGAACCCTGAAGGAACACTGATCAGACTGACAACAAATTCCAACATTACAACTCGATCCGACGCTACACAATAACACTGCTTTGGTGAAAAACTTAGATTTGCAAATTTCAAAACGCTGCACCTTAGCTTCACAACCAATTAACACTATCGGCCGTTTTTTGGACCATGAAAGGACTAAACTACGGCGAATCCTTGTCTAGCAGTTAAATTCATGGTGTTTTCTACGCAACACCCACACTGTTAAAAGATATGAAATGGGAGGGATTTCGCCTATAAAAAAAGGGGGGATTTCGCCTATCAAAAACTAACTTGGGTCGAAATGCTTGTACGTCAGAAGATTTTTATATCAGACGAGCAATAGTGAAGAAGCAAAATTCTAGCCTTAATTTACAATCTTATAGCTTCTTCCAGGCTTATTTTTTGGATGGTCGGAAACTCTTTTTTAGTAGCGGCATTTTCAATATGTTGGGTGATTTGAAGACGGATTTCATCTTCGGAACGTTGCGTGCTCCTAATTATTCCATGATATTTTACGCCACAGGCCGCACTCAGAAACACAAAGCATTGATTCCACCATCCGTCTTCTACGATTTCAATTACGGTATGCGGCCTCCATTCCATTAAGTTGAACATGGCGCCGCCGTGGTCGGCTATGACAATGTCAGCCTCTGCTGCAATTTCCCTGTAGTAATCTCTGTCTTTGCCGTTGGTTTCAACAACCTTTCCGCCAAGTTCGTTAACGATTTTGCCTATTGTATTGCTTGGGTAATGTCGGCCTTCAGTCTTGATTGTGCGAGAGAATGATCCTCGGGATAGATAGACTATCTTCCCATGTTTTGGTTTTGGAGCGGGTGCTTTGAATGCTGTTCTATATGCTTTGATGTCATCACTGAGCAGGAGGTTTAGCACGTGTTTCTTTCGAAGAACGCGCGCTTTTTTTATGTGAACGCTAGAATTTATAACAAGATAGTCAATGCCAAGGTCGGACAATTCCTTTTGTACATAAGGGCGGCGGCCAATCCAATTAGGTAATACTAATGGTAAGGGGAATTCCTTGGCGGCTATGATAGAGTTTCGATGTTCCGGTACCCAGTCCCCGTAGGTGAACGGTGTTTGGGCTTGTATTAAAGTTCCCTCAGCTAAATGAAGGGACGGGCGTCTTGGTATTTCTTTTAAAAATCGTTTTGGATTTCGTACAGCAACAACAGATATGCTTTGATCTAAAGTACGCCCGCGCCAGGCAAAGCCATTTGGAGTGTATGTAACATGCTCCACATCGAGATCTTCCGAAGGTGTTTCGTAGTCTGTTGCGACAACGAATCGGCGCGTAAGTGTGCTATCTTCAGAACTATCGCTGCCCATGATAAGGTTTTTTGCTCCGCCAATAGGCAAATCTCCCCAAAAGAAACCATAGTACATTGGTCTGTGTTTTCTGTATTTTGCAATTTTGCCCAAGAAACCTAGTCGCCGTAAGGTACGAAAGATCTGTTTTTTGATATATGGATTGCTGCTGTCTTCCACTATCTCGTGGTATAGTTCTTTGAAAACAGTAGCTGTTTTTTGATCACTCATAAATCAATCCTACCAAATTTATGCATTTTAAAGGGTGTTATGGTTTTGGTCCATCTATGATAGGATTAGGCTTGCGTATTTTTCAGTGATATTCTTGATGCTCAGTTCGTAACGGAGAGGTTCTGTTGGTTTAAAACAGCGGTAAATGCCCGTTTGCTTGGTAGGGCTAGTGTTTAGCCGATAGAGGCCATACCTACGATATTCGATTGGGGCGATTATAATTTCCATTCCGCTAACGATGGCGTCTGCAAGAGAATGTGGAAACCCTTCTCCATAGCCACTTGGTTGAATAAAGGTTTTGCCTCCAGACAGAATTTCGTCTGCTTGCAGATACCCTGTAGAAAAGTGTGACGTGTTGCCCAACAGATCCGCAACTGCTTGCCCATCTTTGCACCCGACAACAATAAGCGGACAGTTTGGTCTATTGTCTTTGATTAGTTCAATCAGGCTAGATGCAACCATCGGGAGCTTATCATCCCTTTGAACCGTCACGATTGGTCCTTGCGGTCCAAGCTTTCTGATCTGTCCACCAGAGCCAGGGATCCATACAAATTCTCTTTTGGGGGCGTATCGTCTGAAATAACGAAAGTCTGCATAGGACTGTATTGCTACTCGTTTTCGAAAGTTCATACGAAATAGGAGGATCAAGACCCTTCGAAGCCAACGTTTGTTACGGTAGCGTCCCAATCCATTCAGGATGACCAACCCTTGCAGCCAGAAGATAGAAAGAGACACGAGATTAGCGCGCAAGTTTGATGAAACGAACGTGTTTCTGTAGTGGGTTATCATGTAAAACAGAGTTTTGAGGAAGCTTGCCTTTGTGTCGAACAAGCCTAAGCTGAGTACCGGATGCCCTTGGTTTGAAAGCCCATCGATAAGAGGTTGGCGGTATCTTTGATTCAGTAGTGCTGCGTCATTGATGAAAATTATCGTACTTTTATTTTCCAACGGCCTGAACCTTGTAATTTATTCTGTTTCAAAGGTTTCTGCTGTTGGATTTGGATTCAAAAACTCATGATTGAGGGTGCGTTCTATTCCTTCGGAAATTGTGTAAGGCGCCGAAAATCCGGGGTAAGAATGTGCTGCTGATGCAAAGGCCGTTGTTGACGTAAATTTCTTAATACGGATTTTACTGATAGGGAAAGTTCTGTTCGTCACTCGGGCCGCAATATCTGCGATCATGCCTGCTCCATACCCTATAGAATAGGGGAGCCGAGGGCCAACAGAAGGCTTCCCTTTAAGCGTCCCTCTGACATGACTTACCAATGTGTTCATGTCGTAATCGGGCTTATCTACATAGTTGTAAATATGAACCCCAGGACCCGAGTCCATCACTTTGGTCAAGAACAAGCTAATGTTGCCAACATACGCCATAGATTTTTTGTTCGTTCCGTTCCCGATCATGACAAATGCCCCAGAGGCAATATTCTTCAATAAGTTATATACATTCCCTCGGTTTCCTTCACCGAATACCACCGTTGGCCTAACGATGATCAAGGAGCGGTCATCTGGTGCTTTGCTTTGCCATTCCTTCAAGACGCGCTCGGCTTCAAATTTGGTTCGTCCATACTCGTTGAATGGGTTGATAGCACCAGCTTCGTCTGTATCTGCGGGGGCAAAGCCGTAAACCGCGACACTGCTGGTAAAGACGATCTGGTTTATTCCCGCCTTTTCCGCAGCCATGCATATGTTCTGTGTTCCAGTCACATTGGTGTTTTCATACTCTGATTTGTCTTTCACGTCGTCTCTGTGGACGGCTGCCAAATGAATGATCGAATCCCCCAGCAAGCTATTTTCCAATGCTGCGGGTATACGTATATCGACATCACGTGACTTTTGAGGAAAGCTACGGCTTTGGCGGATATCCAAGATATTAAAATCTTGGATATTTTCCTCAAGAAGGTGACCGATCCGGGTTCCGATAAACCCTGCTCCGCCTGTAATCGTAATCATAAAGCACCCTTTAAAATGTCTTGGATTTGTGGAAGTTCAGTGGCGAGAAACCTTGGTTGACGAAACGCCAACAGCTCTTACGAAATATAATAATCCCGGTACTTACCCTTGTAATAATTATACCCGTCATAGGAATATTTTGTCGCCCGCGCCTCGTTCACAAGCGTCATGACAAGACCTGCAATTGGGGCGTCTACGGACTTCATTTCTTTAAGACCTTCCAGCACGGCACCTCTTGGCGTTTTGTCCCAGCGCACTGCATAGACCACCGCATCCACCAGTTTGGACAGGACCCGCGCGTCGGTTACGACCAAGGCTGGTGGGGTGTCTAGGATCACAAGATCGTAGACTTCTGCGAGTCCCTCGATCAGTTGCTCGAACCGTTTGGAGGACAGCACATCGGCCGCATTGATCGCACTTTGCCGCTCACTTAATTGTGTCATGAGCACGTGAAGGCCTGATGAAGGTTCTTCATAAATGGCATCACTGACCGGGATGGTTCCGTCGATCACTGACAAAAGGCCGGGTTGGTCATGGTTATCACGGACCATATGCGACAGGGCCGGCAGCCTGAGATCGCAATCTACAATGATCGCGGATTTGCCCATCTGGCGACTGGTCATAGCCATCAGCATTGCGGAGGTCGTCTTTCCTTCGCGTGGCACACTGGAGGTGAACATGACCACTTTGGGCGGATTATCCACATTCGAGAATAGAATACTCGTTCTGAGGTTTCGAATGGATTCCGCCAGTGAAGAGTTCGGCTTGGCGCGTAGGTTCTCAAGGATCGCCTGACGTTTCATCCGCGATCCGATGGAGGGCAGGGTGCCTAGAACAACTTCACCCGACATCTCTTCGAGTTGGTCAGGAGAACGGAACGTGTTGTTCAAGAAGTTCAGCAGAAATACGATGCCGATACCGATGGCTCCGCCTAGGAACATGGTTAAAAGCATGGTGCGGCGTTGTTGTTGGGACTGCGCGAAAAGAGGTATTTCGGCAGACGATAGAATACGTGAATCTGCTGATTGCAGGTCTTGTTGAGCATCCGTTTCTTGCAGGCGGCCAAGGAAATTCTCATAGAGGACACGGCTCGCTTGAGCCTCGCGTTCCAACTGACGCAATGTAATTGCGTCAGTGGACTGGCTGAATGCCTTTTGTTCGACAGTACGGACCTGCGAAACCAGAGCCTGTTCGCGCTCTTTGGCCGCTTCAACATCATTGCCCATGGCCGCCACGATCTTCTCTGCTTCCGCCAGAACCTGTTTCTGGATCTGTTTGCGGACTTCTTCAAGCTGGCGTTGTGCCAAGACGAGAGAAGGGTTTTCCGGGGAGACCGTGGCCTTCAAAGTCACGATCTCTGACGCGAGTGCGGTTTCCTGTTGCCTGATAGCTGCAATCACGGGTGAGTTTCTAAACTCTGAAATAATGTCCAGATTCTCCGGGTTCTCAAGCGCATCTTTCAGGCGGTTAAAGTCGGTCTCTTTACGTGTGGTTTCGCTTTGCGCCTGAACAAGTTCGGTATTAATTGCTTTCAATTGATTTTGGGTGATCTCAATACTCTGCCCTTGCTCGGCGGCCAGCCCCGAGCGCACGGTTTCGACTTCACTTTCCGCGTCCTCTACCCGTACTTGTAATTCGTCCACTCGTAAACTCAGCCATGTTGTGGCAGCTCTGGTGGCCTCCAGTTTTGCTTCTAATTGATCGACGATGTATTGATTGGCAATTGCATTGGCAACATTCGCTGCAGTTCTGGGGTTTGTCGAGATAAAGGAGATGTCTAGAACCCGAGAGTTTCCAACAGGGAAGAGTCGAAGTCCGCTAGTTACATTGCGTATGATCGCTAGGCGTAGGCGCTTTTCGCGTTCAATCCTTTGTAGTTCTGGGTCTGCAGGGGGCGGTGGGGGTGGCTTGATGATACCCAAGTCTTTCAAGATGTCTGTAATATCAGGCGGCAGCGTGATTATGCCTTTGAGACGGTCAATCAGCGTGGGCTCATGAACGCGCAAGGCCGGGTTGAATTCCGAGTTCTGATCGAGATTAAGCTGATCGACTACACGCCCAATAAGGTTGGCAGATGACAGGATAAGCATTTGATCTTCAAGCATGCCACGGTCAAAATTTTGCTGATTTATAATTTCTTGTAAGTCTACAATATTGCTTTGCTGGATATCGAACATCACAGTTGCACTGGCTCGGTAGGTGGGTACAATCTGAGAGTTTGTCAGATAGGCTAGGACATAGGAAATCAGTAAGCAAATGGCGATGATCCACTTGCCGCGCCAGACCTTTGAAACAATGCCGCGAATATCGATCGTATCGTTGATACTATCTGATGACCCGCTCGTAGGAGTTGCCATTTGAACCGGATAAGTTGGGGTCAAAGACTCGCTTGAATTTTTCACTCTGTCACACCTGAATTACAATGGCTTTTGACCCAATATCGGAAGAGGTTTAAAGTTATCCAAAAATGCCATTTTGTACAATATGGTGAGATGCGGTTATTAAGAAGTGTAACGTAGCCGCACAGGTGATTTTTTGATCGTTAACCGGCTATCGAAGCTCTTAGAGCATCTATATCTACTGTCATGTCGTCATTGGGAGAGGTGCCGTCAAAGACTATCCCCGAATAGCTGCCGCCACAAGATGCGTTTAGTCCAATGAAGTAGCCTAAATCCCATAGGTCTGAGGGTAGAAACTCGATAACCCGTGGTGCTTTTGCGAAAACCATATTTGCCAATCCGGCTCCGTGAGGGCCTACAATGATCTCAGCCTTGGAGAATAGTGCAATCTGTTCGATTAGGTTCATTTGGTCTGTTTGGGCGGTTTCGAATCCATGGGAATGCAGTACGGTCTCTACCTCTAGTTCGTTCAGGACCCGACGTGTTTGTGCATTTCTGCGGCTAAGGTAGATGCGACGCGATCTTTTGTTTGGTTGGTCGGGCAACTGGCTTAGTGCTTGTACGCGAAATGCTTCGAGACCGGCGCGAGAGACAGCGCGCCCATGGCGACGCATTGACGGTAGTACAAGGCGGGAAAACTTGATGCAGGTTTTGTCTGCGACGACCCGTTTTTCTGGTGGGATGGCCAAAAGATCGAGAAAAGCAGCCTGATATCGATTGGGTGTTTGAGGCAATACAATTACAGCCTCCTTAGGTATCTGGCCTGCCGCTTTAAATTCAGCGTATCTGACGGCATGATCGACGAGAGTATGGTAATAGTTTTGCCATCCGATTGAGCCAAAGAGATAACCGCATTCGTGGTCTGGCGCTCTATTGCGATGTCTGCGGGCAAGCGAGCGGCGCTGCTTCTTGGTTTTGTCCATAAAATGGATGTGTTCGCGCGAGCGCATTGTCTCAGGAAATATTTCTATCGGAACGCTGTCTGGATTAGCAATTTCGGCAACGGTGAAATTCGAAATGATGGCTTGCTTGAGCTCCAGTATGTAGGGTCGTGGGATGATTTGGGGTTCAAGATGATGTTTAAGCGCCCGTGTCGTATCTGGCCAAAAACGTGCTGTCCCGCGTGGGTCATGAATCTGCGCTTCACCAAAATAGTGAACATCGCGTTCTAGGGCCGTTGTTGAGATAGTCTGGAGTGGAACGGTATGCAGTATATGCCAGTTGCGGGATGTTAAATTATACAACCGTTCCAACGCAGTTTGCCTGAGAGCGTTGATGTTCCGCTTGAACAATGGCCGCAAATTAAGTCCCCTAAAATTTATGCAGAAGTTTAACATTGGGAACTGACTTGAACAAGTTTGATACTCTTACTGATCTGATTGTGAAGATGGTTGATCCAATAAAGCAAGGGCGTTTCTTGGGGAGACTTCAGGCCAGCTGACTCAGTACCCCTCGAGAAATGATTGTGCTGAAACTAGAATTTTTGTGGCAGAATATGCCAAGGAGATTCAAATGAAGAAAGCACGGTATTAAGAGGCATAAGTGGTCTTGATTCTGAAAGCGGTTGAGAACGGAATGCCTGTCCCCGAGTTATATCGAACCCATTGGATGAGCAGGGCAGCATTTTACCCGTGCCGCTCTAGTGTGCTGGGCTTCTGGCTATGATCATCTGCTGCGCTATTTGAGGGCTGCGCATGCGATTATAGCCTCTAGGCTAGCGCTATCAGTTTTTACGAAATACAATTTCGAACCGCTCACAATAGTCTCGTATGAATATCATCTGAATGAAGCTGATCAATCTCCAGATCAAATGGAGTGGGAAAAAAAATGTGAAGTAGCCTGAAAATTTTGTGTGATGAATTTGCTCTATATTTCCGCCCTGAGCTTTAATGATATCGGAAAGCTCTGATGGAGACATTTTGTCATAATATGCTTTAAATCCATCGGTTTGCTTTGCGGGGTAGACCTTGAATAACAGCCACTGCTTAAACGTCTCTGGTAGTATTATATTGATTTTGCTGAAAATCGCATATCGGGATGGTGCGCTTATATAACAGGTGGCACCTGGTTTCATCATCGCATAAACACCTTCAATAGCGGCTTGAGTATCGGCAACATGTTCGAGGACGAAGCGGCAGATTATAACGTCAAATTTTAGGTCTAATGGTGGTCGAGTTATATCTGCGACCACTGTTTTTGTATAAACCCCAGGAGGTGCCAGGGCGAGTTCAGTTGCGTCAATGTCAATGCCTGTATACGTGATATGGCTCGGCCTTTGGGAAAAATAAGGCTGCTTTCCTCCCCCGATATCTGCGACGTCTCCCTTGAATTTCATATTTTCTAGAATATCACTGTTTCCGGGAAAAAAGCCGAGAAACCTTTCAAATTTCAATGATAGATTTTTGTTAAGTTGAACGAATTTCATAAGCGGTTTCCAGAAATATTAATGCAGATTTATCTAAGAATAGAAATTGTAACAGGAATTTTATAGACTGGAACAGAGCTTATTGAACGCCGAACTTGCGATGCGGCAGTTTGATATTTCTCACATTAGTGGTGGCTGGTCAATTTCAGTCCTAATGCCTTCCCAATCAAGGCGAGCATTACATCCGTTCCGTTATCCGAGATGGTAGAGACCGCATTAATGTCGTCGGCCAGACCGGCGGCACCAGCGTCCACGAGGCTATGAAGTTGATGATGTCCTGCCCTCGTCTGTGCCGGTGTTGAACACGAATTCATCGGCGCGCGCACCACCCTTCAGCCAATCATCGCCCGCGTCGCCATCAAGAAAATCGCTGCCGTTTGCTGCTGGAGAGGTCATCAGAGCCATAGTCGCCTGAGAGCACATTGTCTTGCCCGCTCATGACTAAGAGCTCATCGTTTCCGCTTTCACCACCCAGGATCATGTCCGCATCCACAGCATGCGTGATCGAGGCGGTGAGTGTGTCAATCCCAGACCCATCCGTCATGTCAAAGGACCAGATAACGCTTGCAGCCGGATCACAGTGGCAACAGTCACGCCAAAGAACACGTCATCATTGCTTAATTGTCAACGTTTGAGTAATCTTCCCCAAAAGTGCCGAAGTAAAATTCCAACTTTTGCGGTTTTAGCTGACAGCCGACTTTATTGACCGGCATCTCCATTTTTGGGTGGACGGCCATGACGTTTTGGTGCGTTGGTGCGGGCGTGCTCTGGAATGAGATCCGAGTGGCCGCGCAGACGATAGATTGCACCCTCGATCTGGGCGATGCACGGTGTAGATGTAAGTTGTTGTCAAAAGATAGTTTTCATGCCACCTAAAAAAGTGGTGTCGTTAAATACAATTGACAGTGTATCTGCGCCGTTCAGGCCCGATGCGGTCTCGTCATTAAATATCGCAGAAATACTGTCGGTTGAAAAAATTCTTTTTGCCATTACCCATTTCCCAAATAAGTCCTCTAAATATTTTAAGTACAAATTATTCGTATGAAATATAGAAGGGTAAATTCAACTGAAAGCTATTAGTCGCGTGGTGATACCCGAGCAATTTTTCGCCTGACGGCGTATCTCAGGCTGTCATTATAGGCTCGTCTCGTGTTAAAAAACGCAGATAGAAATTCTGAATTTTAGCCTGAAAGAATAAAAAGTGCTCATATGATGAGAATAGAGATTGTAGAGCGGATCATTCGCATTTTGGCTGTTGTCGTGTTTGCTGCTTTGGCATGGGTGTGTTTGGGAGGGGATAGCCTGCTCGCGGCACCCACACCAATTTCGAGCTTCCTTTTGCATCTTGTGGCCTTCTTTTTTTTGGCCGCTGTCAGTTATGTCGGTTGGGCGGATGCGGCGCTTAAACTGACGTTTGTAATGGTTGGGTTGGCCATTGTTTTGGAGGTTGTCCAGATCATGCTGCCGGGCCGGAATTTTACCATGCTAGATCTGGCTGCAAATTTGATTGGCGTAGGTCTGGCTTGGGTATTTTTCAAGGTGCTTTTGAATTTCAAGCGGACAATTCGGGCGTAGGCTCGGGATTAGAGGGTACGGGCTCTGTTGATTTGGCAGGCGCTCTTTTTTCGTGCCGAGTTCTGTTTGAGAAACTCTGTCCCCATCCTAAAGCCAGAATAACCGCGAAGATGGCCGCGATAGCGGGCATCTGCAGGCTGAAATCAAACAGTGAATGGGTGGCGGCTGTTGCTATACAGGCTAAGGCAAAGCACGGAAATGCACGGTTGTTTTTGCGAACTACGGTCGCGCGACGAATGCGATTGGCGAAGATGAGAAGGGCCAGATAGAAGGCTGCGGCTCCGGGAAGCCCAAACTCGAACGCGTTCTCAAGATAAGAGTTATGGGCCCGCACCCACTCGCCAACGGCTGCCTCTGCGGGAACGTATTGGCGGAACACATCGTGGAAAGATCCCAATCCATGGCCCAAAAGCGGGCGGTCCATAATGGCTTTTACAACCTCGGGATAGATCAAGAAGCGCGCGTTTTCCGGTCCTGTTGCAAGAATCCGGTTGGTCATGCCTGTCGCACTTGTCAAAATAACAAAGCCGATCACCGCCAACATGACGGCCCATAACCACGGGTTCCACCGGCGTTCCCGGCCTCTCCATGTGCTCAGGAATACCAGCAGGCCAACCATACCTGCGATCCCGCCCGCCCGTGACTGGGTGAGTGTCAAAGCACCAATGCACAGCAAGGCGCCAAGGGCATAAATCCACGCGCCATCAAAGAACTGCTCTAACATGTCACGTAGAAGGTTTTGCCAACGGTCGTCATCGCTGCGTGTGCCGCTCACGATATGCAGATAGGCTGCAATATTGGCCAGAGCGCCGAAGGCGGCATAGGTGGCATAACTGTTGCGGTTAACGAATGTTGCGGAGATCACGTTGGCTTGCTCGCCCTCTCCGAGGACTGGATTGTTTCCCACAGCTAGTGTGTAGAGGCCGTAAACGGCCAAGACAGTAGAAAATATTGCAAAGCTTTTGAGTATCGTGCCCGCTCGGGTCGATAACAGAGAAGACTTGAAGGCGATCCAAAAGATCATTGCATAACACAAGTAGCGCATCACAACCTGATGGCCTTGCCCCGGATCTGCGGAAATCCGGCCCGCGGCTCCCGTCAGGTAGGACCAAACAGGATGCATATATGCGTCGGGTAATCCGGGTAATGTCTGGACAAATCCCCATCCAACGGCGCCGAGAAACAAAAAGACAGGAAGCCACAGCCCTTTGGCCTGCGTTGGCATCCGGTTGACGCTATCCAGCAGAATCTGAGCACAGAACAACCCTGTGATCGCCATGGATAACAGTGTCCAAGATACCGGTCTGTTTGACCCCAAGGGAATGGCTGCGACTAGAACACAGACCAATAAACCCCATAATAATGCCCATTGAAAAAATGCAAATCGTTCTGTTGTTTTCAAGGTGTAATACTCCGCCAAGGCGCTGAAACTATCGTTATTGAATGTCTCCGCACAGACCTTCTGTTTAGAAGGCGTGGCCGAAGTTGCATTTAAGGAACGGTTGTGGCTTTTGGGTTTTACTTGATGTCTTGTACTCACGGTCAATAGACAGATGCGGGACAAAAGACTAAGCTATTTCGTGTAAATTATGCGTATTGGAGTACTCATGGGTTCCTTTTTATGCCGGATTTTAACAGTCGCGCTGCTGGTTGGAGCGCTGGCGAATTTTGCTGTGGTTTTCAAAAGCAGCCCAGCCTTCAATGGAAATGAACGTCTCGAAAGCGTTGTGGGAGGATGGCGTGTTCTCAATTCTGCATCCCATTATGACAAGGCTGAATACCAGTTAGAGCTCGCTTATGGCTATCTCAACGAGCTTGGTCTGGCCCTTGATCCCGAAACCGGAAAGATGGGTCTCATTGATGTCGAAGAGATGAATGCACGCACATCTAAAGCGATAGAGCTTCTCGACCAAGTTATCTTACTTGACCCGGCAAATGCATCCGCTTGGGCCTATCTGGCACAGGCCCATAGCCGCAATGGCGAATTTGATGCGATGCGTGAAAACCTGAACCGGTCCTGGGCGCTGGCTCCGAATAATTTGCAATTGGCGCCTTTGCGCCTGTCGCTGGTGATGATGATAGAGCAGGTTTGGAAAAACGCACCGGAGAATGCTGCGCCGCTCAGTGACGATGAAATAGCATCTGCCCACCGGGACGGTGCGGTGCTCCAAGCAAGCTCACCGCGTTATCTGGCTGTGTTGGCAAAGCGCTCTGAAACGGTCCAGAAGATTCTGGACGGTCTTGAACAGCCTGAGAGTACCAGTTCTTGAATGATCGTTACTCGTATAGGGTATGTTGCCCTGTGCGCTTATTCCAAGATGCAATTAAAGCGTTCTGCTTTTGACTTGAGACAGATCGCATCACCTAACGCGTTAAAATCTTCGATTTCAGGCAGCTTTAGGTGATGCAAATTTAAAGTGAAACGCTCTAGGCTACGTTGCCCCGACTTTTGCGGGCGCCAAACAGGCCACCAAGTCCCAAGACAGAGCCGAGCAATAAACCGGCGGCAGGCACGGGAACGGTAGCGATCTCGACAACACCGTAAATGCCACCTGCAACTGGTGCCCAGTTCATGGTTGATACATTTCCGTAGTCATTCCAGCCACCGCCGAAATGAGAGCCTGCTTTTGTACCTGCGGCCCACATCATTGTGTAATCTTCTTCGGTATATCCGAAGTGAATACGCTTTGCGTTATTTGGTTCTCCAGCAACCCAGTTTGTAAAACTGGAGGTTTCCCCATTTGCCCAGACGAAGTCACCTTCTAAAGCTGCGTCGTTAAACCCGAGCCAAAGATGTCGTGTTGCACCAAAGGTATTTAAAACGAAGTCGTTCTCGGCTTGATCGTTGATCGTGACGAGTGATCCTCCAAGTGTTTGTGCACTGGCCTGACTCCCGGTCCAGGTGTCTGCTTCTAGCAAATAATATGTGTGATTGTTCGCTGGATTGATTACAGGTCCGCCAACTGTCACAGCATTTGCGCCAAACGCGAAAAATGACATGCTGATTGCGGACAAAACTCTAAACATCTTACTCATTACAATTACCCCATTTACAGGGCCGCCTTTTTAAACTTCTAAGCGGATTTGAGGCAAATATAGTTACTGTTTTAGGCAATATTTATCGGATACGTTGCACAATACCTACAGCCGCGCTGAACACGATATAGCTTACTACACACTTGAAGAAGGAGAGCGGCGACTGCTTTTGAATGCTCGGTTTTCTTAAGAACAGCCTAGAGTGTTCGTGAGAGATTTTAAGCCGGGCTCACGTCTATGTTGCAGGCAAAAGCAGAATATAACATTGCTTTGCTGTTGGCTTGACCCGACTGTGCAAAATCTAGGTTATTCTGAGCTGTCTGCAAAAGTCCT
>JBGCEN010000549.1:0-7698 GCA_045106435.1 Rhodothermales bacterium
TCTCAAGCTGCTTGGTGAGTTGCTCAAGCTCTGCATACAAGTTGCTGACCAGGTCAAAATTGGTGGCGTTTACTACAAGCTCATTTTCAATTTCTGCCTTTCTATCTTCCGCAGTAACAATCGCGGCCTCTAGCTGCTCCAGCTCCCGTTTCTCATTGTATGAAAGTTTCTTGGTATCACTATCCTTTTGCTGCTTTACAGCAGCTTGTTTTTCTTTTTCCTTCTGATTTTTAACTTTTGACTTTTCCGCCTTCGCTTCTTCTGCGGCTCTGATTTCCATAAACGCGCTGTAGTTTCCGGGATACATCCTGATGGTACCCGAGGGTTCGAATCGGAAGACGTGTTCTATGGTTCGGTCGAGGAAATATCTATCATGAGAAACTACAATAAGACAGCCGGCAAAGTTGTCGAGGTAGTCCTCCAGAGCAATCAGGGTGTCGATATCAAAGTCGTTGGTAGGCTCATCAAGTAACAAAACATTAGGTGCACCCATGAGAAGACGGAGCAGGTACAAGCGGCGACGTTCTCCACCAGAGAGGCTACCGATCAAGGTATATTGTACAGCCGGCGGGAAAAGAAAACGTTCCAACATCTGACTGGCCGTGATGATACTTCCATCTGCCGTTTTGATGTTCTCTGCCATTTCCTTGATGTAATCAATCAGGCGGAGTTCGTCTTTCAGCGCCATGTTTTCCTGATCAAAATATCCAATCACAACAGTCTCGCCAATATCGACGAGGCCAGCATCTGGAGTAAGCCGGCGGGAGACGATATTCAAGAGCGTTGTTTTGCCGGTGCCATTGGCGCCAATTACACCGATGCGGTCGCCACCTGCAAATGTATAAGAGAATCCGTCAATCAATGACCGATTGTCGTAAGCTTTTGAGATGTTATGTAATTCAATGACCTTTTTGCCGAGCCGGGTAGAAGGAGAAGACAGTGCCATGTCCTTTTTCTCCTTTTCTTTGGGAGCATCCATCAACGCATGCGCGCGGTCGATACGTGCCTTTTGTTTGGTGGTGCGGGCCTTGGCGCCTTTTCTGAGCCACGCAAGCTCAGACTTGATCAGCCGCTCCTTTTTATGGGCTTCGGTACTCCGCTGAATATTCCGCTCTTCTTTCTTTTCCAGATAATATCCATAATTGCCCTCAAAACGATGAGCTTCACCGCGCTCTATTTCAAGCATCTGCGTTGTCACGCGCTCCAGGAAGTAGCGATCATGCGTGACAAGCAAGAGGGCCCCGCTATATTTCGAAAGAAAAGACTCTAGCCAGGTTATCGTTTCAGCATCCAGATGGTTGGTTGGCTCATCAAGAATAAGAAGGTCAGGCTGAAGAATGAGGGCACGTGCCAGGGCAATGCGTTTTCTTTGTCCCCCTGAGAGGGTGTCAACAATGGCATCTGTATCGTTGATACCGAGCCGGCTTAAAATAGCACGGGCGCTTGCTTCCAGATCCCATCCGCCGTTAATGTCCATCTGGTGCGCCAAATCAGCTACTTTCATTTGCAGCTTCTCATCCAGCCCTCCTGATTTCTCCAGTGCTTTGCAGGCAGCCTCATAATCATGCAGCCGGCGCGTCTTTTCATTTTTTGTGTCGAATACAGCATCCAGGACGGTCGCACCGGCATCAAACGTTGGGTTCTGAGAAAGGAACGCGAGTTGTGCATCCTTTTTTACAAATAGTCGGCCGCTGTCTGGAGGCTCAACGCCGGCGATAATTTTGAGCAGGGTTGTTTTCCCTGACCCGTTCGTCCCGATGACGCCTATTTTATCATCTTGCTCAACATTAAACGTAATGTTCTCAAGTAATGGCTTCATGCCATAACTTTTCCGGATGGTCTCAAGGGATACAATGCTCATAAGGGATACACTATCTCAAATTTATTCCTGCTGTTGCGTTCAGCACCTCCCATCAACGATCCTTGCACCCTAATGGGTTCATCCGTGTATAATCTTCATATGCAAAAACAACATCAACATACCAAATACCCCAAACCGCGACTTTGGGGGATGATGTTTTTCTGTTGCATGGGACTATTGCAGGTGACGGCTGCTAGACAGGTCGTGGGACAGGTTGGAGGACGGATAGCTGAGCAGCCAGTTGAAGTACGGTGGCAACAGGTAATTGACGGAAAGAAATCTGATATTCGCGAAGCCAGAAAACTACCGTTAGACAGCTTGAATCATTTGCTGGAACGCGTGATTGCCGGCGAAAGAGAGCAAGGATACTATCTGGCGAAAGTAGATTCTGTAAGCATAAGCGACACCCTTTCAGCGCCCGTCTATACCACCTTTTTCATGGACCGTGGGCCTCGGATAGAAATTACCGATATCCAGATTTCGGGGCTATCCCTGCTTTCGCTGCAAGAGGCTTTGGATCTTATGACTACACGTGCCGGCCGTGTGCTGTCTGAAAAGGTTTTGCTTGAAGATATAGACCGCGTTTTGCATGCTTACGAAGTGGAAGGGTATCCTTTTGCAGCGATACATATAGATGCGGTCGAGTTGGTTTATGATGAGTCTGAGTCCGATGACAAGGCCGATGCGCCAACTGGACTCAAGCTTGACTTGCGTGTTGAAGAAGGGAAACGGGTACGCATTAATGACATCGTGTTGTCTGGAGGCACACGGACGAGTTTGGCCTATATTGAGCAGGTAACTGGACTGCGGCGGGGGGCATGGCTCAATAAGAATTTAGATGAAGTGCATGAAGCACTGGTTGCTTCCCAGTTCTTTAAGCAGGTTCAAATTCCCCGGTTGATAGATATTGGCAGGGGAGAAGTGGTTATTCAAATACCAGTGGTTGAAGAAGCCCCCGGTTCTTTTGACCTTGTGTTAGGCTATCAACCTCCATCGGCCGGTAGCCAGGCACAGGGATTGGTCGGCAATGGACACCTGACATTGCGCAACATGTTTGGCCGGGGCCGGCGCATTGCCTTACGCCTCAACAGACTGCCGGGCCAGGTAAGCAGTGTGCTGGCAGAGTTCAAAGATCCCTACCTCTTTGGCTTGCCCTTCAGTGTTGAAGGTGGGTTTAATGGCATTCAGCAAGATTCAACCTACGGGCAGCAGGCTTATCGCGGTGCGGTGGGGTATAAAATGCAGGGTGGGCTGGAGACTTTTCTTACCATAAGCAGAGAAGTCACCAAGCCGGGGCAATCCGGACTGCGTTTGCAGAGTGGAACGCAACTCATCCCGCGTTCTGAAATTGTATTTGCCGGTCTTACTTTTCGGTATGTGCGCGTGGATCGGCCCCTGAATCCACAGCGTGGCTTGTTTATAGAGACGCGCCTTGAGCGGGGGCGTAAGGTAAGAAAGAACCTCCAGCTACAGACCGCAGGAGACACCACTACAGTGCGTTCTGTTGTACGTCAGGAACGATTGATGCTTTCGGGGCGGCTGTTCATTCCCTCGTTTAGAAAACAAGTCCTCGTGATTGGTAACGACACCCACGTACTGGTAAGCAAGGACTTTGATACAAGCGACCTGTTTCGGATCGGCGGTGCTCAAAGTTTGCGAGGATACGACGAAGATCGTTTTCGGGGCCGGCTTGTGAGTAGATCTTTAGTGGAGTATCGCTATCTTTTTGAGCGACAATCATTTGCCTATCTGTTTTTTGATTTGGGCTATGTTGATCGCCCCGAAACGCCAGAATTAGAAGCCATGCGAAGTCTGTATCCCGGATACGGATTGGGGATGCAGTTTGAGACGGGCATCGGCCTCATTAACACGAGTCTGGCGTTAAGTACAAACGATAATCCCTCACAGGCAAAAGTACACGTAGGTTTATCCCTCGGTTTATGACAACCACCTATTACATACCGCCAGATCATATTTCTGGTCAGTTAGTGCAATTGCCAACAGAAGAGGCGAGGCATGCCATACAGGTATTGCGGCATCAGGTGGGCGATGTCATTGTTGGGGTTGATGGTGTTGGAGGGTGGTATCAAATTGAGTTGACTGAAACAAGCAAAAAACACGTCGCCGGCCAGATTGTTGAACAAAAGCGTGAGATGGGTGAAAGTACGCTTCGCTTAACCATGGCCGTTGGGTTGTTGAAAAATCAAAAACGCTTTGAAGTGTTTGTTGAAAAAGCATGCGAACTGGGCGTTTCGCGCATCATTCCACTCAGGTCCAGGCGCACAGAAAAGCCATCTGTCAGGAAAGATCGCCTGGAAAAGATTTTGATCGCAGCCATGAAGCAATGCGGGCGATCTCGTCTGGTTACAGTTGACGACGTGATGTCTTTTGATCAAATGATTTCACTGAATGGGTTTGGCAACAAATTGATCTGCCATGAACAGATAAGCCCGGATAATTCGTTGTTGCAAGCTTTGCCAGAGAAGAGCGTTGGAGGTATGCAGGATGATCTGCTGATCGCCATTGGCCCGGAGGGGGGATTTTCTTCTGAAGAAATTGAATCTGCAGAAGGTGCTGGTTTTTCAGTGGTTTCGCTTGGGAGCCGGCGGCTTCGTGCCGAAACTGCGGCGATCACGGCATGTGCCGGCGTTATGCTACGTCTTGACGGGTAAAGTCTTGCATTTTCAATTGTGCTAAGAAAGGCGTTTTGTACCAGGAAACAGCGCACTTTTTGATAATTTGCTCTCTTTTCCTGGCAGGCTGACGTGCTGATTCTCATGTATGGGATTCAACAGTGAATAACTGATGTTTTTTCAGGACTTACGGATCTTCTTAAAGTACTTAACATTAAACCGGCTGTCGTTATATCCAGGTAGAATTAGAGCCCATGTTTACGTTTGTAATAGTTTTAATTTCGATCATCGCCATTCTTATTTCCCTAGTTGTTCTTGTACAGAGCGGAAAAGGGGGCGGATTGGCTGGTATCGCAGCCGGTGGAGCAACCCAGCAGGTATTAGGCGCACGTCAGGCTCCTGATGTGCTTGAGAAAGCAACCTGGATTTTAGCCACCGCTTTTATCTCTTTGTGCATTCTTTCGAACTTCATCATCGACAGAAGTGGCACGGGAACGCAAGACAGTGTGATTCAGCAGTCAGTCCAGGGTGACCAGGTGCTGCCCCCTGCAGAAATCCCGGCGTTACCACCAGCGACCGTACCTACAGAAACTCCATCTACAACTGATGCACCAGCGTCTAGTGGTGGTGAAGAAAACGAAGACGGTTAAAAGTATTAAGCTAGATGTTATTCTAGCTGACAAGAAATTTGCAGACCATATAAAAAGGCAATCCTGGTTTCAGGATTGCCTTTTTATATTAATACTGATCTGTAAGCCGAATTCTGTTGGTCCAAAGACCCGATCATCATTTATCTGGGATTAACGTCACCGTTAACCTCTAGCGACCTACCCGTTCCTTCAGCGAGCAGCTTTAGATGCCAGAGGCATCGCGGAACTGTTTGGCCTTGCACCCCATGAGGTTTACCTGGCCACGCTGGTCACCCAGCATGCCGGTGGGCTCTTACTCCACCATTTCACCCATCACCTGTTTCCTGAACTGAATCAGGCGCATCGGCTGGTTTGCTTTCTGCTGCACTTGCTGTTCCTGATTTGCATCAGGCCCTTCCTGTTAGGAAGCACGGTGCTCTAAGGTGTTCGGACTTTCCTCACTTCACGAATGAAGCGCGATGATCCAATCAGTAAACTCAGTGTCTACTCGTTCAGGGCCGGATTAACCGAGCTCTTTATCGAGTTCAGTGGTTGTTTCTGCAAATAACTCGCTGTCAACAATAATGCGGCCGGTGTGCTCACAGGCTACAATACGATTGCGCTGGCGAATTTCAACCTGGCGCTGTGGAGGCACAGCGTATCCAGATGCTGCACCACGAACCAGCGGTACAAGTGCGCGTCCATCTTTGACGCGGGAGCGCAGCCGGCTATATGCACGAAGGTAGCGTTTGTCAACGGCTTCCTCTGCTTTGTCTCTGCGGCTCTGTAATTCTTTTTGCTCTGCCTCAGTGTCACTCATTACTTCGCTGAGCTCATCTCTTTTGGCTTTAAGAACTTCTTTGAGTTCTTTGAGCCTGAGTTCAGCTTCTTGAGTAGCAAGCGCCCGGGGTTCTTTAGATTCTGTGATATTCTGAATCTGCTGATTGCCATCTTGAATACGCTGCTTCTGCGCTTCAATTTCTTTTGTCAGGGCATCATACTCACGGTTGTTTCTAACCTGAAGTTGCTGCTCTTCGTACTTCTTGATTAGCCCTTCGCTTTCCTTGATCGTAAGCTCGGCCTGCCGGCTTCCAACTTCGTGCTCCTTCTCTTCTTGCTTCAGGTTTTCGACGCGTGTCTGTAATCCTTTTTCTTCGTCTTCCAGATCTCGAATCTCATGGGGCAGATCACCGCGCATTTGTTCAAGTTGGTCTATCCGACTATCGACGTGCTGTAGTCTGATAAGTGCTCTAAGCTGTTCTCCAATTCCGCTGTCTGTGACGGTTGTTGTCATAGTCAAATCGCAGTCGTTTTTCTTTAAAGCTGTACAAGCTTCATGAAAGCAAATTTCCGAGTAAAGATTCTATAACTGTTCTAAAACGAGAATGTTCGGAGGAAGAAATGAGGGAAGTGCCGGTGTAGGTTGATCTGTTACAAGAGTTTAAGTGCGGCTTAAATGGGGCAAATCGGTGCGTAAAGATTTGAATTTACCCTTTCCTGCATTGTGAGAAGTAATTGGTACGCCTTTATAGTGAATCCAGTCGATTGAGTACAGGATACGTTGGATCGACTTTTATCAAGAATGAAACCACAAATGGCTGTTCTCACCGTCATGCTCAAGATAAGTGAAGAATCTATTGAATTTGTTTTAACACGTTCTAGAATGGTTTGAGATCGGTTAAGCAGACAATACTTAACTCAAGTTAACAATGGTCCGTTCAGTTTTTCAAGGCTTATTTCAATGATTATAACTCAAAATGGCTATTTCAAAGGATTTAGAGACCGTAATACATTAAGAAACTGTTGAGATTTGAGGTTCACATTGAGTGAGCGATCTTTTGGTGCTTTTGAATCCGCTTTTTTCACACGTAACGCTGCTATGCGCTCAAAAAGTCGTATCCAAAATCACTCAAAAGCTCATCTCGCTCAATTGCGAACCTCAAATCTCAACAGTTTCTTAGACCTAGACAAATCAGCAAAGAAGTGCGCGGGGTATCCCATCAAATGCGTGGCGTTGTGCGGGGGCTTTTATCGAAGCGTTTAGCCAGGGGCTTGAGGCAGTAAGACAAAAAGATGACGTGACACAAACAGGCCCTGGGTATGGAATGCGTGATTGGGGATAAAAGCGTGCATTTTATTTGATGGGCGGCCTTTTTCGTTCTTTTTGGCCGCGCAAAAAGAACAAAACGCCCTGGTATCCTTCAAGGCAGTGTTCGTGCTTTTTGCGCGCCGAAAAAGCACACAAAAGGGCGCCCGCCAAACCAATGCGCACTTTTATCCCCACCTCACTAATCCATACCCAGCGACGTTAGATACAGCTATGACATGCCGGCCTCAGTCCCTGGCTAAACACTTCGATAAAAGCCCCCGCACAACGCCGCGCATTTGGCGGGATATCCCCGCGCAAAAGTTTTTGCGCAACAGGGTGTTAAAAGTGGATAAAGCTGTATTCCGATTATACAACGGAGCAACGCGTCACAGCAGTACTTAAGATTCAGAACAATTTTAAATGCAATTGCCCTGGATGCAGAGTCAGATGTTACATGGGAGTTACTCAATACTGACCGGACTATTG
>JBGCEN010000550.1:0-40772 GCA_045106435.1 Rhodothermales bacterium
AATCCGCTTTTTTATTTGCATCAGTCGGGCTGCGCCCTCGTGTCACACGTAACGCTGCTATGCGCTCAAAAAGTCGTATCCAAAATCACTCAAAATCTCATCTCTCTCAATTGCGAACCTCAAATCTCAACAGTTTCTTAGAATCAAATAAACAAAAAAAGGCGCTAGTTAATACCTAGCGCCTTTTTAAATGCAGTATGAAAAAACAGTCACGCTGCTTTATTTTCAAAAATATACATTCTGATTTTCTCAGGCTTATTCTTGTCATCGCGAGAAACGATTTTGAATTTAGCTGTATATTTTCTGTCTGGATCTTTCCGCGTAGAAAGTAATCCCATTTTTTTCAGCTTACCAAGAATACCAGTACGCTGCTGGGGTGTTACTTCTAGTTGCAGAGGTTTGCCGTTTATCTTTTGAACTTTTTCAATGACTTTGTCGAGCATGGGGTTAACTCGACCGCGGCGTCCGCCTCCTTGAAGATCTTTGTCCATCGTTTCCGTAGAAACAAAAGACATCTTAATTTCTCCGTTCGTACTCATGTTTACATTTTGTTAATTGTGACCTAGTATTTCTTTAAAATAGAAATATTATTGTTATAAATCAATTGTTGCAAATTTTGTTGTAATGTTATGTGTTTATGAATTACCTGTTGGGATATACATGATGTTGTTATTTAGAGTTGTTTTATCTTGTGGAAATATGTCGCAAATCCTCGCGTAGATATTCTTTAAGAAAAGCGTAAATGAAGAAGAGTTGAAACCAGAATTAACTTTATTTCGCTAAAAAATATAAAAAAGGCGGTTTTGTAAGAAATTGTGAAGATTGTCGCTTCAGATTAGATAGCAAATAATCCACCGATGAACGGAGTCCATTTAGACAAGTTCCAAGTAATAGATTATACCGAGACTGTTTTCAGTTTTGTCATTTATTATTCGGTCTTAACCTGTCAAATTCTTTAGATGGAGTCCGTAGTTAAGAGGCATGAAGCCTTCTAACATATTATGACTCGTAACAGGACGTTCGCATATCAAGCCCCGGGCAATCTTATGTGTTCAATTATTGTAGTCAATGCAGCGCATCGGGCACTATTAGCTACGCAAGTATGGCCTCGAAGAGCGTGAATAGAATCGTGTAAAATGATTGTCAGACACAGCCCGGGGGAGCAGCATTCATTGCCTTTCATCGACTGGTTAATCAGGACCAGTCTTAAACATGACCAATCTTATACAAAGCAAGTCCTTATAAGCGTCGGGAATGCAATTCGATATATTGATTCTATGTATAATTTTGGTTCAGTATCTGCAGCCAAGTCGGAGGCGAGACGAATAGGAGTAATTGGAAAGCCGATCTCACAAAAATAGTAAGGATTGGAGGTATGCGCCTGATTAGAGGCTTTTATCAGCCAAACGTATATATCCAGTCCACTCGAAGATCTGCTTTAAGACAATAATTATTGGTTAATCTGTAAATGCTTTGGTGCTATTCTCATATTGCCACTAACAGCATATCTATTCTGGCCGATTCTTATTGTAGTCGTCCATGCACTTTTTAGATAGATGAAAGCCGTAAATCCTCCTGTTTCGTATTATTTGAATGCTTCTACGTTGGCAAAATGCGCCGGCGTAGCCTTTGCAGTGAATGTCTTTTTCATCTTTTTTGGTACATCCAAACCATTTCCCGAAAGTTTACCTGATACAGGAAGTTCTAATATTAATAACCAGCTTTTATCACTGGTTTATCTGACAGCTCTCATTTCTCTCTGGGGCAAGCAAGATGAGGTTTTTACCTTCATTAGAAAGGAGAAATTCTTCACCTTGCTCATGTTATGGGCATTAATTAGTGTCTCCTGGTCTGGAGATACAATGATCTCCTTAAAAAGATGGATTGGACTCTTTGGTGAAGCAATTGTCTGTCTTGCGGCGATGTTGCATTTCAAATGGTCCGAGGTTGCATTACGTTATATGCGTGCCATACTATTTTTATATTTGCCCTTGACAATTCTCTCTGTAATGTTTGTTCATGATGCCATTCAGTGGGAGTTTCCGGCCTGGCGAGGTCTTGAAGACACAAAAAACAACTTGGGACAAGTTGCAATTTTTAGCACCATTATTATACTCGCGATCATCTCTTATCATAAAGATTTCAAAAGTAATCTCATTCATTTTATGCTTTTAGCCTCCTCCCTTGCATGTTTGGTGGGGTCAAGCAGTACAACTTCAATGATGATCGGTGCTTTTTTGCTTGTCATTCTGGGAGCAATGAATGTAGGGAAGCTGTTTAGAAGTGGACATGTAGCCATTTTTTATGGTGCTGTATTGCTACTGGGAGGGCTCGCAATAGCTCTTATCGTTTCATTCTTTGCTCCTGAGATCTTGCAGCTGGTATTTGATTTTCTAGGCAAGGATATGACCTTTACGGGGCGGGTTGAATTATGGCAAACAACACTCGCTATGACCGAGGGAAAGGAGCTAAAAGGATGGGGGTTAGGTGGATATTGGATTATGGATTCGGCCCATTTAATTCCTGTTTTTGAGCAATTTGTATGGATACCCAATCAATCTCATCAAGGATATATTGATGTCTATAATCAGCTCGGTATTGTAGGTTTGGGACTACTGGTATGTGCCATTTTGAATTACTTTGTTGGACTGTCCAAACTTCAGAAAAAACATGTATGGAAGTGGATTTTTATTGGCCTGATTATATTGAACTTTCAGGAATCTGCATTATTACGCCCACGACACTTCGGCAACTTCCTGTTTGTATTTTGCTACATCGCCCTTTTTACAGATTTAATCAAAGAGAAGCGTAATACTCCACTATACTAGTACTCTGTCAGCGAAATAAATGAAGCATCGTCTTTGCATGGTACGAAGCGTACGATGGGTACAAAGCGTACGAATGAACTGAAGCGAGACGTATTTCGTACGCTTCCTACCCTTTGTACTTCTCGTACCTATGAACCTCAGTACTTAACTTATTATCCTGACAAAGTACTCGGCTCTATCTGAATTTTATTTAGTACAAACCTTTTTCATATAAAACCACATTAGCAAAGCTTCCCCCGGGCTAATATATAACTTAACTCTTGGATGCTTTCTTATCGTGAAGACATAGATGGTCTACGGGCTATTGCTGTACTGGCAGTGCTGGGATTTCACGTAAGTGATAAATTTCTTCCCGGTGGTTTCATTGGGGTTGATATCTTTTTTGTGATTTCTGGGTTTTTGATCACCAGAATCATTTGGAAAGATCTGGATGCCAAGACCTTTTCGTTTTCTACCTTTTATGCAAAACGAATCAAGCGTCTGTTTCCTGCCCTTATTGTCATGTTACTTGGCTGTTCAATTGTAGAATTCTTCTTAGGAATGCCAATAGAGGCCTATACTTTTGGGGAGGGGGCTATAGCCTCTGTTTTCTACGTGTCAAACCACTTTTTCTTGTCGATTAACGGTTATTTTGATGCAAGTCTTAAACTTAACCCGTTGTTACACACTTGGTCCTTATCAGTCGAAGAGCAGTTCTATATTTTCTTTCCCGGTCTTTTATATTTAGTTTTTAAAGCCGGCAGATCGAAAGCCTTTCTATGGATTGTTTTGCTACTGGTTGCCTCTTTTGGCTTCAGCGAATATCTGCTGGATGTAAATGAATCCGCTGCCTTTTTTCTTGCCCCCTCTCGATTTTGGGAATTCCTGCTAGGTTGTTTGATTGCAATATGGCCGGCGAAGAGATTGCTTCCTCAATCTGGCATGGAGGCCATGGGGTGGCTTGGCATGTGCATGATTGTATTTGGGATTTTTTCACTGTCCGACGCGTCTGTTTTTCCTGGCGTTAATGCACTCTGGCCGGCCTTGGGAACTGCACTCGTTATTTTTTCAGGACAGCAATCCGGCCTGGTCATTTCGAAAATTTTATCAAACAGGATTGCGCGTTTCTTTAGCAAAATCTCCTATTCTCTCTATCTGTGGCACTGGCCTTTAATCGTTTTCTATAAACTGGAGATAAATCCTGTGCCCTCTGATTCGCAGCGTATCTTTCTCATACTTGCCTCGATGTTGCTTGGCTACCTGAGTTGGAAGTTTGTGGAAGAGACTACGCGAAAAATCAGCGTTGAAAAGCACAAAAAAGCCATTTATTGGTCAGGGGTAGTTTCAACGTGTTGCATAACCTGTATTGGGCTCGTATTTGTGCTAACAGAGGGACGTAAAAACCGATTCAGTAAAAAGGAATTGTCGTATATCGAGTACCTGAACTATGATGCCTCACAGCAATTCAGAACAGGCTCATGCTTCTTAACGAATAAATTTGATTCCCTATCGTATTTTGATGCAGATGAATGCGTAAGAATCGACGCTGAAAAACCCAATGTTTTAATCATAGGCGATAGCCACGCAGCACAGTACGCTGGGGCGTTGAAAGATGTGTTTCCCACGATTGAGTTATCTCAAATTACAGCTTCAGGATGTTTACCCGTCCTTGATACTGATGGTGAGCATCGATGCACTGAACTTATGAAAATGGGATTTGAAAAGACCATTGTGTCAGAACGCTTTGATTCAATCATTTTGGCTGGAAGATGGGACACTGAAGATGTAGATAATGCAATCAAAACCGTGAACCGGCTTGCTGAGTATGCTCCCGAAGTGGTGGTCTTTGGGCCAATTATAGAATATAATCAGTCACTGCCCAGGCTATTGCTTAGATTCGGCGATGTAAAGCAAAAAATTCACAACGATGAGTATTATCAAAGACTACAGTCTATTGATCAATCGCTGTCTGCTGCTTTTAATAATTCTCGCGTGCAATACTATTCGATTTTAGACGCTATTTGTCCGGATGAAGACTGTATGCTGTTTACAGATGAGGGGGATTTGATGCAATTTGACTCCTCTCATTTAACAAAATCGGGATCTGTAGAAATCATCTCCAGGCTAAGAGAGGCCGGCCTGTATAAGAATTTATTGGGTTCTTTACCTGATGACGCATCGCCTTCTGTTAACAGATTGGGCTTCTCTTTAATTACCAATTAGTCCGGGTTGCGGGCTTCTATTTGCGAAGAGGATGGTCGAAAAGCAAATTGTAATGTAATATGGAGGCCTGGCAAATCTGTGAGACTGATTGTGCGAGCCGATAGTGAGATAGGAAGTGTTGTTAGACGAGTGCAAGATTAAACAGCATTTTTGATGACAGTTTCTAAGATTCGCTTATTGGCATCTCTCTAACCACATCGATCCACTGGAGATAAAAAGACCACTGCCGATACTCTTTATCGTAGAGTAGCACTCAAGTCGTGCCATTAATTCTGATTATTGAGAAGATAATATATTGAACCTGCGCGCGCCCTTTGATCAGACTATGAATGAAAAAAGATATGTGCTGGTAACGCCGGCAAAAAATGAAGCCGACTTTATAGAAAAAACGCTGGCATCCGTCGTAAAACAAACCATCAAGCCTGTAAAGTGGGTTGTCGTTAGTGACGGCTCAACTGATCGGACTGATGAGATTGTGAGGCAGTATGCCGAGGAGCATGACTTTGTTACGTTGGTACGCCGCGATAGTGCGACCCGCCATTTTGGCAACAAAGTCCACGCCTTTCGTGCTGGGTACGCTGCTTTAGGTGATATCGCCTATGATTTTGTTGGCAATCTCGATGCAGATATTGAATTGCCGCCAGATTATTATGAGCGCATCCTGGATAAATTTATACAGGATCCCAAGTTAGGTTTGGCCGGTGGTACACGATTTGATTTTTGTGATGGCGCCTTTGTCAAAGTACATTGCGCGAGAAACAGTGTCGGCGGTCCGTTTCAGCTTTTTAGGAGGTCCTGCTATGAGGCTTTTGGCGGTTATATTCCCCTGGAATTAGGCGGCATTGACGCAGTAGCAGAAATCATGGTGCGACAACATGGCTGGCGGGTTTCTTCTTTTACCGACATTATTGCCCATCATTACAGATGTACCGGCACAGCCAAAGGAAATATCTATCAGGCAGCGTATCGGGGTGGTAAAAAGCTTTATGTGATCGGCTATCATCCGTTGTTTGAGCTCGTCAAATTGATGCGGGTGAGGAGTGTTAAAGGAGCGATTGCCAATCTATACGAATTGGCCGGCTACACCAAAGCAGCTTTATTCAGATTTAAGCGGCAGGTGCCTGATGAGTTTGTTCAATACCTGCGCAAAGAACAAGTTGGCAGACTAAAACACATGTTCATGCTTCGAAAAGACCCAGCGATGGTAGTGGATGCTACGAATTGAAGTGGGTATTGATTGAAGATGGATAACAAGTTTATCAAAAAGTTTTTAAAAGGCTCAGCGTTTTCTTCTATAGGAACGCTGGTTACGATTGTTGTTCACTTTTTGAGCCTGAAAGTGTTGGCGTCTATCCCTCAGATAGACTACGGCACCTATACGTTCATTATCGTAATCAGTCATGGGTTTCAAATTCTTAGTGGATTGGGCCTGAACCTGACGTTGGTCAAGCACCTGTCCGGTGATATAGCATCAATTGATAAGAAGGTGGTGTCCAGTGTATTTCTCGCACGAATTACGCAGATAGCCCTCATTAGCCTTATTGTTTATTCGGTTGGTCACCTCTTTCTTGGCCGGCTCACGGATGAGAAAATACTGCCCTTCATCATCTTTATTCCTGTCATCTTCGGACTGGCCAGTATACGGGATCTGCTCTTTCATTTGCTCCAGGGGCTTCAGCGGTTTAATCAGTACGCCTACATCAACATATTCTCTGCGCTGGTTCGATTGGGGACCATACTGGTGTTCTTTTACATGGACCAGTTGACCATCCCTAATTTGATTTGGGTTGAGGTGATCACATACGGCACCTCATTATTGGTGCTCCTGGTTTATGCACCGTTATCGCAGATTTTTACCTTTCGGGTTGATGGCGCTGCGTTTCGACAGATCTTTAGTTTTGGATTGCCCTTGTATGCAAACGATGTACTAACCTACATCTACAACAGGGTAAACGTATTGTTGGTAGGGGGGCTGTTGACGTATGAAAGTGTGGCCTCTTATGACATGTCGGGTAAGATTCCTGATGGCTTTGGCCGGCTGTTTTCTTCTTTGATCGTGGTGTTCTTTCCGAGTATTTCTGAATTGCTCAATGAAGGCAAAAAGGCAGAAGCCCAGAAGTTTATGAACCGGGGCCTTGTGCTGGCTTCGGCTTGCCTTTCGTTTGCTGCTTTGGGTGTATTTCTGTTTCGGGATGAGGTCATCTTGATCATCGCAAGCGAGCAATATCTGAATGTGTCTTTTGCACTGGCTTTGATGATGATCAACTTTAACCTGAACTCCATTGCCCGAATGATGGGGTACACTATTGTAGCAGCGGGCTATACAACAGTGCCGGTCAGAATTAACCTGGTGTCGAGCATTGCCAATATTATCGGATGTTTGATACTGATTCCGCGATTTGGGTACGTGGGGGCGATTTATTCATTGTTGTGCATGAATGTGCTGTCACAGATAATGAATTACTACTTCCTGCTGAAGGCTGGATTAAAACCTGCGGTGTTGGGTTTCTCTAAGTCAACCATTTTTCTTGTGTTGCTCATCGTAGGCTACACCGTGTTGGGCAATGAAAGTTATTGGTTACGGGGCGTGGCTGTACTCATTTACATGGGCATGTGCTGGTTTCTCATACCAGAGATTAAACCTTCAGTACGTTATGGTATGAATATTTTACGGATCGGTCGATGGTTGCCTTTTGGCGCTAAGTAGACATGATGAAAGATGCATCAACAGAATAAATCAGATAGCGAAAATAGAATAGTTGAAGAACCACACGCTTCAGCAGTGAAGGCTGTAGTGGTTGATTCGCTGGTTGGGAATGATTATTCGCTTTGCCTGTGTGCGGGATTAAATGAGGTGGGGCAAGATATCGGTCTGGTTACTGTTGAGAACCGGGAAAGCCCATTTCCAGTTGATTATCCGTTAATGAAATGGGCACCGCAGAAGCAGGGGGGGAGCAAGATTGGCAAGCTCTTTCAATACTTTGGATATCTGTGGCGATTATATCGATTCGCAGCGAGGCAGAAAAAAGATGGCCACGTACTACACTTTCAGTTTTTCAGAAGAGAGCGGGTAGAGAGCTTTTATATTGCTTTCCTGAAAATGATGGGCATCCGTATTGTATATACGGCGCATAACATAATACCTCATGAGGGCACGTCTGTTGATCGATGGTTAAAAGCGCTTGTTTATCGGTCGGCACATGCGATCATTGTGCATTCTAATTATATCAAGCAGGCGTTACTGGAAGCTTTTCCGATGCCGGCTGATAAAATCCATGTAATTCCCCACGGCAATTTTGATCACTACTTGCCAAAAGAGCCTTTATCCAAAACAGCAGCGCGAAACCGCCTGGGTCTTACGCCTCAAAACAAAACACTGCTTTTCTTTGGATACATCCGCGAATACAAAGGGCTTGATTTGTTGCTGGATGCCTTTGTAATCGCCGCTGCCAAAGATCCTGAGCTACGGCTTGTTATTGCCGGCGCGCCTCATACAGACGCGCTGGAGCGCAGTTCGAACGAACTGATCGAGCGATCAGGGCTTGCAGATCGGGTGATCTTTCATGCGAAGTTTATCCCACACGAAGATATTGAGCTTTATTTCGCGTCCTCAGATCTAGTTGTCTTGCCGTACAAGCATATCTATCACAGCGGCATCATTCATTTGGCTTATTCCTACGGCCGGCCCTCTTTGGCCACAAATGTGGGCGATTTCTCTGAAACCATCGATCAGGGGAAAAGTGGGTATATCCTGGAAGAAAACAGTCCGCAGGCGTTGGCTGATATGATTTTGAAAGCGGTGGAAGATCCGGAGAAGCTAGGTGAAATGGGCCGATATGCTAAATCGCTGAGCTCATCTAAGTATTCGTGGACAGATATTGGCCGGCAGACGCGCAACGTATACGAAAGAGTGGCGGGGATGACGGTGTAGTTGAGGGGGAAGCGAGGCTTCTTTGTTATCTTCCAACCCAACTGCAACGGATTCCTTGACGCCTTTGCTCTCGATATGGAGTTTTTCTCAGCATGACGGATTGCGGCGATAACGATTGAGCCATATTTGAGAAGGATGATCCGACCTTAGCTTTAAGTCGTAAATCAGCCAAATTAGGCTGCTTTTTGAATTCGAGAGATCTCTCAATCAAGTTGAGCGCCGGCTTTCCGAAAGGCTTGAGGTGGCAAGAAAGGATTTTACCTATTAAGCCATCACCATACTCCCTTTCCTGACAACTGTAGACTGAGAACTGAATACTGACAACTGTAGACTGACAACTGCAAAACCAATCAGTTCTGCGAGAATTGCTGCGCGTCTTCTTGCTCTTGTTGACGGGAAATGTTGTAGATCTCAGCCCTTAGTGCTTGCGCAAGTTCTTTAACAAAAGGCTGTACGAGCATGCCTGCCGGGAAGACAGAAAGGACGTGCGTTTCAAGTTCATGTGCAATACCCTCCCAGCCAAGGCCTTCGTGGCGATGGAAGCTGTATTCTTTCATAGGAATGAAGTTCATGATACGTCCGTGGTACTCTTCCGGCTCGTATAACATGACGGCTTCATCGTTGGTGCGCCATACCTCTGCCAGTGCGCGTGGATTAAATCCAATTTCGTCTTTGGGTACGAGGTTCTGTGGTTTCAGTTTTACAGCTACTTTGCCGCGCCACACCTTTTTGCGTCGTTGAAGTTCAGCTGCTTTTTCAGATTTGAAAATGTTGCGTTCTGTCTTTGAAAGCAAGTAGTAATTCCGAATGTGGAATTCCAGTTTTTCAAAGTAATATCGAATCTTGGAGAAGAACGTTTCTTTGGGTGCTTGAGACCAGTTGTAGGTCTCTAACATGCCAAGCAAGCCAACTTCGTGTCCTTTTGCTTTAAGCTGCTGTGCTATTTCCAGCGCCAGTGTACCGCCCATGCAATAGCCGAGCAGCAAATATGGACCCTCTGGATAGGCTTTCCTGATGGCTTTCACGTACAACGCGGCCATATCTTCGATTCGACCTATGATGGGTCGCATGCCGTCCATGCCTTGTGATTGCAAGCCATAAACTGTCTGGCTTGGCCCCAGCTGTATCGCAAGATCCCGATACAGCAGTACATTTCCGCCGGCGCCGTGCATACAGAACAGCGGGATGGTATCGCGGCCGGGTTGAATGACAACCAGGGGAGACCACTCCGCTTCTTCACCATTGCGAATGCGTTCAGCAAGGGCAAAAATCGTTGGTGCCTCTAACAGTGCAGCAAGCGGTAGATCACAATCGCTGATATACTTCTGGATCTCGTTGAAAATGTCTACGGCCATGAGCGAATGGCCGCCGAGATCAAAAAAGTTGTCGTGTACACCAATATTGGATACACCCAACGCGCGCTCCCAAATACGGGTTAAAATTTGCTCAATGTCATCTGCCGGCGCAACCATGGGGGCCGGAATCTCAGGCTCGGCCTTTAATGGTAACATGTCGCCGCTGGGCGATGCTCCGTTCACTGTAAGCGTGATGGAACGGCTAACTGGAGGCTCGCTTTCCTGCTCTTCTGGAATATCGTACTCTTCTACGATTTCATCCTGTTCTTCTGCTTCTGGCTCAAATTCCTGGACTTCATGCTGGAACGGCATTTCGAATGCCGGCAGACTGCCAAGTACAGCTTTGGGTGCGTCTGCAATAGCCTTCAGGGTTGCAACATAGTTTGCGAGAAGTGCAGAAATCGTGTCTTCATTGAAGAGCCGAGACTTATAGTCAGCTGTTACAACGATGTCTTCCCCTTTTTGCTCAACATAAAAAGCGAGATCAAAGTCGGCACTGGCATTCTCGATATCGATCGCGTCGATTTCCATGCCGGGCAGTTGAAGCGCGAGAGAAAGTGAGTTTTGGAAGGTAAAGAAGGATCGGGTGAGTGGGGTACGACGTAGCGAAGGCAACGCGGCAACCACTTCAAAAGGAATATCCTGATGATCACTTGCTTCAGCCGATTTCTTGGAAATCTGATCTGTGACGTCTTTATAGACGCTGTCATCACTTAATTCGGTGCGCAATACAAGTAGATTATTGAAGTAACCCACCAAAGACTCAATTTCTACGCGATTTCTGCCGGCAACAGGTGTGCATACGACCAGTTCTTTCTGGCCGGTATACCTATACAACATGCACTTGAATGCGGAAAGGAAAAGCGTGAATGGTGTGAGCTTTTCTTCGATGCTCACTTTCATCAGCATGTCCAGCAATTGCTGAGACAAGATAATTCGCTTGCTCGCGCCTGACGTAGATTGAGAAGCCGTCTGCTCCTTGTCTGTTGGCAGGATAATCGGCTTTATGCCTGATTCAAATTCATTCTCCCAATAGGCAACCTGCTTTTTGGCAGCCTCGGCTTCCAGCCAAGACTTTTGCCAAGCAGCAAAATCTGCATATTGAATGGGTAGATCAGGTAATTCGACGCGCGTTCGATTGATTGTACCTTCGTACTGTACAGCAATTTCTTTTAGCAGCAGATCAAAAGACCATGCGTCGCACACCAGGTGATGCATGGTGATGAAAAAGATGTGATCGTTTGCCGCCAGTCTTATCAGACGTGCCCTGATCAGATGCCCTTCATCTAATGCAAAAGGCTTATTCAGGTCTTTTCTTACGAGCGAAAGCGCTGTATTGAGGCGCTGCGTTGCTGCAAGATGCGAAAGATTTTTTACAAACAGCGGTTCGATCGGAACGTCGAGGATCGTCTGTAGCCACGTACCGTTTTCTAAATGGAAAGCAGCGCGTAAGACTTGATGACGTTCTAACGTAGCACCGATGCTGGCCTCGAGTGCCGGCACATCCAGCGGGCCCATAAGGCGGTAGGCCTCTGTAATATTGTATCTGGAGGTACCCGGTGTGAGTTGCTCCAGAGACAATAGCCGACGCTGTCCTGCCGAAAGCGGATAGGAGGACGTATCACTTCGTTGAACAATACCAACCTGAACATTCGTGCTTTCCTGGCGCTTCTTTTTTAATCGGAGCTCCAGCAAAGCACGCTGTTCAGGCGTCAAGTTTCGAATGGCATTTTCTAGTTTGCTCATCGATAAATATTACAACGAATGAGGGGATCTTGTAGACTGAAAAAATTAATCGCCATTCTTGAGTAGCGCAGCAACTTCATCTTCAGTTAAATCTTCCAACTCTTCGATCATTTGAAGAATGTCATCATCAGTTTCCTGACTAGCCTGCAATTCAGTGATGGCTAGTGCCAGATCTGAAATGGTCGGGTTTTCGAAAAAGAGCCGCAACGGTACATCGTACTGAAGCGGTTCACGCAATCTGGCTATCACGCGTGTTGCCTGCAACGAATGCCCACCCAGGTCAAAGAAATTGTCCAGGATGCCAACCTGCTCGATTTGCAACACCTCAGCCCAGACGTCAGAAATTGTCTGCTCAGTTGGTGTTCTTGGTGCCAGATACGTGTCTTCCAGCGTTGGACGCTGGCCTTCAGGATCTGGCAGTGCATTACGATCGATTTTTTGGTTCGGTGTACGTGGCAGGGCATCCAGTTCAACAAAGAACGCCGGCACCATGTACTCCGGAAGAGACTCACGCAAGAACGCCTTTAAGTCTGTAACACTGAGCGAACCCGCTGTGTCGGGGACGTAATAAGCAATCAAATTGGTCTCTTCAAATTCGTCGCGTTTAGCAAGCACTGCAGCTTCTGTGATTTCAGCATGCTTGATCAACGCCGATTCTATCTCGCCCAATTCTATACGATAACCGCGGACCTTAACCTGGGAGTCGTTGCGTCCGAGGCATTCGAATGTACCATCAGGTAACATCCGGGCCAGGTCTCCTGTATTGTACAGGCGGGCTGTTTTGTCGCTGCTGAAAGGGTGCGAAATAAAACGCTCAGCGGTAAGTTCAGGCCGTTTGAGGTAGCCTCGGGCAAGCCCGTCACCACCGATATACAACTGGCCGATTGAACCCGCTGGAACGGGCTGCAGTTGATCATCCAGAATGTAAAACTCTGTATTCGCAATAGGCTTGCCAATAGTGATCAACGCGGCATCCGCATCCATCTGCTGGATTGAAGACCAAATGGTTGTTTCCGTTGGTCCGTACATATTCCACAGCGCAGCGCACTTCCCGGTTATGTCGCGGACGAGTGTTGGAGGCATGGCTTCTCCGCCGCATAAAACGGTTAAATCGGATTTACCCTGCCATCCAGCTTCAAGCAGCATACGCCAGGTAGCCGGCGTGGCTTGCATGACGGTTGTTTCTGCTTTTTCAATGGCTTCAGCCAGTTTAATGCCGTCCACTGAAGTGTCGCGAGAAACCAGAACCACCTTGCCTCCTGATATAATCGGGAGGTAAAGCTCGAGCCCTGCAATATCAAAAGAAAGAGTCGTTACACTAAGCAGCGTATCCGTAGAACTGAATCCCGGCACTTCTTGCATGGAACAGAGGAAGTTGACCAGTGCACCGTGTGTAATTTCCACGCCTTTCGGATTGCCGGTTGAGCCGGATGTGTAAATCACATACGCTAGATTTTCAGCGTTAATGGGTACTTCGGGATGTTTTTTGGATCGCTTGGAGATCTTGGCCCATTCAGAATCAAGACATACAATTTCAAGATCCTCCGGAAATAGCGTCTCATCCATTCCGTTGAGTAAGGCTTTCTCTGTTAGCAACAGATTCAGGCCGGCATCTTCGATCATGTATGCAAGGCGCGATACTGGATACGCTGGATCCATCGGGATGTATGCTCCGCCTGCTTTGAGTACACCCAGCAGGGTGACAAGCATGCCGGCGGAACGCTCCATATGAACGCCTACCAGGATTTCCGGCCCAACACCAAGTGATTTTAGATACTGACCAAAGCGGTTCGCATACTCATCCAGCTCCTGGTATGTAAGCGATGTATCCTCAAACTCAATCGCAACAGATTCGGGCGATTGTAGCGCTTGTTGTTCGAAAAGCGAGATCAACGTTGCTTCTTTGGGATAGTCAACGTCGTTCTTCGCAAAAGAGGTGAGCGATTGCTCGTCATCATTTCCAACGGTTAAGGGCAGGCTGCCAACAGGCGATTCTGCGTCAGCAGCTATTCCTAGCAATAACGCTTCGAAGTGCTGCACCCAGCGAAGGATGGTTGATTCATCGAACAATTGCGCATTGTAGTCCAGATCTAGGAAAAAGCCGTCTTCCATCTCGTTCAGATTAAAGAACATGTCAAAGTTGACCGCTTCTTTAGGAGACTGGGCTACAGCAATTTCAAGGCCGTGGAAAACAACGCCGGCGCCATCACGATCGAGGTTGAAGTTAACTTCGACGAGTGGCATGCGGCTCGGATCACGGGGAATACTGAGTTGCCTGATAATTCCACCAAGCGTGCATTCCTGGTAATCGTATGCATCGAGGACAGCCGTTGTTGTTTGCTTCAGAAAATCCGCTACCGGCAATGCGCGGTCCAAACGGGTTCTGAGCGGAAGCAAATTGACACAGTGTCCAACCAGGGTATTTTCTCCAAACTGGAGCTGGCCGGCGGTTGGAATGGAAACAACGATATCGTCTTGTCCAGCGAGCCGGGCCAGGAGCAGATTGAATGTTGAAAGCACCAGCGTGAACAAGCTCACGCTTTGATCAGCTGCAACAGCTTTGGCTGCCTTGTATGCTTTCTCGTCAAACTGATACCGAACCGTTGCGCCTTTAAACGACTTGAAAGCTGGTCTTGGCCGATCTGTAGGCAAGTTTAATACAGGAGGAAGATCTTTGAATTGGTCTCTCCAAAAATCATAAGCATCCTGTACATCCTCTCCAATCTGCTGCAACAGTTCTTCGCGAACGTATGAGCTGAATTTAGCGGCTTCAGGTAAATCTGCTTCCGTGCCCGTTACATCGGCTGTATATACTTGACCTATTTCGCCCAGAATAACCGACCACGACCATCCATCGCAGATAATGTGGTGTCCGGAGAACATCAACATGTGTTCTTCTTCTGCCATCTTAATCAACTCGATGCGAACGAGTGGCCCATTGGTTAGATCAAAAGGCGTAGACGCATAGCGTTTAAATACTTCGTCAATCTTTTCAGATTGTTCTTCCTTGCTCAGATCTGAAATGTCTGTGAAGGGAAGATCCAGGGGCTTGGGCTCAGCAAATATCTGTTTAGTGCCGTCGCTGTCAAAGCGAACATGAAGGGCTTCGTGGCGCTGGACAACCGTTTGAATTGCTTGATGCAATTTGTCTGTTTCCAGTGGACCATTCAGGTTCATGTAGAACGGCTCATTAAAAGAACTAGATGCTTCTGGTCCGAGCTGTGAGGCCAGCCAAATCTCTGTCTGAGATTCAGTCAATGGTAATTCACGCCCCGCATGGTCCTCATTAATGCGAGGCGTTTCTACTAAAAAATCCTGCCCTCCTGCTGTGTTGGCAGTCAGTTCTTC
The DNA here is from genome assembly GCA_045106435.1 of Rhodothermales bacterium. Classification (GTDB taxonomy): domain Bacteria; phylum Bacteroidota; class Rhodothermia; order Rhodothermales; family JAHQVL01; genus JBCCIM01. The sequence continues at coordinate 15,411 of JBGCEN010000550.1, forward strand.
TTGGGGCAATCCATCACCCTGTGCCGTACCGGGCGCTGGTAAAAATCCGCCTTCTTGCAACTCGATGATGGTTTCTTTAAATGCTGTTTTGATTTTCTCGATGTCCTCGTCGGTATGCTCTGTAGAGAGGAAGAGGTTGTCGAAGAAGCCGCGGGTGAAAATTCCTTTTTCGAGCAGGTGGAAGTACACCATGTCGATGTATTCCATGTCTGAGGCATAGGAAAAACGGAACAGCGAGGTATACTGTAGCAAACGAACAGGTACCTGACGTTCTTCAAAGAAGCTGTTCAGTTCAGCAACGAGGTCTGTGGTCCGCTGTGTGAGCGTTTCCTGTAACTCTGGCCCTCTCGCTTGTACTTGCTCAAGCACTGCTTTGGCAGCTGCCATTGCAAGTGGATGGCGTACAAAAGTGCCGGCGAAGAAGGTCATGTCAGCTTCAGGCACCGAATCGTCGCCGTATTGCCACATGCCACTATCGAGGCCATCCATATATTTGGATTTACCCGCCAGGGCACCGATTGGCATGCCACCTCCCAGTACTTTGCCGTAGGTTGCCATGTCAGCATTTACGCCAAACCATTCTTGCGCACCGCCAGGTGCAGCCCGGAAGCCACTAATAACTTCATCCATGATGAAGGCGATATCGTGCTCGCGGGTCAGCTCCCGCAGATCATGCAGGAACTGTCTGGGTTGTAGATCTGGTTTAGAACTTTGAACAGGTTCAATCAATACAGCAGCAATTTCATCTGCATGTTCGCGGATGATGTCGAGGCCGGCCGGGTCGCCATAATCCAGAACCAGTGCATTGTGTGCAACTGTTTCGGGAACGCCCGGTGCAGCTGGAGACATACGGCGTTTGTCACCAATAACGTTGGCTCGGACCAGTACTTGCTCGAAGTTACCGTGGTACGCGCCGCCGAAGAATACAAATTTGGTTTTACCACTGTAAAGTCTGGCCAGGCGTAACGCGGCCATTACTGCTTCAGAGCCGGTGTTGCAAAACGTAGCGCGTTCCTGCCCTACCATTCCACAAAGCATTTGAGCTACTTCGCCGGCCAGTGTAGACTGTGGCCCGATCTCAACGCCGAGTTTCAGCTGCTTTTCGATCTCTTCAGTAATAAAGTCTGGAGATTGACCAAACAGGTTCAACCCAAATCCCATGGCGAGGTCGATGTACTCGTTGCCATCGACGTCCCAGAGTTTGGAGCCTTTTGATCTAACCGTGGTGATCTGATAGACAATTTCTTTCCAGATCTTTCTGAATCCAGCGATACCACGAGGATCAGCGAAGTACGGTCTGTATTGCTGCGCGCGTCGCTTGGACTCAACCGTTTGTTTGGTAAATCTTTCGATGAGCGCATCCAGGTGGGCACGCTGTTTTGCAGTCAGTCCGCCGTCGTCCGCGCGTTTGACGGGTTTGTACGGGCCGAATCGCTTGCGTTCTTTTGTAGCCGAATCTTCCTTGGCGGCTGATTCAGGCTCATTTACTGTGTTTTTGCCGTTGGCCGCAGGTTTGGCTGGCGCAGCCTTTTCAGCAGCAGGAGCCGCCACTGGTGCTGCAAGCGGAGCGGCCACAGGGGCTGCCATGGGTGCAGGTGCAGTACCGCCGGTAAGCATCGCCAATTGCATAGACATCACATTTAGCTGATGTGCCATCACATGCTGCAGCGCATCGTTAGACGCGCCGGCTGGCAGGCTCATCGGTGCCATGCTGGGTGCTGCCATAACAACGGGTGCTGCAACAGGCATCGGTGCCGGTGTTGCGGCTGCAGGAGCAGCGACCGGAGTAGCGACTGGTGCAGCTTCAGGAGCCGGTGCTTCAACGACTGGCGTGGCGGCCGGTGCAGCAGCAGGCAATGCACTGTCAGGCGCTTTTTCTGCGAGAAAACCAACAAGCGCTTCAGGTGTTGGTATTTTCTCAATCAGCTGCCTGAATGAGATCTTTACTTTAAAGTTTGTTTTTAGGGCCTGGCTAAATTGAATCAGGAAGAGTGAGTCAAAACCCAATTCTAAAAATGTAGCGGTTTGGTCCAGTTCGTCGAGGTCAAATCCTGATAAGTCGAGTAAAACCGACTTTAACTTGGATTGGACTAGGCTTTGTCTTTCTGGTGTGCTCATGAGAGTGCTTATCTCTAATTAATAATCTGTAGCGTTGAAGCTGCGAAATGCGTCAATCATTCAATAAATTTCGCCAGGCTTGAAGCTGCTGTGTCATTACTTGTAACTGTTGTTCGATTAATTGACGCTGCTCTTGATTCAGATGTGGTGACTGTACCTGGGTCACCTGCGTAACTTGCTGGCCATTGTTTGGGCCAGAAGCAGTTGCAGTATCATGAACAAGCGCCGGCTGCGATCCGTTGGTTTTTCCACCGTTGTTTTTTTGAGTGGCCTCATGATGGCCATTTGTGGAAACGGAGACAGCTTCCTTATCCTCATCAAACCAGAATCGCTTGCGTTCGAAAGGATAAGTGGGCAAATGAATCCGTAATCGGGATTCGTTTGTAAAGTTTGAATGCCAATCAACACTGATGCCAACCTGCCAAAGCTTGCCCATTATTTCAGCGGCATGCTTAAATGCAGATGTTGTTTGCTGGACATGCGGGAGAGAAGAGAAGAAATCTTGTTTTTCCCCCGTATCCGGATGTTGACGGGCCAAAGTGCTAAGTGTCTGACCTGGACCTACTTCTAGGAATACATCGTTCGATTCTTTGGCGATTTCTGAAATTGCATCAGAAAATCTTACTGTTTCTCGTAGGTGCCGCGCCCAGTAGTCTGGATTGGTTGCTTCCTCATCTGTCAACCACGTAGCATGCACGCTCGACATAATGGGGATTTCAGGTGCTTTTAAGTTGATATCTTTTACTGCTTCAGCAAACGGAGGTACTGCTGCTTCCATCATGGCTGAATGAAAAGCATGCGATGTATGCAGTGGCCGGCAGATAATTTCTGCTGATTCCAGTGTTTGCTGTAATTTTTCTATTGCAGCCGTAGGACCAGAGAGCACACACATTGCCGGGCTGTTAACAGCCGCTATATCAATATCTTTACCCAGATGCTTTTCAATGTCTGCAACGGCAGCGCGAACGGCCATCATTGAGCCGCCGGGCATATCTTGCATCAGCTTGCCGCGGAGCGTGACCAGCTTTAATCCTTCTTCAAGGGTGTAAATGCCGGCAAGGCAGGCAGCGACAAATTCGCCAACGCTGTGCCCGATCATTGCACGCGGCGTAATACCACGGTGCATCCACAATTTTGCAAGGGCATAACTTGTGGCAAAAATGCCAGGCTGCGCAACCATCGTCTGGTTGATTTTTGCTTTGGCCTCTTTTTCCTTCGCTTTTGAAGGATACAATAGGTCGCGTATTTCAAACCCAAGCAAGGGCTTGAGAATCGCAGCGCATTCGTCTATTGCAGCGCGATAAACCGGTTCATTTTCGTACAGGTCCCCCCCCATGCGAATGTGCTGGGAGCCCTGGCCTGGAAACATGAATACGGCTGATCTATTTCGCCGTACTTGCTGACGTGAGAAAATACTTTTTGCGTCTCTGGCTTCGAGTATGGAAAGAGCGTCTTCGACGTCTTTTGCAACAAACAATCTGGAATGATTAAATGTCTGCCGGCCAAGTTGCAACGTGTAAGCTACATCAGCGAGTGATGCTTCTGGCGTTTCTTTTAAGTGCGCCTGTAGTCGATCCAGCATGGCGTCAGCAGCTGTGCTGCTCCTTGCTGAAAGCGGGATAATGTGATAGGGTCTCTTCGAGACATCAATGTCTACTTCAGGTGCTTCTTCTACCACTACGTGCGCGTTGGTCCCGCCTACACCAAATGAGCTGACGCCGGCGCGACGCGGTAAATGCTCGGTATCCCAATCCGTAAGTTCGTCATTCACCACAAACGGCGTATTCTCGAAATCGATGTTGGGATTTGGCGTCTCAAAGTTGAGGGTAGGGGGGATGACCTTGTTCTGCAAGGCAAGCGACGTTTTCATCAAGCCAGCCACGCCGGCTGCAACGTCGAGGTGCCCGATATTGGGTTTTAACGATCCAATCCGGCAAAACTGTTTGTCGTCGGTTTTAAGCTGGAATGCCTTGGTGAGCGCGTCAACTTCAATCGGATCTCCTTTGGGCGTACCCGTACCATGTGCTTCGATATATGAAATGGTACGCGGATCGATATCTGCAACGGCTTGTGCCAGGGCAATGGCTTCTGTCTGCCCATCTACACTGGGTGCCGTATAGCCAACCTTGGATGCGCCGTCATTATTAACACCCCATCCCTTGATGACAGCATATACACTGTCACCGTCTGCAATGGCGTCTTCAAGTCGCTTCAGGAGCACAACGGCAACGCCGTTACCGAAAACGGTACCCTGTGCTTTGGCGTCAAATGTGCGGATATTGCCATCAGGCGAAACCATGCCGTCTGTTTCGTAGAGATATCCGCGGTTCTGCGGCAATTTCAACGTAGAGCCACCAGCCAGTGCCATATCACACTGGTAGTTGGATAAACTCATGCAGGCCTGTGCTACCGAGACCAGCGACGTAGAGCAAGCGGTTTGAATTGTAAGACTGGGGCCGCGCAGGTTCAGCTTGAAGGAAACACGCGTAGACATATAGTCTTTGTCATTTCCCAGCTCATTTTGAAGGACTCCGCCATGGAAAGAATTGGCAAGACTGGCGATGAAGGCCGGATTGGTTTCCAGGCTACATAACGTGTAGGTGTTCATGTAGCTGCCGGCATATACGCCGATAGACCCGTCATAAGTTGATGGAATATAGCCGGCGTCTTCAACAGCCTCCCAGCTACATTCGAGAAAAAGGCGATGCTGTGGATCCATTGCCTGCGCTTCTTTGGGGTAAATCCCGAAGAAGGCGGCATCAAAGTGATCTGCCTGTTTAACAACAGCACCTTTCTGTACAAAGTTAGGATTGTCCGCGAGGAATGCCCGATCAGCTGCAGATAATTCCATTTCTTCATCCGGAATCGGGACAATAGAATTAACCCCGTTGACAAGGTTTTTCCAGAACCCTTTCACGTCATTGGCCCCTGGGAAGCGGCCTGACATTCCAATTATTGCTATTCCATCCATACTGGTCTAAATACTTTAATCAGTTATCTCAAATTCAGTTGTAATTTCTTTCTCTTTTGCATGGCAGCTTTTTGCCGTGCGGCGCGCTCCTGAATTGCGTTTCCTTTATCATCTTTGTCCGGAGATGCGCTGAGGTGCTCTATAAAAGTCCGGATTGTTGGCAACGCAAAAAGTTTTGTAAAAGGAAGATCTACATCAAACTGCGCTCTTAGCCGGCCATAGATCTGAACCAATTGAAGCGATGTGCCGCCGAGTTCTTTAAATCCGTCTTCTAAACCGATGCCTTCAATGCCCAAAACATCCTGCCAAATTTGAGCCACAATTTGCTCATCTCTGGTTTGAGCCTCAATTAAAGGTGTTTGCAGCGCGGGGCGGGGCACTGTTCTCCCTAGAACTTTCTCTTTTATATCTATTGGGCGACTCAAACCCGACGCAACATATTGCCATAAATGACCATTTGAAGCATGCTGACTGTTTAAGGTCTTTTTAATTCCTGATACATTTTCCTTCGCAGCGCCCTTTGAACTGCCATTCATCGTGCCATTTTTACTACCATTTACTGCGAGCGATGGTGTGGCGGCTTCGAGTGGTACAAGAGCGAGCAGGTCTGCTGTATTGTATTGATAGACTGTGCCCTGGCTAAACTCTGATTTTGAGTGTGTAGCCACTGTTTCGAGAAACGCGTGAACAGGTTCGTTTCTTTCAGACTGGGAAAACGCAACATCTACGCGTAGTCTGTTTTGTTTGCTGGCTTCTTCTGCCAAAAACTTGGCCATTGATTGCTCAACCCCGCGGCCTAGCGCACGGCAACTGAGAATCAGTGAATCAACTTGCAGTGCCTCTTGGGTATAGTTGTACAAGAGCACACCTACAAGCCCGTAATCACCATATCTGTCGCTTACTTCGACAATGGCTGCATTCAGGCTGCCGTCTTGTACGAGTTCGATCATTTCCGGCTCTTGCCGGCGAATGGTCGTTGTATTAAACTGGTTGGTGCGCTGCGTAAGCTGTGCAATCCGCGGGAAATGTGTTTTTGTTGGCGCAGAAATCTGGATAGACAGATTCAGATTCTCCAGGAAGTCTTTTAGCGAACCAGATGCATTTTTTGCTTGTTCACGCTTGGAGTTCTGCCTGTATCTTTCTGCGCGCTTTTTGTCTTCGTCTGTAACACCTACGTTGTCAAAAAGCCAGATGTGCTGCAGGAAATGAGGAATATCTGCCGGCGCTTTAGGCAGTTGGAAAACAGCAACCTCAGGACAGCTTGCATGAACTTCAGCGCATTCAATTGGATTATCATCGATAAAGATGAAACTATCGAGGCCCAGATTTAGCTCTGCGGCAAGCGACTTAATATTGTCTGATTTCGGTTGCCAGTTTACACGCGTAGAAACGATGTCATTTTTGCCAAGCAGCATATCCGCGTTTTGCTCAAACACAGCATCCACATCGGCTTCTATGTTTTTACTGGCCAGACACAGGACCATGCCGGCTTCCTGTTGGGCAAGCATAAAAGCTTGGAGCGCTTTAAAAGGCTCCGTGATTTTTACGCCCGTCGGCCCTACTTCGCCGCAGACACCGTCCCAAAGTGTGTTGTCACAATCCAGCACGATTACTTTGTGCGGTGGTCGCGTTAATGCACTGAAACGACGGGCAGCAGCTGTTGCAAGAGCTGCATAACAGGTGTCGGTGTACGGGACGTGGCCGGCGCGTGCAGTGTGTTTGTCATCATAGCCAGATAGGGGATACCAGGCCATCACTTGCGCTTGCGTGACGGTTTCTACCTGTTTTGCCCCACGCAACTGATCGACGATATAGGCCTCCGTTTTTGAGAGGATATCGACGAAGGATGCGCTGGATTTGCCGGCTTCTGATATCGGGCTGAAAACGAGAAGATGTTGGACGTTACCTTTTAAGCTGGCAACTTTGATGGCATTGACCAGGTCTTCAGCGTTTTGACGTAGCATTTTGGTCGTATGCTCGATATCGCCGGCGCTACGATTTAAGGCTTCGTGTCCGTTAGGTTGAGCCGTTGTGCCATTCGAAGCTACAAGCGCCGAAGAGGCAATTATATCGGCAACAGAAGACGCACCAAGCCAGTCTTCCAGTCTTATATAGATGATATTCAGCGCATGCCTGTTTTCAGTGTTTTTGTTAAGGGCAAAAAGACTGTTCGGATCAAGTAGCTGCTGAAATACCTGGTTGTAGGGTGAAAATTGGATTACATGTGGAATATTTAACGATTCTAGCCAGAATGAAAGGGTTTTCTCAACGGGCTCTGCCGTAAACGTAGCTGCGATAGCCACATGTAATTCAGCAATTTCTCGAGATGAAGACTGCATTTCCATTACTCCTCAACAATAACATGTATCAATTCCCCAGTGAGCGATTTCCTGTGGTATCGGCAGAATCGAAGTCGAACATTACTCCTCGCTAAAAACTTGACCAGGTGAGAAAGTTGGTCAGTCAAAAGAAGCGTGGATCAAAGGCGAGGAATGCACAATAGCATGATTCTACGATGCCCGGGGTTAAGCAAGAAATTTGGTGTAAATCAGTTCTTTTTACTAGCACTTTTGGCGCAGCGGATTAGAGCGAATGGATTTAAGTTAAATCCTTATTAGGCGCTAGCCTAAACGATACTTTTGCACTGCGTTATGATGCTTTTGACCAGTTTGTTTGAAGATGAATTGAAGGAAAGTGCTTCTATGTGCTTATGGCAAAATTACTCTCCTGCGGTTACAGGAGTTGATGATGAATTGAGCATATGTTGTTCTTTCCAGAAAGCAGCAATTTCTCTGGGAAGGGCATGCCAGTATTCACCTTCATATTTCGTGCGGATATAAGACAAGAATTCGGCATAGATAGACGCCGGGAATTCTTCGTTGCCGGTCTGCCCATTCTCGAAATTGATATAATCAGGATGGACATTAACCAGTACCATTCCACCGCGTTCGGCAATCCAATCAACTTTTCGTTTCCAGATATTCGGTTCTTTTTCCTGCAGTATCACAAATAGCGTGAAATCTTGCGGGAGCGTATACGGTAGTTCAACATAGCCGCTTCGGTCCCCGTCGTCTGGTACCATAAAGGGAAATATTGTGCATTCGCCATCGGGCTGTGGTTCGAATGGATCCGTGTCAAATGTCGATGCGTCGTATTCTATATTGAGATCTCTGATCCAGTCGAGATTATGATGCATCGCCGGCGCCCTGAATCCATCGGCTTTCCAGTCCTTGATATACTGATTGATCTTCACAGCGCGCCGGCTAAATTCCTCTCTGGAGCTAAAGAGCTTGCCATCATGGTTAAGGCCATGCACACCGACTTCAAATCCTGCTGCATTCAACGTAGACCTGAGTGTTGGCGACACTTCATAGCGTTCAGGCACAAAATTGAATGAGGAGACAAATCCTTGCTGCTGTTCCAGTTGCATTAAGGCTGTACACTTATCATGTCCGCCGGCGAGCTCCACATCATGCGTGAGTACTACGGAGAATTTTTTACCATTGGGCCAGCCTTGCCAATTGCTCGGTTTTTGCGCAGAATCTGGATGAATAGGCCATATGTGTGCATTTTTAGTACGCACGCGGCGCATCAGCCGGCGCCTGGCTGCTACCTGGAGGCGCCGGGGAATGAGAGGCTTGGCGAGATAGAAAAATTTCTTGATACTCAAACTGACTTTACAATTCCTTTGCGTGGGCTAAAACGGCTAGAACAACTCTCATCTTTTGTTTTCGACAAAATGAACCAAACTTAAAGCGTGGAATCTTTTCATCTTAGTTCGCGAAGCTGGATTTTAAAACCGGTTATAACAACCATCTGTATTATTTCTTGCCGGATATAGTTATAGCATGCAGCTAAATAAACGGGAGTTGTTACTCTGAGTGCAGTTGTATAGCATTTTTCAATGGCAAAGATATCATGTGGTGCCTGTGGCAGCGTTTATGCTTCGGCATCAAATACCATCAGTTAAACAAGAGCTGTAAGGACTTTGGTTAATAAAAAATACTGAATAAGCTTCGTGGCTTGAGCGTTTATCCAGAGCAAAGCCCCATTCTGATGATATCATGATATTTACCTTCCAAAAAAACCTCGTTCCGCAATATTCCTTCTACGGAGAAGCCCAGGTCTTCATTGAGCCTAATATTTCGAATATTATTACTAAGGGTGTTTAGATAGATTTTTTGTAAGCCAAGCTCATTTAAACCATAGTTCATCCAAAGGCGTGTTGCACGTTTTGCATACCCCATACCACGCATTTCAGGGACGCCAATGAGCTTTCTAAGCTCAGCCTTTTGGTGCGTCCGGTCATAGTCAAGAAATGCAACACATCCGATGGGGGTATTGAACTGTTCATTATTGTTTAGCGTGATGATTCCCAGGAGATGCTCGCTTTCGTCCAGCAATTGCTCTATAGAAATGGTGCGGGCCGTAAGTCGATAGCGAAGAAAATGCTGGCCACAAGGATCCTGTAGCCAGGTTTCTATAAGCTGTTTGTCTTGTTTTGTACAACAAGATCGAATAGATAACTCTTTAGAAACGAGTGGGAGTGCGTGGTTCGCTGAAGAAGCAGGGGGCGTTAGCGGCGTAGCCGGTGTAATAGGTGTATCTTCCTGCATGGACAGTTGCAGGAGTGTGTTTACAAAACGGATGATTTCAGGCTGCTGTAATCCATATTTGCTGGCTTCCTCATAGAGGCCTTTTGCCAGTGCATCAACAGTATTTTGTCTTATGATGTCGTCCTGCGTTGCCATTTCTTGAAAACCAATATTGGATAATTTGTTTGGCGATCAGTTTTCTGATGTCAGTTGCTAATGGTTGTACAATTTATGCTACACAACCAAATCCTGATGTTTGAATACTGCCAACTTTAAACACAAGAATGGAGGGAAGAACAGATCAAACCCAAATTACCGGATACAGGATGCTGGATGCCGGGGCCTGAAACACAATGAGGTGATCCAGGGCCCGGCATCCAGCAGTATTACGCTATACCTATGTAGATGCTGTAAGAAGGTTAAGACACGATCGTTGTCTTTTTGTAGCTGGAATGATGACCATCTCCACCTACTTCTTCATTTGCTTCGCTGTCATTGTCTTGAGCCTGGCTGCTCATTTCTGTAACAACCTGCTTCAAAGTCTCTGCCACGTGCAGGATTTGTGTAGGCGTTAATTCTGCGAACATAGGAAGAGAGATGTATTCAGCACAACATTTCTCAGAGATTGGGAAATCTCCTTGTTTGTAGTTCAGATACTCATAAGCTTCCTGCTGATGCAAAGGAAGTGGGTAATGAATACCGCACGCCACGCCATTCTGGCGAAGCCGGCTCATGACCTCTTCTCTATTTGCCATTCTGAGCGCATAAATATGGTAAACATGTGTACCATACGGCGCTACCTTTGGTGTAAGCACACCTGGTACGTTGGCAAGCAAGTTGTCATACTCATGCGCATGTTGCCGGCGTAATTCATTCCACTGGTCGATGTACTTCAGTTTGACCGAAAGTACAGCACCCTGAATACCGTCCATACGTGCATTCCATCCAATAACTTTGTGGAAGTACTTTTTAGACTGACCATGGTCGCGGATCATGCGAATGCGTGCGGCAACTTCTGCATTGTTGGTCACAACGCCGCCGGCTTCTCCATAAGCACCGAGGTTCTTGCCAGGATAAAAGCTGAAACAGCCAACATCCGCAATAGAACCTGCCCGGTGTCCCTGGTAGGTAGCACCATGCGCCTGTGCCGCATCTTCAATCACAAAAAGATTGTGCTTGCGCGCGATCTTCATGATTGGGTTGAGATCAGCCATCTGGCCGAACAAGTGCACAGGAATGATCGCCTTTGTTTTTGGCGTAATCGCCGCTTCAATGGCTTCCGGATCCATCGTATGCGTGCTTTCGTCGATGTCGACGAAGACAGGCGTTGCTCCAGCAAACGAAATGGCTTCTGCGGTTGCAATAAAGGTATTTGCCACCGTGATAACCTCATCGCCGGCGCCTACTTCAAGGCCTGCCAGCGCAAGCCACAAGGCTGACGTGCCATTACTCACGCCAATGGCATGTTTTGTCTGGCAATACGTTGCGAAGGACTCTTCGAATTGTTGTACAAAAGGGCCGCCTGCAAATGCAGTTTTGTCAAGGACCTGCTGGATGGATGAATTCACCTCATCCTTGATAGAGTTATACTGCGCTTTGAGATCTAGGAACGGTACTTCCATTGGTTTCTGATTGGCTAATCTTGCGTATGATTCTAGCGGGGTTACCGGCTACTATGGTGTAAGGAGGGACGTCTTTAGTGATGACTGCTCCTGCACCTACAATGGCGTTTTTACCGATTCTAATGCCGCCTAAAATGGTTGCATTAGAGCCGATAGACACCCCTTCTTCAATGACTGTAGATTCACAACTCCAGTCTTCCTCTGTTTGCAGAGACCCATCTTCATTTGTAGCGCGAGGATATAAATCGTTGATAAACATCACGCCATGTCCAATGAAAACACGGTCTTCAATTTGTACACCTTCGCAAATGAAGGTGTGACTTGAGATTTTACAATGAGCACCCACGTGGGCGCCTTTCTGAATTTCGACAAAGGTACCTACCTTCGTATGATCGCCAATAGTGCAACCATACAGGTTTACAAAAGCAAATACTTTTGCGCCTTCGCCTAACTGCACATCGTCAGCTATACGTACGTAGTCCATAGTAGGAGAGGATTAATTGGTCTCTTGAAGCGCAGAGGCAGCAGATTTTACTGCAGGTTTTACTGCAATAGCACGGCCTTCATTCTTGAGCGATTCTCCAGCTGCTTCGATGATGCGGATCACGCGCAGACCGCTGTGGCCGTCACTTCTTGGGACGCGTCCTTCTGTGATGCATTCGACAAAGTGGCCACATTCGGAGCTCAAAGCTTCGTGTTCTTCAATGCGTGGGATGTAGATATCCCCGTAGCGGTAGGAGAACTGGAATTCGGCGAAATTATCGTAGTATGCCGGCTTCTCGACGCCTTTGTCGTAGATTTTAATCTTCTCATTCGGGCTTGTGTCGTCGTAGACAAGCATTTTTTTCGTGCCTACAAAGATCATCGAACGAACCTTGTTGGGGTCGATCCAGCTGTTTCGAACAAACGCTATGGTGCCAGAATCAAAGGTCATCGTTGTCATTGCGACGTCTTCAATGCCTTCTTTGAAGTGACTCATGCCCTGCGCATTCACCTTGGTTGGCTCCTGCTCCAATACATAAGTAATAATGGAGATGTCATGCGGCGCCAAATCCCAGATTACGTTGATATCTTGCTGGAAAAGCCCAAGATTTACGCGGGTACTGTTCACATAGAGAATGTCTCCAAGCTCTCCGCCGGCGACGATATCCTTAATTTTGTTAACCGCAGCTGTATACTCAAAAGTATGACCCACCATCAATACGAGGCCTTTTTCCTCAGCCAACTCGATGAGCTCCTGGCATTCTTCAGAAGAGGGCGTCAGCGGTTTTTCAACAAACACGTGTTTGCCGGCTTCAAGAAAGCTCTTGGCCAATGGATAATGGGTCCAGACCGGCGTTGCAATAGCTACTGCATCTAGATCTGAATTGAGTAGATCTTCGTGATTGTTTGTTGTTTTGATATGCGGGAAAAGTGACGCGATACGGTCCAGGCGATCTTGCTGCATGTCGCAACAGATTACCATCTCACAACCAGTTGTTTTACTGAAATTGCGTATGAGATTAGGGCCCCAATAGCCACAACCAATAACACCAATTTTAATCATACGTGCCTCTAGTACTTCGCGTCCTTATGGATGCTTAATTATTAATTATTAAATAGAGCCCTTGCGTGAGTCGAAGCTAAATGATGCCTGTGATCTCTTTTTCTTTTTCGGTCAGGATGTGGATCTTATTAAATGCCGGTCGCGAGAAAGAGCGTGTTACCCGATTGCTATGACCTGTGAAATGCAAATAAATATGCCGACTAATCAGTGTGAGTAAATGATGCAGCGTGGTATTTACTGTAATATCAAGTGGTCACAATCAAGGTAAAGAACCAGGTAAAAGAACAGTGTCAGGAGCAACGAACAATCCTACGCAGCTGTACTTGTGTTAAGTGCTGCAGGAATAGTTTGAAACAAGATTTTTAGATCTAGAAAAAGATTTCTCTTTTCGATGTACTCCAGATCTAATTGGACCATTTCATCAAAAGCGATGGAGCTACGTCCACTTACCTGCCAGAGCCCTGTAACACCAGGTTTTACACTCAGGCGTTGTAAATGCCAGCTTTTGTAAGCCTTTACCTCATAAGGGATAGGAGGTCTTGGGCCTACAAGACTCATGCTGCCATTCAGGACATTAAAGAGCTGTGGAAGCTCATCCAGACTGGTTTTTCTGATAAACCGTCCAAAATCTGTAACTCGTGGGTCATTTTCAATTTTGAATTGAGGTGCTTCGGCTGCCTTATTGGCTTCCACTTCACCACGAATCAATTTCTGCATGTAAGCTTCATGAATCGATGTGTCATTATCAACCTTCATCGATCTGAACTTATAAAATTTGAATAATTTGCCGCCTTGTCCTACACGCTCCTGGACAAACAAAATGGGTCCTTTAGAGGAGATTTTAATGCAAAGCGCAACAATGACAAGTAACGGAAGGCATAGCAATACGAGGCATAACGCAGCAGTAAAGTCAAAACTTCTTTTGAGAGCCCCGTAACCTTTATGCTCATTGGCCTCCTGCTGGATGCTATCAATAAGTCCTGAGATAGGATCCAGAGTTGGTTCTTTGGGGGCACTGCTTACTTCTTGTAACCGCATAACACCTTCGATATTAGAATTCGGGACAACGCTTTTGTGGGTCTCCGAACGGAATACCGAAGTATACTGCGATTTACAAGGTTTTTAACGGTTAGTCTGGCGCACTCCTATGTCTCCTATGGACTAACTTTTGTGTATTTCAGTGCTAAAAAACGAAAGAACAGTAGAGCACAAAGTATGCTCAAGTGGTGACATTAGGCGCTTAAGTGGCTCATGTGTCTAGTTGATTGAAGCCTCTGGTAATTCAGGATATTGTGGCTCATACTGGTAAGAATACCCATAGCCGTAGCCGTAGCCGTAATCATCTGCGAATCGCTTGATGTCGCAGGCGTTAATAACGCTGCCTAAAAGGTGCACGTTAAACTGCCGAAAGTCCTGTATAGCGCGGTTTAAGTTGTCTTTTCGGGTGTAATTTGGTTTTACTACAAGGACCGCATTTTTCACGAAGTTACCCAGCGTCAGCGCATCCACGGTTCTTGTAACCGGAGGTGTATCGATTAAGATGTAATCGTACGAGCTTGAGATTTCGAGGAGATAATCCTTGAATTTGTCAGAATCCAGCAGTTCACTCGAGTGGTCAATAGAGCCGCCGGCTGGAATCACATCCAGCGAGTAGCGCTTAAACGCCATATCCATCTCCCTGTCTTCCATCCGTATGGTTGGATTGAAGAGGCTGACGTCCTGGAATGCTGGGTCGTCAAGCGGCGTGTAAATGTCAGGTGTTGTGATGTAATCGTGTGTTAGGAAGTCTATCAGCCCCGGCGCATTGAAGGGAATATTGAAAAAACGACCTATCGTCGGATTTTTCAGATCACAATCGATGACCAGAATTCGTTTGCCGGCCATTGAAAGCAATAACGAGAAGTTGGTTACAACGGTTGTTTTGCCCGTGTTTTCTTCACAACTCGTGAATAGCAGATTGTTTTTGATCGGACTTCTTTTGGTCGACAGGATAAAGGACAGCTTTGTTCGAAGCATCCGATAAGATTCTTTAAAGCCAAACTGGGTATCCGTGAGCAACTCCAGATGGTTGAGTATGGTGTAGTTCTTTTTGATCTTTTCTCTGATCTCTGTCGGGTAAGTCGGCAGAATCGCGAGAATTGGAATCATGAGCTTGTCTTCAATTTCGCTCAGCGTAGTAATGGTTTTGCCATTAAACTCTCTGATGAGGCCCAGTGTCAAGCCGGCCATCATGCCCAGAATCAATCCAATTAAAACGTTGATTTTCTTCTTGGGCAAAATAGGCTCAATGGGTATTACCGCCGCTTCGACAATAATGATATCCTGCAGACGAGACAGCTCTGCAATTCGCATCTCTTCCCGTTTGTCCGACAACAGGAGATACATTTTCTCATACAGATTCTTGTCCCGCATTAACTCC
The DNA here is from genome assembly GCA_045106435.1 of Rhodothermales bacterium. Classification (GTDB taxonomy): domain Bacteria; phylum Bacteroidota; class Rhodothermia; order Rhodothermales; family JAHQVL01; genus JBCCIM01. The sequence goes on from JBGCEN010000550.1 coordinate 30,682, forward strand.
ATCAGATCTGCTTCTGACGAGGCAAGTGTACGTGCCTTGCGGCTGTAGGTAGAAATGAGATTGCTCAGGTCGGCTTGCTTGTTTTCCAGCGAGCTGATAATGATTTCGTACGACTTGAGCGTATTTTGGTTAAACTGAGCAAGGCTTCTTGTAATCTCATCAATTTTTTGATTGACAGCGACTACATCAGGATGACTCTCAGTTCTTTTCTGAAGCAACTCCAGTCTTTCCAACTCTGTATTTGATAGCTGTTCAAGTAGAGAGGAGAAAGGCGTATAATTACTACCTGATTCTGTTTGTGGTGTAAGATATGTCTGGTCGAAGAAATCGCCGTTATTAGATTGAATGCGCAGGTTTTCAAGCTTGGAGCGATTCTCGGAGAGCAGTAAGTCTGTCTGAATTTTTTCAGCTTCAAGCGTGCTGAGGAAATCCAGTGCATCCCTGGTTGATGCATCAATATCTGTCAGTTGGTTGTCTCCTCTGAAGGCGCTAAGTGCTTCTTCTGAGGTTTTGAGGTTTACCTTGATTTCTTCGAGCTGATCATCTACAAAATTTGACGAATAGCGGATCGTTTCGCGCTTATGCTCAATGCGCGTTTCTCTGAATTTAGTTGCAATCGTATTGGCGATACGTTGCGTCATATAGGGGGAAGAATTCTGAACAGAAACCACCAAAAGCGTTGTGTTTGGTGGCGTTGAGATGCCAATGCTCTGCCTGTTATCTATAAGCGTTTCTTCCAGGTTTTTAATATGAAAGAGGAGGGTGCTTCCTGGTTTTGGATTTGGCCATTCTACCCGGAAGCGGACGAGCGGTAACTGAAACACTACGATGGAATCAGCTGCGTGCGTATCTAGCCGCTCCTCCGTTTCGGCGTCGAGCAGGTCCAGTCCTTTCTGGTTGTTTACCTGGATGATGTAGCTTTTTGCCGGCAATTCCCTGAACCCAGGCATTGCATTGAATTCCTCCACCTCAATGCGAGGCGCGCCCGTTTGCGGATACTGGGCTAATTCATTCTTATAGTCTTCCAGTGGGACATCGAATGTATAGGAAACGACGCCTGGCACCTCAATGCTTTCCAGGATAAAGTACAGATCCAGGTCCTGAATAACCTTTTCAAGAACCCCGCGCGATTTTAACAGCTCCGACTCGGTTTCTATTTCTCCAGATGCGCCTTGCGTAGCCACCATTCTGGAAAACTGATCTGGCATTTGATTTTTGCCGGCAACTTCTTTCTTGAGGACAGCCTTTGATTCATAGACAGGGTCCATGAAATAGGTGAATACCCCTGCAGCTGTTGCAACAAGGAACGCCGTTAATAGAATGATAACCCGCTGGCGATTCAGGATTTGGAGTAAGTCCGAAATGGAAAATTCCGCCTGGTTCTTGCCGTTTTGGTTGAACGGATTAAACTGATTTCCGTTTTCAATTATAGTATTTGCCATACCTTCAAAAGGAAGTTACAAGGGGGATAAGGATATCAGAGTAAAGGTCATCAAGTTATCTGCGTGTGATAAAGATGGCCGCAATGGTTGCTGCTACGCCAAGACCCGAGATCAATAAAGAAGCATTTCTGAAACTGACGAGCCCCACGCGAGAAACGTATATCTGGTCTCCCGATTCTAGACCGAAATCTTGAAGGATTTGGCCCTGTTTTAAAATCTTTTTGGCATTAATATCAATTTGCTCGCCATCGCGGATGAGAAAGATCTTGTCCAGATCGGCTTCATTTGTCTCACCGCCGGCTTGCGCCAGTAAGTCGGTTAATTTCTCAAACCCTGTCACATAATAGATGCCCGGCTCATTAATTTCGCCCAGGACATTTATGCGGAATAAAGGCTGTACAGTGAGTTCTGGCTCTCTGTAAATTGTGCCATAGGAGTCAATTATTGATGTTCGAAGCGAATCAAATGCCTTGTTTCTAACTGGCACGAGGCCCACGTACGGTAACTGGATCATCCAATCTTGCATCACATAATAGTCACCCGAAATAGGCTCTTCTATATTATAAAAGGTGATGCGCACCCCATCGCCAAGCTGCAGACTCTGGGCATTAGTTGGGGAGGGCTGGGCAATCCAGAGACTGAAGAGGCCAAGCATTAAGATGAGACTTTTATAGAATGTGTTAACCATCATGCTGAATAATTCAATCAATCAATATTATTGATTCAATAGTAAATCGACCCTGTATTAATTGGGCTTAAGATGAAGCCAGCTTTGATGCGATAGGGAGCAAGTAATGCGTGGAAGTAATATTTTTATCCTTCAAATTGAACATTTTGTCCAATTTCCCGACGCTAAGTAGCGACTTACATAAGCTTTTTTAAAGTCATTCCGAAACTACACCTATGCAGGGTATCGGGTGAGATATTAAAAATTTCAGACGTGGGTCAGTATTGATAGAACTGAATGAGCGAAATAAAGCGTGGGTTGAAGTGCCTAAGGAAGTAAAAACATCCTGAATATCGGGTCTTGACTTCTATTAAATTATCGCCGTTCTGAATAGTAGAGCTATCATTAGTAGTATCTATTTAGTAATAGCAGACGAAGATATGAGGTATGTAAGCAACTAGTTTGCCAAAAAAACCCGCCGGCTATGTGTCTTTACCCCTGTTGCACTGGCTCTTTTTGTGCATGGTAGAGGATTGGTTAGTTTTTCGCGGTACCATAAACTAATCTCTAATGCGAATCAGGGGTTAAAATGGTGTTTTTTATTCGGATTCAACTTTTACGCTCGTCATCCTCAACTTGATTGGGGATCCATGAGAGTTACAAAGAGAAGAAAGCTTATTGTATTGACTGATTTGCTTGAAGCACTGCACAGTTCAGATGATTTCTGGTCATGCTGTCTTTCCTGAAGACGCTCATGGATCCCCAATCAAGTTGAGAATGACATTGAAGATAGAATTTTGCTTGTCCAATCGTGTCAAAAACCGATTCAACTCCTGATTCGCACCACTAAAAACTGTCCACTAATCACTCTCTCATCTCCATTGCTTATCTTCCCAAAACAAAAGACCTGCATAGCACTATGGAACTGCTGAGATATGAGGTTCAAAATCTCAACTCGCTCAATGTGAAGATTCGACCTCAACGGTTTTTAAAGCACACTAAATACTACATAAACGATGAAGTTGACATTCTGGGGAGCCGCGCGGACCGTTACAGGGTCCAAGCATTTGTTAGAACTGGACAGTGGAAAAAAGATATTGCTTGATTGTGGTCTGTTCCAGGGGCGAAGAGCGGAATCTGCTGAGCGAAATCAGAATTTTGGGTTTGATGCAAAATCGTTAGATGCGGTGCTCTTGTCTCATGCGCACATCGATCACGCCGGCTTGTTGCCCAAGCTCTACAAAGAAGGATTCCGTGGGAAGGTGTATGCAACCCACGCCACATATGATTTGGCCAGTTTGCTGCTCCGCGATAGCGCGCATATTCAGGAGAAAGACATCCGCTTTGTAAACAAGCTCCGAAAGAAAAAAGGAAAACCACCCGTTCTGCCGCTTTACGATCAATCTGATGCGGATGGAATACTAGGACATTTTGTAGGCATATCATATGCACAGGAATTCTCGCCTGTCGACGGAGTGGAAGTTATTTATAGAGATGCCGGCCACATCCTTGGCTCTGCCACCATGGTGCTTACCATCAAGGAAAATGGTAAAACAATCAAACTCGGATTTACAGGAGACGTAGGATCCCCTGATCGGCCCATTTTAAGAGATCCTCAACCAATGGACGACTGTGATTACCTGATATCGGAGTCGACATACGGTGGGAAAGAACATTTGCCACCAACGGAATCAAAAGCGAAGCTGGCAGAACTGATTCAGCGTACCGCAGCAAGAGGTGGGAAGGTAATCATTCCTGCATTTTCGGTAGGGCGGACCCAGGAAATCGTTTATACGCTGGACCAACTCTGGAATGAAGGGGCTTTGCCTCGAATTCCAGTATACGTCGACAGTCCGTTGGCTGTGAACGCAACCGGCGTATTTCTCTCACACCCTGAATGTTTTGATCAGGATTTGCTTGAGTATATGCGGACAGACGATAATCCTTTCGGATTTGAAAAGCTGGAATATGTACGAAAAGCAGAGCGGTCAAAAGAGTTGAACGGTACCAGCATGCCCATGGTTATAATTTCTGCATCGGGTATGTGTGAAGCCGGCCGTATTTTGCACCACTTGCGAAACAACATTGAAGATGAACGCAACACGGTCTTAATGGTAGGGTATTGCGCAGATCATACGCTTGGGAAAAAGCTCATTGAAAAGAAGCCGGCGGTTCGCATCTTTGGTGAAAAGCATACCTTACGTGCTGACGTTGTTGTTATGAACAGATATTCTGCACATGCAGACGAGCCGGGACTTTTGCAAGTTATTAAGTCTGTTGATAAAGAACGGCTTCGTAAAATATTTCTAGTACATGGTGCACCCAAGCGCCAGGACGCGTTCAAATTGCGCCTCAATGATGAGGGATACAAACAGGTTATGATTCCCGAACATGGCGAGTCGTTTGATCTCGGATAGGGGGGGCAGTTATCAGATCTCAGTTATCAGTTTACAGTTGTCAGTATTATGCTGGAATAATCTTCGTGACTGAGATCTGATAGCTGATAACTGAAAACTGAGATCTGAAAACTGATAACTGAAAACTGAGATCTGTTGACTGCTCGGATACTTTATTTTGTAATTACACTTTGTATGCTGGCTTATCCTGCTTCCCTGAAAGCGCAGCCGGAACTGTTAGATAACCAGAATACGTTCAGGATTGGACTTGCTTTAAGCGGAGGGGGGGCAAAAGGATTTGCGCACATTGGTGTATTAAAAGTCCTGAAAGAAGCGAATATCCCCATTGATGTTGTTACGGGTACCAGCATGGGGGCCATTGTGGGTGGATTGTATTCGATCGGATACACACCGGCGCAGCTGGAAGACCTGACGCAAGAAAAAGACTGGCAAGCGATATTTGATGATCGGCCGGCTCGTGGTTTGGTATCGTACGAAAAACTTAAGGAGTCTGAGCAATTCCTCGTTTCGCTTCCGTTTGAAAAAGGCCGGGTACAATTGCCTAGTGGATTGGTCTCAGGGCATGGGGTGATGATGCTCCTGGCACGGCTTACCCAGTCTGTTCATGATCAGTATGATTTCAGCACATTTCCCATTCCCTTTGCTTGCATAGCTACCGATCTGGAGACCGGGGAAGCTGTTCGATTTGAGCAGGGATACTTCCCGCGGGCATTACGCGCCAGTATGGCTTATCCAAGCGTATTTACTCCATTGAAAATCCGCGGCCGTTCTTATGTAGACGGCGATGCATCGAGAAATTTACCCGTTCAAGATGCTTTTGAGATGGGGGCTACATTTGTGATTGGTGTGGATGTAGGTTCTGACCTCGAACCTGCTGATAGTTTGAGATCTCTTGTGGGCGTGATGAACCAGGTCGCAAGCTTTCGTAAACAAGTATCAAACGATGAACAGCGGAAATTGGCAGATATACTTATTCAGCCTGATCTGAATGGGTTTTCTGTATTGAGTTTTGAGGATGCGCAGGAGGTAATTGAACGAGGGGAAGAGGCCGCTCGTGCGCTATTGCCTGAACTGCGGGCACTAGCCAAATCTTTAGATCGGAATTATACCCAGCCGGGCCCAATATCATCGCTAAGTACGGATACACTTCTTGTACAGGATATCCGAATGGATGGCCTTTCTACGGCATATGTGAATCAGTTTGAAGGAAGTTTAGGGTTTTCTACACCGATCTGGATCGAGTATGATGAGCTGGAGAAGGCCATCAGTCGTGCGTACTATGCCGCTTCGTTAGAAGAGTTGACGTATCGGTTACTGCCCTCTGAGGATGGCGAAGGGACTTTGCTCTACATTGAAGCAAAAGAGCGTACAGAACAGCGGCTTCGCGTTGGGCTGCGGTTTCAGACCCAAAACAAGGCCTCTCTATTATTTAGCGCATTGCTCAACGGGAAAATCGGATTTGGTACAACGTTGAGGTCTGATATACGATTTGGTGAGACGTTGCAGGGGCGCCTGGCATATGCGATTCCGCTGCGTACCAAACCCCGGGTTGCATTAACACTCGAAGGCCGGCTAACGCGTGAACCGCTGAATATTTTTGTAGAAGGCCGGCGTAATGCTTCGCTAAAAGTGAGGAACGTTGAGGGGTCTGCATTATTCTCATCAACCTTTGTCAATAACAGCAAAGGTACGATTGGTATTAAAACCGAATTTTACAACTATGGCCGCGATATAGGCCGCGTGGATTCGCTGGTAAATAACGAACTACTGTTAACAGGGATTGCTCGCTTTAACCTCGAAACCTTCGATCGCTCGGCTTTTCCAACGACGGGATATCTGTTGCGTTTGGAAGCAGAAGGTACGCCGGAGGGGCTGGGGTTTCCTGCTTTTGGGCGCTACGTTTTTGATTGGCAAGCACGCCGGCCTATCCATCCACGGTGGACAATCTCAACACGATTGACAGCCGGCAGGGTAAGGGGAGAGGATGCCCCTTTGCATTATCAGTTTTACCTGGGTGGAGCAACGTTATTTAGAAATCTATCTACTCGACAGTTTCCTATGCTGGGATACGCCATCCACGAATTGGCGGGTAGCAGTGCGCAAGCAGTCACCCTCGGACTTCAGTACCAACTCACACGATCTATTTTCCTCAATGCAGATTGGAATGCTGCACGCGTAAGTGATTCGTGGTTGTGGCGTATCAGAACGGATGAATTCAGGGCCGGATTTGGCATCTCTGCCGGCATCCTGACGCCTGTTGGACCTGTAGAGCTAACGTTTATGGGGCAAAGCTTAAACGGCCCTTATACATCTAATTTAAACGTGGGCTATGTGTTTTAAAGGGGGCTTTTAAAGACAGACAGGATTTTTATCTTTGATCATTCGGCGAAAGCAGAACTGGCGTACTCATTAATGCAGGTTTTTGCATACAAAAAAACCGAAACCTTGAACACTAAAACGAGTCACGAATAAAGCGACATCGTATCCCTGATCCCACCTAGGAGCCAATCAGATAGCTTATCTTGATCTGAAATACGTTGGTAGGGAAAAGCCCAAAGACGTCGTTAATTTGATCGAGGGTTTCTTGTCCGTATAAATCGATGTTGTTGGGATTAAAGGGATCCAATAAGACATCATTGGTGCGAGACTGGGACCAAACAAGAAATATCGAGGAGCCGGGCCTGAATTCCCAGCGAAAGACCGTGTTTAGCAAAAAGCTGTTGAGCGAAAAGTCATGCTGCTTGGGGTAGGCTGCAAAGCTACTGATTGCATCAGGATTTTGCAGAATCTCAAACTCATCATATTTGCCACGCGCGATAAACAACTGGCTAAAGATTTGTAGAGAAAGATCTTTCGTGAAAGTGATGTTGCTCCTGAGTGACAGGTCGATTGAGCGATTGTTTCGATTGCCGTATATCGGGACGTAATAATCGTTGCTGCCCTCCTGAAACGGATCAGCTTCTGCCAAAATAGCATCCAGAGTGCCCAGATCATCAAAAGATGCAAATTCAGTGTCGCTGATTTCATCAGGTTCTAACAAGCCTTCTTCCCCTATTTGCCAACCCGTGTCGAGCCGGCGAAAAGCTTCGTTTGAAGCCCATGCATACCGGTCTTGTTCAATACCAAACCCTATTTCTGTTTCAAGGCTCAATCGAGATCCAATATTCCACAATCCTTCGAGGCCCAGCGAGTATTCAGCGCCTTCATTTTTGTTGAACTCCGCTGCTATCTGAGGTCCTATTTGCCAGGATCTGCGCGTGTCCGACAGCGCAGTGACTTCAATCTCCAGCGAATACGGACTGGCTCTTGGATAAAGACCTCTTGTTTCAAACTGATCGTAGCCGCCAAACACATCGCGATTAACTATTTGTAGATCAAATTCTCTGGATCCCTTGGTGAGCCAGCTACTGAAAAAGAAAAAGCCTGAACCCGTGTAGAGGGCGCGATCATAAGACCACTCATTCCAGTGAAATAAACGAACGGAGCCGCGTTGGAATGGGCCAAAAGGCTTGCCGGCATTCACGATGTTGTTTACATAAGCAGTAAGCCTAAATTGGTCATTTCTACGAAGGAGCCCCATGTCTCGGGGATTAAAGTTGTCACCCATCATTTCAAAGCCCGTGCCATAGGTAAATGCACCGCGTGTTTTGTCAAAGCCTATTGCAGCGGCAAGGCCCGTATCCTCAGGGCTAGAGGCTTCTCCAGGGATAAATCGATTTGAAAAACTAAAGTGGCCATCTACCTTGTACTTATTGCTATCAAACCGTAAGTCCCAGTCAACACCTCCCGTAAAACTGCGCCTTTTATCGTCCTCTTCCGGATCTGTGTTGTCAAAAGCAGTAAGTACGGCGCCTACTTTTGAATAATGACCAATTTGCTGAATCACACGGCCCACGCTGTAAAGTCGCGTTGGCGTAAAGTTTTGGCCAGTCAGCGCACCAAGAAAACCAAACGAGAAGCCCTTGTCTGTTCTTCCAGAAAGCTTTGTTGCGCCTATAATTGGCGCATTTGCACCTATACGGCGGGTATAGAGCAGGGCGTCACGAAAACCGAAGCGATAATCAAAGATTTGAAACCCTTCTACAAAGAACGGCCGGCGCTCGTCTAGAATGTTTTCGAACACAGTCAGATTAAGCACAGCAGGATCCGCCTCAACCTGCCCAAAATCGGGGTTGACAGTTGCATCGAGTGTTATGTTAGATGTTATACCCAATTTGAGGTCGGCACCAACATCCAGGTTGTTGCTCCTCACAGAGCGCCCAGCATCACCCTCTTCGAAAGATACTCCGGAAACTGTGTACGGGGTAAACTGGATATTTCGTCGGGGTTTGATATTTTTCAGGCCTTCCAGTGTACCGTAGTTTGCTACAGAGCCACTCGCATAATCTTCTCGCCTGACGAGAGACCACTCACTGGTTTCGCTGTTTCTAGGAATAACCCGTCTGAAATTGATGCCCCAGATTTGATCTTTGATTTCGGGAAATCGAAGCATGGAGTAGGGGATGCGCATCTCAATGCCCCACCCATCATCATTTACACGCACAGCCGAAGTCCAGACGGCGTCCCACGAAGTATCGAAAATGAGCGGGCTGATACGAAAACTGCTACCGTCGGTATTTATTCCGTCGATTTGTACGCCGGCGGCATTTACACCAAAGGTATACGCTGTTTTTCGGTCATGGTAAGAATCTATGGCAACCATGAACCAATCAGCCTGATTCAAGTCATCTCGTCGGCCAAGGGTCTTGAGGATTTTGCCGGCTTCGTCGTCGTGCAAATAGGCGCCGATATATACGTGGCTGTCCGAATAGAGAATACGAACTTCCGTTTGCTGTGAGGCAGGCTCACCTTCTACAGGTTCGAATTGATGAAAGTCTGTTGCCATGGAAGCTGCTTTCCAACTGGCTTCGTCTAGTACACCATCGATTCTTATCGTTTCTGTTGTTTTGTAAGCAAGAAGAGAAGGTCGTACAACGGGGTCATCAGCGGCCCAAAGCAGTGATGCATCTACAGTGAAAATCAGCACAAAACACAGTATGATGTAGCGCATTGGTGTACTGAGTATTAATTGGTTGAATCGGATTCCCACTGCATTGTCAGGCTATAGACGACGTGAACTTGGCAAAAGTCAATTCAAACAACCACGCTTCGGGTATGTGATTGTTGCCTGGGGTAGGTTAACAGATCGTAAGGAGATGTAAAGAATGTAAAGGGTGCTCGTGGGAATTGGGCCTATCTAGTGAATAGGTGCCTGGTCTCATAGTGGAGAGGCAACCCGATTCTCTTAATCCGCATTCGATATGGTCTAAAAAAATGTCCTCGTATCAGTCGAATATTGAGGCAGTGAACAACGATCTGGGACAGTCAGGTAAGACGCTGTCAGGTAAGAGGCTGTCAGGTAAGACGCTGTGGAGTAAATCTCGGAAACTAGTACTCTGTCAGCGAAATAAATGAAGGTATTTTTTATAAATGATTTCAGAATATCGATCAAGGAGTTATGATTTTAGAAGTATTTTAGCTGGTTTCATAAGCTCTGATGAAGATCACAAATCAAAAATCCTTGAT